>JAXDBV010000168.1:0-9865 GCA_034678415.1 Bacteroidales bacterium
GCTTCAATTTCTTTCCTTATCCATTCATCCAGTCCTTTATCCGGGAATTTGCGCAGTGACAGCACATCTGCCGACAGGTTATACCTCAGGTTTCCCGTTTCAGGGTGAGCCGAAAGCGGATTGGAACCGACACATACCAGTTTCAGGGTATGTACTCCGGGTATGAACCTGAACAATCCGATTTTCCTTTCACGCCTCTGCCCGTAAATATAATCTTCATGCTCTTCTTTCTGGAAGATGTTGTAGAAATCGAGGGTGGTATTGATCATCTCCACCGGCATCTGCCGTACTTTATCTACTTCATATCCGCCGGCAATCTGTACCTCACCTGCCTCGTATACTTCCTTCCCGTCTACATACACTTTCCATATCCCGTTATCTTCTCTCAGATGCTGGAACAGTGACATGGAATACCTGCCGTTCTCCTTGATCTCAAAAGGGATCTCGATCCATGATCCAATTCTGTCATTCTGGGCCTGGAACCAGGGCTTGGTATAGGTGGCGCGATTGTAGGGATTGACGACGAGCTTTACAGCGTCGGAATGCCGGATGGTTTGAATGACCTGTGGGAGATGAAGAACAATCTCGGGTTGCACTCTATCCTTGTAAGAAGGGAATGGGCACCACGGTTCGGCCACTTTATCCTGGTACCAGTACGATACGGATGACCAGTAATCGGGCCGGTGCCCGTGGGAGGTGATCATCTCCCCCAGTGAGTCGAGGATAAATCCCGTGCGTTCCAGCTGGAACTTCAGTGATTTGTTGAAGATCACCGGGTCGGGAATATGCCAGCGATAGGATGTGATCCTGGCATCGATGGCTCGGGGCTCGAAAATGGTGCAACCGGTGTACAGGCTGGAATGCACCCGCATGTTCCAGGCTTCATTGAAATAGTCTTCAAGCCCGGTGCCGTACAGGTTTGGCCTCTTCTCCCCGTCGATGTACCAAATATCATCGCCTTCACCATACCAGTGTCCTACACGGTTAAGAGATGAAAGCACCGTTCCCACATAGTGTCCCTTTCCTTTTCCTTCAAAAACCGTATAAAATTCGCCCTGAACAGGGTTGTAATCCTGGTTATAGCGTGCATGGAAGTACATGATATCGTTCAGGGTACCCGGTTCATACTGAACCCAGTCAATCATGAAGTGTGATCCGGCAGAATACTCGTCTGACTCATTCGTGAGGGTGATCCTGGCCTCTTTAGCGAACGGCATGGGCCAGTAACAATTGAATCCGCGGCCAAAGGAGCTCACCTTCACCGGCAAGGAATATATTTCAGCCCTCATACCATTGCCTGCTGCAAAGAAATCACCGAACGGTGTTTCCACCGAAGGCACGTCGGATCCGTCCCAGTATATCCGTAGTACAAAAGCCCTGGGATATCGGATGTTTTCCGAGAAGGCGGTAAACCACATGTGCCGTATCTCACCGGGACCTTTCAGTAGCCCTATGGTTCTGGTTTCACCCGGTTTAAAATGCCAGGCGTCACTGTTGTTGTCGGGATTCCCGCTGGTAGCCCTCATGCTTTTACCCGCCTGCGGTTTCTTAATGGACTCCAGTGTCTGGCAATAAATGCCTGAAAGTCCGGTAGCGATAACAAGAACCGCGATGAAAAAAATCCTTCTGTGTTGCATAGTTATTTGATTTATTGGTTATTAGCAATAGTTCAAACGGTACATTTCTAACATTCACAATATTTATTATAGCCTGCCTCCCTCATGCCAGTAAAATCCAGGCATGAAAGAAGGTCAGTCTTTGATCTCGTAGCCCAGGTTAACCTCTTTACTGATGGCAGGGATGCCTTTGTTCATCCACTCAGGCATAGGCATATCCTTAAGATAATGGTTGAAGAAGTGCGACATGCGTATCTGGAAGTCTTTTCTGTTCTTCAACTGTCTTATTCCGTGCTTTTCACCGTTATAGTTGAGCAGCCAGACAGGCTTATACATTCTCCTCAGGGCGATGAAAAGCTCAATACCCTGATACCAGGGCACAGCCCCGTCCTCATCATTGTGAAGGATAAGGATGGGTGTTGTTATCTTATCGGCGGCGTATATGGGGGAGTTTTCCAGGAAACGGAGGGGGGCTTCCCAGGGGGTTGCCAGTGTCTGATCATGCTCATACTGCCCAGCTCTTGACCTGCCTGTTTCCCACCTGATCCCGCCATAGGCGCTGAAGAAATTCACCACCGGAGCCCCTGTCTCTATGCATGCGAACAGGTCGGTGCGAGTAGCAATATATGCAAGCTGGTAACCGCTGTAGCTGTGACCACAAGCCCCAACCTTTTCGGGATCCACAAATCCTTCCCTGATAAGGGCCGTCACTCCCGGCATCACCGATTTATAGGCGCTTTCTCCAATGTACCCGTCATTGAAGTATACATCAGGATTGAAAATAAGATACCCGTTGCTCACGTAGTAATGATAGTCGATTCTGGAACTGTGGAATTCAGGCGTTCTGTGGTTGAAGAGCTCCCCCGATGATTTGTGGAAGAATGTAACGATCATCGGATATTTGCGGGAAGGATCAAAGTTCTCAGGTTTGAACAACATACCTTCCAGTTTTATACCATCGAGCGATGTCCATGCATACAGTTCCGCGGTTCCCCACCAGAATTCTTCCTGCTGAGGATTGGCATTGCTGATGCGCGTACTGTTACGGAAAGTAAGATCCGACAGGAGCAGATCAGGAAATACCTCAAAGGTTTCTTTTGTATAAATAATTGTCCCTGCATTTTCCGCCTTCACGGGTTCCGACAATTTATACTTTCCTCCTGTTAATATTTCCGGAACGGCCTGTTTTCTTAAATCCCATGAATAGTATCCTGTTGCTCGGGTAACCTCATTGGTGCCGATCAGATATTGCGCCTCTTTTTCAGCGATACCCACTCCCTGCTTTTCAAAACGGATAAGCCGGTAAGATATATTATCCTTTCGTCCGTTCACCGTCATGTTTATTGGCTTCGTGTTGTTCTCCGGATCCACCTTCCAGATATCGAACCTGTCATAAATCAGTACCGCCTTGTCATCTTCCAGCCAACCGGCAGTACCGTATGGTTCATTGACATCAAACGTGGTATTGGTTTCGATCTCCGCCCTGATCGTGCCGGGTTCGGTAATGCGATACTCTTTTCCGGTTGCGATGTTAAAGGTATAATATGAATAGTCATCATAGTTAAACCAATACAGGTATTTACCTCCCGGCGAAGGTTGGAACACGGAACGGATGTTCTTTTTGATCAACTGCTGTCTTCCGTTTGTCAGGTCCAACAGATACACATCATAATACAGCGGATCCCAGGTTGATTCCAGCTCGTAGGGCTTGCCGGTATAGAGAAGCACCTGGTCTGCATTTCCGTTGCTGATCAGCTGTGATTGTGGTATTTCTTCCGTTTCAATTTGCAGTACCTGGCCATTGTTCAGGTCATACACGGCCATGTAGGTACTTTTCAGATCCCGTTCCTTGTTCACAAGCTGAACGGTATGCAACAGTCCTTCGCCGCCGTGCCATACGTCAAGCACGGGGAATTCATCATCCGAAATAGAGGGATCCCGTCGGGGAAGAACGGGTGCAGTGCCGAAAAAGATCCTGGCGCCGTTCCCGGAAAATGACACCCTTCCGTTTTCACTGATCCTCCAGCTCCGGGGTAAGGCATGGTGGTTATTCATGACAACTGCCTTCGCTTCACCCTCGCCTGTCCAGTGATAAAGACTGAAATCCTGCTCTTTGCCCTGATTTTTCGGTCTGAGCAGGAAAGCCAGTTTATCGCCTGTTTCGTATGGGGTTACCTGGCTGTATTCGTTATCACCGGATATGATCATGACGGTTTTTCCGGTCTCCGGGTCATACCGGTAAATACCGGCCTCCGGTGAAATCCCATTACCGGATGACACGAAAAAGAGCTTTCTGCTGCTTTCAGGGAAAAGATATTCGGTTACATTGTTCCAGGAAATGACCTTCCCCGTTTCAAGGTTTTTCAGATAAAGGTTCCTGCCGGAGGGTCCTGATGGTATTGTTTCTTCCTTAGTCTGGTATGCCAGCCATCCGCCCTGCGCCGCCGGAATCTTATAGTTCATAATGTTCTTCACCGAATCGAGCTTTCCCGTGTTCAGGTTAAAGATCGCCAGGATATCGATCGGCATGTCTTTCACCGGGGTGTTCTTCATTTTCAGGGTTCTTAACCCCTCATAGGCAGGTTTGATACGAAACACCAGGTACCTGGAATCGTTGGTGATTGTTATTTCTGAACCACAAGGAAATTCTCCTTTTTTATCTCCCTTACCGGAATACAGGAATACTTTCGAATCGCCTCTCCAGGGTTCTGTTTTATAGGCGATCCAGTTCCCGTCAGGCGAGATGATCTTTTCTGTAATCCTGTTCCATGTCTCGACATCTTCGAATGTGAGGGCTTTTTTCTGGGCATAAAGGCCAGGATCATAAAGACTGAATAATAACGGTAACAAAATGATGGATAACTTTTTCATTGGTATAGGATTTATGATGTTAACGACAGATCATTCAACACTGTCTCAATGGCTTTTGGTTTTTATTATCAGAAATCAATTTATATGGCAATCATTTTTGCGGTTTCATTTTCCGTGGCTGTGCGGATAATGTCATGAAGCTCAAACGTTTAAGCATTTCATCAAAAAAACATTTACATAATTCACCAACGGTTGGTTTTATACGGGGACAAGGATAACGGGATCATATTATATATATAACGTTGATATTCTGATATTTACAATGCCTGGTCGAATAAACAAATATAATTTTTTTTTATTCTATGCAAAAATTTTTAAAGAGCTATTTGCAGATGAAGGTAAAAAATCAGCAGTCAATGGTTATGGTGTACCGGTATGGTGAGACTGAAGGGGCTGCAGGATCGTTATCATCGGGCAGAGATGCTATCCTGTCAGTTACCAGTCATCTCCTCAGTGAGTTCCTTTGCCTTCTGCTTCCAGTCCTCCGTAAGCTGAAGGGAGAGAAGCCTGTCCATATATACCTTGGCCGAATCCACCTGATTCAGCAAATAATAATTGCTGGCAATGTTATAATATGCTTCAGGGCTGGCGCCGTATTTACTTACCATGAACTTCCAGGTGGCAATCCTGCCTTCAAAAGTCACTTTCTCATTCCTTACAAACCGGTAGTATTCCGACCTCCATTCGATATGCCGGTCGGAGAACGGGATATGGAATCCGTAAAACTTATCGCACCGCTGCTGCAGGCTGTCATACAGGGCTGCATCATTGTATGTAGGGTTATTCTGCGGGTCGGAATAGGCAAATGCCAGGTCGGCCCATACGGCATATATCTCATACAGCGATTGCAGGAACAGCAATATCGGCACCTCAAAATGCATGGCTGCATAATACCAGGTGGGTTTATAGTCAAACATTTCCGGCAGTCGAAGTATGGAAATCTTTCCGGTGAGTTCCCTGTATACATCCAGGTTATCGCCGATATCATGTCCCGAGGCCACCCTGAAGAAAAACTTTCGGTTGCGGTTCGCTGTGTTTTTCACTGCCTGTACAATTTCATCAATCCGTTCGGTGGTGAGGCAGCACGGGCTGGCCGATATTACCGCGAACAGATCGGGTATATATTTCACGAGGATCATGGAACTGTGATACCCGAACCAGGAATGTCCATACACAATGATCTGGTTCCTGTCGATGCTGTAATGTTCGAGCATATACGGCACCAGTTCCCTGAACACGAACTCATCGAATTTTTCGCCATATGCATCACCGCCGTCGATGCTCCACTTGGCCTCCCTGGTGCGGTCGCCGGGCAGCCCGCCCGATTCGATGGATACCGCAACCATCCTGGGGATCTGTCCCGAATTCTCAAGAACATCAATGGAATGGATCAGGAAATTGGTCAGGTCCAGTCCCTGCCGGTCAAACATGATAATCAGCGGGTACTGTTCACCGGGCAGCTTCCTGAAATCCTGGGGCGTGAAGATGGAAATATTCTTTTCATATCCTAATATTCCTGACGGGAACAAGGTGTCGGTCCTGAGTCCTCTCCAGAGATCAGTGTAAGCATGGGCGCGGAATTCCACCTGGGCATTCAATAATACAGGAACCGAACAAAAAATGAATGTCAGTACCCAAACGGTATTCTTTAAGGATTTCATACGATACAGTTTATTAAACATATTTCCATTGAACTCAAACAATGCGTAATTTAAAGGACCTCAGAACCTGCATTCTTCCTGATAAGCCGGATCGCACGTGTACATTCATTCCAAACCGGAGAAGAGGATTTTTCTTGCCTTTTGTTTGGACTGATTTTCATTTTTAAAAATAAAAAAAAATCATATACCTATTCTTTTCGTGAATGATTTGTTGTTTGTATGGTCTCTTCGAGAAGTGATTTCAGTTCATTTGCAATTTCCGGACGTTCATTATACACGTTCCTTTGTTGGGTAATATCTTTTTTGAGATCATAGAGTTGTGCCGGCGGGGCGTCAGCCTTTATTTTTCCGTTCTCGATATCGCTGTTGGTCTGATGCGTAAACAGGTGAGCTGCAGCACCTCCCAGGCGGTGATCTCCTGGCACTGTACCATTGAATCCTCCCCCGTCACGGGAAGAGATATATATCCACCTGCCTTTCCTTATTGCGATATGTGTTTTCTGGCGCGGGCTTATCACCAGCATATCGCGGACAGGTTTTTTAGATTTCCCCAACAGGGCGGGAAGGGCGTTATAGCTGTCGGGCCCCTCTCCTTCCTTCAGTGCATAATTAACCAATGCAGCGAACGTTGCCAGCATGTCAACGTTGGAGAACATTACACCGGATGTGGTTCCGGCCTTTATTTTTCCCGGCCAGCGGGCGATAAGAGGCACACGATGACCGCCTTCCCAGGCATCAAATTTAAATCCCAGCAGATCGCCGTTCAGTCGGTGACCGGCTTTCCATGCGTCCTGGCCACCGGCGTTTAACATCCCTCCGTTATCACTGGTAAGGATCAGGAGGGTATTGTCGACCAGGCCTTCTTCATCCAATGTTTTCATCACTTCCCCCACGATCCAGTCCAGTTCATGGATAAAGTCGCCATAACGGCCTGCATCGCTGGTTCCGACAAATTGTGGAGCGGGAGTGTGAGGGTGGTGTATATTGGTGGTGGCAAGATAGAGGAAGAACCGTTCGTCTTTATGGTTCCTGATCCACCAGGTTGCCGTATCCTTTAATGTAGTGCCAACCATCCTGTCGACATAAAGAGCATGTGCCTTCTTCGCACCGCCAATGCCGTTATACCCCATTTTTTCAGGAAATGAGTCTGTGGCAGCCCGTTCCCCATACACAAACGGATCCGCCGGATCCAGGCCGGCTACATGATGATTCCTGACATACACGAAGGGAGGTGAGCTGTTCAACACCGGTACACCGAAATAATAATCAAAACCCAGCTCGAGCGGGCCCGGTTTCAGTTCTCCGTTCCAGTCCACCGGCTGGTTCATTCCAAACCCGAGATGCCATTTCCCAATCACTGCCGTGGCATACCCAGCCTGCTTCATAATTTTGGCGATCGTCATCTGAGTAGTATCAACCGATAAAGGTGAAGTCAGGTTCAGTGGTCCCCACAGATCCGCACGACTGGGATACCTGCCGGTGATCAATGCATAACGGGAAGGTGAACAAACCGCCGATGCCGAATGAAAATCGGTAAAGCGGCACCCCTGTTGGGCCAACCTGTCCATGTTCGGAGTTTTCACCTTCGTTGCCCCGTAACAACCGGCATCACCGTATCCGAGATCGTCGGCATTGATCAGTACAACATTCGGCAATCCACTCACGAATTCGTTGTCCATGGCATGTTCCTGGTTACAACCCGTGAAACATACCGGCAATACACTGATGGTGGTAATTACATACTGTTTATTGCGAATGAGACGGTTTACAACATTTTTCATTTTATCAGGGTATAAATTGTTAAATAATGGAAAAACAGGCCGACCGGCAAAAAGCATCAGCCTGTTTTCCATATTTTCAATAATGATCGATGGTTTTAATGGAGATAAATTACCAAATCCTAATCATAACCATTATTTTGTACAATATTTTCATTGGTCTGTATCTCCCGCAAAGGTATCGGGAACAACAGGTGGTGCTCCTGTGCCGGTTTTCCTCTGGCCACTGCCTGTTCGATGAACTTTCCATGGCGGATGAGGTCGGTGCGCCGCAGGGCTTCGGTGTGAAATTCCCATCCTCTTTCTATCAGTATATGATCGCGCAAGCTGGCCTTATCCGGGAAATCTGCCAAGTTCAGGCTACCCAGTCCCGCGACATGGCGTACTGAATCGATCAGGGAGAGGGCTTCCTGTGTAGGTCCGTCGATCTCATTCAGTGCTTCTGCCCTCATCAGGAGAATATCGGCGAACCTCAGCAGCGGGAAATCATTGCTCTGGCCACCACCCACCTGGTTGGGATCTTCGGGGAATTTAAAACTTCTCTTGTTATCCGTCCCCAGAATGATGGTTTGTCCACTGGTATTCAGATAGCTGAACAGGAATGCATCCAGACGCTGGTCATTGGGATCGAATGTGTTCAGGAATGCATCGCGGATTCTGAACTGGGCGGCATAGTTGATATGCGGAGGATATTTGAACTGGAAATTCGGCGGGGCAGCATGGCTGGAATACTGGTTTGCCATTCCACTGGTGCTGTAGGGTACGACATATATAAACTCGTTGTCCCTTTCATTCTTCACATCAAACAGTTCGGCCCTGCTGGTATCTCCCACAAAAAGGTCATATACCTGACTGTTAATGATCAGTTGAGCCGTTTCAGCAGCTTCCTCCCATCGTTTCTGGTTAAGGTAGAACCGTGACAGGTAGCCCAGGGCAGCTCCTTTTGTTGCCCTCGGGAATTCATCCTGTGTCAGCGGCAATCCCTCGCTGGCCGCGATAAATTCCTCTTCCAAAAATTCCAGCATTTCTTCATTTGTTGCCCGGGCCGGTCTGTCCTGTGGCGCAGTGTTGCTTGTTGTCAGCAGTGGCACAGGCCCCCAGAGATCATACAAATGATAATAATTCCATGCTCTCAGGAACCTGGCTTCGGCTACCATCTGTGCTCTCTTTTCTTCGTTCATATCAATGGAAGGAACATGATCAATTACAACATTGGTATAAAATATTCCTTTATAGAATCTGTTCCACATACTGCTCATATATGAGTTACCTGCATCCCAGACAAAATCTTGTACAGGTTGCATATGCGTGTAAATCCCTCCTCCTGTTTCGAAGAAGATATCCGTTGTCCCTTCGCCGCAGTTAAGCCATTCACGGTGAATAGTACTGTAATCGGCCCATGTTGAATAGGCTGCATTGAGCAATGCCACTGCATCTGCTTCGGTTTTATAGAAGTTACTTGCGCCAAACCGGGAGAATACTTCCTCGTCAAGCAGGTTTTCACAACCGGAAAGCGGTAAAATTATGATCAATATAATGATAATCCTTTTCATTTCCGTAAGTTTTATAGTCCAACATTGAAACCGAATGTATAGATCCTGGCACGCGGGTATGCACCATAATCCACACGGATCTCTGAGTCACCTAAAGAGCTTACATCCGGATCATATCCACGATATTTGGTCAAAGTGAACAGGTTCTGTGCCGAAACAAAGACATTCAGTGATCTGACCTTTTTCCACGGTACAGTATAACTTAATCTTACATTCTTCATTCGCAGAAACGAAGCATCTTCGATCAGCCGGCTGTTCGAAGCATAAGTGTTGCTGAAGGTTACGAATGATGGATTCTCACTGTCTTTATTTTCCGGTGTCCACCTGTCCTTTACATACGACAGCCTGTTCCGCACCAGTTCAATAGGGGTTTCCGAAGCCTTTAC
>JAXDBV010000169.1:0-30482 GCA_034678415.1 Bacteroidales bacterium
CCCGCCACCGCACAACACTCCCGGTCCTCTTTTCGTTTCAGCGTGGTGACGCAACCCGCGCGCCAACCGGCCCCCTCTCCCCTCTCTGCAACCATACCACACCCGCCTTCCATGCAGGGAAAAGATGCATCCCTGGCAGTTGACTGCAGCCATAACTTCGGGCTGGCAGTCCTCCATCCACCTTATCATCGCTTCTGTCCAACCCCCTCACCAGAACGTATATCCTTCAGCGGAAATTATCTACCGGTTTTGCCGGCCTGATTAAACAATTGCCATAGCTGTATTGTTATCCTTGTCAGGTTAGCTCATGGTATTATGAAAAAGCTCGTCTTCGCGACAAGTCTGTTCCTGGCGGTCTGGCTGCCCCGGGCCGGCGGCCAGCATATTCCCGTTCTCACGTTCAGCCAGTTGGAGCCCATGCTGCACCAGGCAAACGACACCCTTTACCTGGTGAATTTCTGGGCCACCTGGTGTGGTCCGTGCATAAGAGAGTTACCGGATATTGAAAGAGTGGCGGGTGAGATGGCCGGCAGTAAGTTCAGTGTGATCCTGGTGAGCCTTGATGCGGTAACATCCCTGAATGACAGGGTAATCCCTTTCATCAATAAAAACATCATCCGCTCGCGGGTTGTATTGCTGAACGATCCCGATTTCAACCGCTGGATCGATAGGGTGGATTCCCGCTGGAGCGGTTCCATACCGGCCAGCCTCATTTACCGCGGGAATGAACGACATTTCTATGAACAAAGCTTTACCTATGAAGAGCTTAACCGTCTGATTAAAAATAAAATCAAAATGCCATGAAAGCAATTATTTCTGTCCTGGTCACACTCATAATGACATCGTCTGTCAATGGTCAGGGGTATAAGGTGGGCGACGAAGCCATCACCATTGATCTGAAGAATGTGGATGGCAAAATGGTGAGCCTTAACCAGTATCCCGACGCAAAAGGATTTGTTGTAATCTTCACCTGCAACCACTGCCCGTATGCCAAGGCATACGAGGATCGTATCATCGCGATCGACAAGGAATATAAACCGAAAGGATTCCCGGTCATCGCCATCAATCCCAACGATGCCACCATACAGCCTGATGATTCATACGAGATGATGCAAAAACGTGCCCGTGAAAAAGGGTTTACCTTTCCTTACCTGTACGATGCCAGCCAGACGGTTGTCAATGCCTATGGCGCTACACGTACCCCTCATGTTTATGTGCTGACAAAAAAGGGAGAAAAGCTGTATGTCAGGTACATCGGGGCGATCGATAATAATTATCAGGATCCTGATCAGGTGACAGAGAAATACCTGGTCAACGCCCTCGAAGCCTTATTGGCCGGGATAGATCCCACGGTGACTTTCACCAAAGCCATTGGTTGTACCATCAAAAAGAAACAGTAACCTGAACGGAATGCCGCATCCCCGGCAGGTGTACAACGATCCTGTCAACTCCCGGTAAGGGGATTATTGTATCCCTTCATCGGTGGGCAGAGGCGACGTTTGTTTTATAAACACCCTTGCTCCCGGACTTACGTCACAATACATGCATTGCTTGTTGTGCGCGGCATTTTGGCTCAACGGGAAATTACTGAATTATATGAGAGCGAATTCAATAATTTTCATTGGATAAGAACCGGGATGTGTTCCAAATACAAATCAATACCTCCCGAGAGACAGACCAAGCCAACGGTTAATGTGACAGTTTGATTCATTCTATCCGGCGATGCCATCTGTCCCCGTTCTTTCAGATGTATGGAAGATGTGATGTTGCTTACCAGCCATGCTATTGATAAAGGCAATGACACGTTCTTCTTTTCTATAGCGGCGCCGGTACAGGCATCTGCCCGGTCACCGCAGGCATCCGTCATTTGCCTGAACGGGTGACGAGTCTTTTATCATTACCCTGTCATCTCCCTCAACCATCTCCCCTCGTACTTATCACTTTTCCCTCCCACAATGTGGTCATCTTGTATAACAACAGGCATGTCAGTCAGTTCATATTGAATTTAGTAATTTGTTGATGAATTATTGCTGTGGGATAATTGTATTAGCGAAATACTGATTACCTTGGCGTGCTAATAAAAAATGTCTTTTGCCATCGGCAAAGCACTATTGGTATCACCATGTATTTCAGACCGAAGAATGGTGCGGATAGCCGCTCAGGAACCTGCCCGGAATTTAAGAAATATCCCGTTTTCGATACGTTTCAATCATGAACCTAAAAAGAAAGAAAAATGAATACCATTGAAAAAGCGTTGATGCACGGATTGTTTGTTCATCTGCATCATAACATTGATAAGGTGATCGATTTCAAGAGTTTCCAGGAGTTAAACCGGCAGGTGGGGAAGGTATGGCCGGGCGCTCTGGCTGTCGGGCCGGAGATGAACGATGATGCAGCTGTCTTCCGTGTGCCGGGTACGGAGGGTTTTGTAGTGGCCAAGATGGAAAGCCATTGTTCTCCCTGTGTGCCGAGACCTTATGATGCCGCAGCTACCGGCGCCGGCGGCGCTATGCGTGATGTGGTGGCCATGGGCGGCCGGCCCGTATTCCTCCTCGACTTCATCGGTACAAGGCCACTCGACCAGCAGGTCATTGTCGGCCCCTGCGGATTCTCCGGGCACTGTACCTGCGGCAAATGCAAGATCATGACCAGCCAGGAACGACTGAACATCATGATCAAAGGGTTGAGAGATATGTGTGAGGTTATGGATGTATTTATTGTCGGGGGAGGTTTTTCCACCTCCTTCTCCGATATTGTGCCGGCAGTCGTTGTCTCGGTATTCGGAAAACTGGTGACTGAGAAACCACTCACCAAACCGGCTAAACAGGCAGGGGACAAGATTATTATTATCGGTGTGACAGGCAACGACGGGAACGATACCTTGTACAGGGCCGGACTGGTTGACGAGATGCGACCGGCAATAGCATTATTCAGGGAGGAACGTATTGCCATGGAAGCAGCCATGACCGCTTTTAGCACGGGTAAGATCAAAACCTGCTCCGATCTCGGTGCGGCAGGCATCGGCGCTGCCATATGCGAATCCGCCAGGTATGGCAACCTGGGTGCACGGGTAGACCTGTCAAAAGTGCCAGTATCGGTGAAAGGAATCACTCCCCAGGAAATCCTTATCTGCGAAACCCAGGCCAGGTATGTGGTCCATGTGGCACCCGATGATGCGGATCAGGTGTTGAAAGCCATACGGACGAAGACGCAACATGCGGCGCTCATTGGAGAGGTAACAAAGGATGACAAGGAAGTGTTTGAATATAACGGAGAAGTGGTGGCAACCATCCCGAATAAGCCGTCAGAAGAAACCCTGAAAATACTGAAAAGCGGTAAATAAACCATCTATCTTACATGCAACACCGGGAAAAGGACTGCTGCGGCTTAACAGCCGGAGAATGATCATCCGTTCCCATCCCCGTAAATGACTATATTACGATAAGGGATCACCTTATTCAGGAATATCATCTTTTCACTGTCAGTCAGTGTGAGTCAGGAATGCTGATGACAATACCGGTTACGGATGAGAACCACGAATCCGGGAGAGGGATTTAGCAGGGCAAGACAAGATCCCCTGATGGATATTCACCGTCGTACTTTTTCTTCCCTCCATCACCCACCGAGCTGATATTATTTTTACCTTGCATGGTGGTGAGGTGGAATGGCAAACGTGCAGCCGGAAATTCAGTGACCATAATTAATCGGCGTTTCCAAACAAACATGGCTTCCATCACTTCGGAACAATACCATGACCTGTAAAAAAGTACTCTCACTAACCTCGTGTTACGTTGTCGCTATGCCGGATCCTGGCTCATCATGAACCGGCAGAAAATTATTTAAGTACCTATAAACGAGAACTTTTCAGCTTCCGTGATACCTGCCATAGCAAAGTGTGGGTGTGACTGTGTCCATTGCCCCACGTACAAGAAAAACCTCAGCACAATGGATGACCGGCGGAGGTGCAGCGCCGGCTGGGAAAAATACCTGAAATTAAAACTAAGCCCAGAAAAGCTGAGGGCTTGTGACGGCTGTTCAATACCTGACAGGGAAAGAAGAACATACTACGCCAACTGCAAGGTACGCCGGTGCGCTATAGTCAATAATATGGACCATTGTGCCTTCTGCAACGGGTTCCCCTGTAATGAATTATTAAAGGCACATAGCCTGCAAACGATCCTCAGCCGTGAAGAATATACGAGAAAAACAAAAAGGGATATCCCGGAAAAAGATTATACGCTTTTTATTGAACCCTATGCGGGAATTCATCACCTCGGAAAATTAAGACAGTCACTGTCTGACAAGGATCTCAGGGATTATAAGAGGTTCTCCACCAGGGTGAGGTTTGTCACACGGAACCATTTTACCGGGAAGCATGACAGCCTGATGAAAATATACCTGCTATTGACCACCGTATGTATTGGGCGTGATGTCTCTTATGCAAGACTCCAGACATTGGAAAACCGCAGGGAGCACTTAATGAAATTGTTATGGGCCATGGGGCTGTATGGCACATACAATACCGTTACAGGATATACCGAGATGGACGGCAAAACTTTCCTGTCCCGGAAGATCACCGGTATGTACCCGGCCCTTCTCGGGTATGCGGACGAACTGGAAAAACATGATGTTCATTGTGAAATTGTCCCATTGAAAGAAAAAGGATGGCTTACACCCACCGGCGGTCTCAGGAAAGAAGGCTGGATATTCAGGCTGAAATTCGGAGACTCCTTAAACGGTAACGGGGCTCTCATGACGTTTATGGAATACATCCACCGGCTGGATATAACGTTCGGCCATAAAGCATTCAGGGTATTTAAGACGGCCGATCTGGAAGTGATGACTCGTTAGTGAACACAGTCATTGCAGAACCTGCAATCCCTGCTTCCCCCGTTACTCTTCAGACTAATTGAATCCATCATGTTCCCCCATCCCGGCACAATGCAGGCTGATCCAGTCGCTGCTGTTCATTGTACATCCCTCTCATGTGCATGAACAGACATGATCAAGTACAACAGGGCACCCGCAACATTGACCGGTATCAGCGTCAACCCCGAATAATTACTGAATTTACTCCGTGGGAATTCAATAATTTCCCGGCATTACGCTCTATCATTCACTGGTTTGCGTCCATCCTGCAGGTATTAAAAAAAACTACCCCTGGTTTCGGTTAGCCAGGGGTAATTTCCTGCAACAAAACAATGTTTGTTTTTCCCCGTCATTCCGGGGAAAGAATATGTCTGTTTATTTTTTGACCATATTCCTGATCACAACACCATCCTTGTTCACGATGGTGACGAAATAGTGGCCCGGTTTCAGCGACGTTACATTCAGCTGGTAACGGTTGCTGTCGGGGATAACCTCCATTACCGCTACACCAAGGGTATTGAGAATGGTCAGTTTCGAACCTTTGGCCTGTTCAACATAGAGGTAATCCACCACAGGATTGGGGTAGAGTTTCTGAACCGATTTCTGTATGTCATCTATCCCGGTGATGGCAACCACAATGGTATATGTTTTTTTAGTTGTCCCATCCTGTGCTGTCACGACAATGCTTGCGGTGCCCGGTAAATTAAATGTGCCGGTGCCTGTCACCGTAGCGTTAGGATCGGTGGGTGTGGCAGTGATCACGATGCTGGTGGTCCCCGCGGGAACCAGTAACTGATAGTTCAGCACGGCCGGATCAAATGTGGCGGGGGTAAATGTTCCCACATCGACCGACAGGGCAGAGAGGGTGGCATCGTCGGATGGAGCCGCAACGGTTACATTAATGGTATAGGTTTTTTTCGTTACGCCATCTTCGGCAGTCACTTCAACCGTTGCCGTTCCTGGAACAACAAATTCACCCGTACCTGTCACCGCAGCGTTAGGATCGGTGGGTGTGGCGCTGATCATGATAGTGGTTGTATCATACGGCACTTCAAGGTCATAGGTCAGCACGGCCGGGTCAAAATCAGGGACCAGTGTGCCGTCGTCCACCTCAAGAGTGTTCAGTGTGGCATCGATATTCGGCACCTCGGCAGTTCTGATATAATAAATATTGACCCCGCTGGCGGGTGAGTACAGGAACAGTTTTGCCGGCCCGCCGTAGTAGCTATAGTGACCCGAGGTCAGTGATGCTCCAAGGGCAGGAAACTGCCCGAGTAAATTGTCTTTATTCCCGACAGCGATATTAAGTAGCCTGTCCTCGCCGCTGGAGGAAGACATAGCCGCCACCGTGATCTTTGTGCTGCGCATGAGATCAATGGTCAGCACCCTTCTCAAGGGTATGCCGTTCTCATCGAATGCGCCGCTCCCCCCTAATTTCAGCCGGTGAGAGAATGTCAGGGTATCAAGTTCTTTTTCATTCGCATCGACAGTCACCGGGGAGGCACTGCTGGCAAAAATGGTTAGCCCTGCAACCGTTCTCATGGTATCGATGGTGCCCAATGCGTTAAAGGCAGGCTCACTGATATTCCATACGACGCCGCTGTCACCATAGGCAACACCCCAGCGCTGATCGCCGGCATTGCCTATACCCGTAAAGGCAGTATCCTTATAATGGAAATTCCCTTCCGCAGGATTCTGCCACAGATCGGTACACAATCCGGGGTATAGATTGTCGAATCCCGTGATGGAATCTTTTCCCGCGGCAATGCCCATATCACTGGTGACATAAACATTATCAAATGTCCAGGTGGTGGCGCCCAGTCCGTCGAAGCCGTCAAAAAGTGTTGAGTCAGTGGACAACTCATCCCATCCTGTACCCCACAGGGTATTCCTGACCGTGATACCTCCCGTGACATTATCCTGTCCTGATTCTCTCCAGCGGAACATCCGCTGCCCGGTCGCCGTATACTCATGAAGGGTGCATCCCTCAATTGTAACCGATTCGGTATTGTTCCTGCTGGTGATGAAGGCCCTGATTTTTGAGAAGGTGGAATTCGTAAAGGTTATATGGTTACATATCCAGGTATTAACGTCCACGGTGATAATCCCGTAATCCCTGATCCTGTTAACCACGGAGTTATTAATAACATAATGGTCCAGGGTACCCGGCCCGTTATCCTTCATCCTGAAAATTCCCCTGAGATCATGAATAAAACAGCCATCAAACATTATCTTTCCAATGGTGGCGGTTACATTTGAGTTAATGACATACCTGTCATCATAACCGCCAAGGAATTCAATATTCCTGAAGATAATGGAGTCAACGGTTGCACCGCTTCCAAAGTTAAAGTTAGCCTGACAGTGGATCTTTGGGAGGTTGAGGTTTAAGGGATCGCTGCTCTGCAGCGTTACCGACTGGGTAAAGGCGTAGCCTCCCGCGTTATATGTCATCCCTGGCTTCAACAGCACAACAGCACCGCTGTTCAGATCGGGAAGTGTATCTACCAGGATATCGGGATTGTCAATCGCAGTTAAATCCACAACATCCTGGGCATTAACCTTTGCGGTTAAAAAAAAGGCCAGTAAAACAATCATTAAAGTTAGGGTAGAGTTTTTCATAGGGCAAAAGATTTAATGGATAATCATTATTGAATATTTCAATTATACTAACGTTGAACAACAATAATAATCTTCTTCTAATTCTACTAATTTAAAGAAAAATCCGAAAAATAACAGAGAAATCCCCTCCTTTCATCAGAACACAACCACGGGTGTATCATTATACTCTGGCTTTCAGATCATTAATGCCGGCATTCGGTTGTTAAATATAAGGGGCGGCAACGATGCAATATCGAATGGGCTAAGGCGATATACTTGTTTCTATATTTTTTTATTATATGTTCTTAAAGTACTTCGTAATCGGAAGGAGTTTATTACTTTTATTTTTTAATTCTGTTTCTGCATAAATAATCTTAAAAGAATAACTGATGAAAAGGGTAAGTATTAGTGTGATGGTACTATTCGCCATAGCCGCTGTTCTGCTGGTCATATCATGTGCCGTGAACCCTGTAACCGGCAAAAGGCAGTTGATGTTAATGTCGGAAGCGCAGGAAGTTGCGCTTGGCTTCCAGTATGATCCACAGGTTTTGGCCACATTTGGAATTTATCAGGATCCGGAAATCCAGACGTTTGTTCAGTCAAAAGGAACGGAAATGGGTAAAGTATCGCATCGTCCGCAGCTTGAATATCATGTCAAGGTGGTGGATTCACCGGTGGTGAATGCATTTGCTGTTCCCGGTGGGTATATCTATCTCACCCGTGGAATACTGGCACAGCTAAACAACGAGGCGGAACTGCTTGGTGTACTGGCCCATGAGATGGGGCATATCGCCGCGCGTCATTCGGTGAGCCAGCAGAGCAAGCAGCAGATGGCACAACTCCTGTTGATCGGCGGCATGATCGCTTCGGAGAAATTTGCTCAGTATGCCCAGTATGCCTTGCAGGGGATGGAGCTGTTATTCCTCTCCTTCAGTCGTGAAGATGAGCGACAGGCAGATGAACTGGGCGTGCTGTACTCAACATACCTTGGATATGATGCCCATAAAATGGCCGATTTTTTCCAGGTACTGAAAAAAATGGATATGGCTTCAAGCCAGGGAGGTGTCCCCACGTTCCTTTCCACTCATCCCGATCCCGGCGACCGTTATAATGCTGTGAATGCCAGTGCCACATACTGGCAGGACAGCCTTAAGTATCCTTCATGGAAAGTTAATACCGATAGCTATCTTCAGCTGATTGACGGGATCATTTATGGGGAAGACCCGAGGCAGGGATATATGGAAGGAAACATTTTCTATCATCCCGAACTGAAATTCAAATTCACCTCTCCTGCCAGCTGGAAACTGGAGAACCAGCCCACACAGGTGATCATGTCACAACCTGAAAATAAGGCATTGATCATCTTTACCCTCGCACCTCAGAAATCACTGGAGAGCGCCGCTGATTCCACCCTTAAAATGTATCAGCTGGCCGTTCAGCAAAGTACAAAGACAACGGTCAACGGGATGCCGGCCATCGCAGCGGTATCCAAACAGGTTACACAGGATCAGACAACGGGGGCACAGTCAACGAACATGATCCTTTCCTATTTTATTGATTATAACAGCACATTTTATGTATTTCACGGGGTTTCCACCGAAGCTGATTTCAATACCTTCGCTCCCACGATGGAATCATCCATAAAATCTTTCTCCAGGCTGACCGACGCATCGAAGATCAATGTGAAGCCGAAAAGAATCGTGGTGAAAAAGGTGCAGAAAGCCGGGACACTGGCCGATGCATTCGCCTATTTCGGCGTGCCCCAGGCAAAAATGAATGAACTGGCATTGCTGAACAACATGGAACTTACCGACAGGGTTACTGTGGGAAAAGCCATTAAAACAGTGTCGGAATAGCAACAGAAATTCTAACAGAATAAAGCTGTATCTACCCGGGGTACAGCTTTTTTTTGAATGGCCGTTCGTTTTAATTTTTTAACTTCATGTGTATTAATATTAATCCGACAAACATGCAATGAACTTTTCAGCTTGTGGTCTGATATGCAGTGAATGCCAGTATTTTGAAAAAGAGTGCCCCGGATGTTATGAAAGTGAAGGCAAACCCTTCTGGACCGCCGGGACTCCGGCTGGCATATGTACCCTCTTCGATTGTTCCATACATAATAAAAAGTACAGGGATTGCGGTGACTGCCCCACATTACCCTGTACGATGTTTGTTGAACTTAAAGATCCGAGTATCTCCGATTCTGAGCACAGGGAAAACCTGGAAAAAAGGGTGGCAACCCTCCGGGCTCGTCGCCGGTAATATTCAGCTCAAAATAACCTGTTGCTTATCCCTGCCGGCTTTCATTATTCGCAAATGCCTGGTCGGCTGTCAGCAAAGAACACCACCGCCGTGACCACTGTCGTTACTATGCCGCTGACCATTGACGGGGTCGAGAAAACATTCACCGAAAAGAGTGTCTCTGTACCCGGTAATGTGAAAGGATACTGAACGGTGAAGCCAAGATTCATGGTTGCAGGAGGTATCAATTATATTGCTGTCAATGAAGGCCAGATGGTTGCCGACGAGCCTTTATCCCGAAAACTTTCGCATAGCCAAAGAAATAGCCTATGTGCTGGTCGGTCAGTTACAGGACGAATACAACCGCATGTAAATTATGTACGATCGCACAAGCCAACCCACAGCTGTTCTCCGTACTGTTGAAAAACAGGATGACACTCACCGAACGGCAGATACTGACAGGCACGTAAAAGCAAATCCTCACGCAGCCTCTCAGGCTTTCCTTTATTTCCGAATGTACTAGTTCTGCAGAATTATTTTCTATCTTTAAATATTATTTCACAGGATGGATAAGGAAACCATTACTGCTGTAGCCCTGGGTATTGGTCTCAGCGCGAGCTGCGGCTTCAGGGTATTTATTCCCATGCTGGTGGCAGCCATCGCTGCCCGTGCCGGTGTATTGCCGCTCACCGAGGGATTTCAATGGCTTTCCAGCTGGCCTGCAATCATCTGTTTCGGCAGTGCCACCCTTATTGAAGTAGCGGCCTATTACATACCGTTTATCGATAACCTCCTTGATACCGTTACAACACCCCTGGCAATAGGTGCCGGTACATTGTTGCTGACATCGGTACTGCCGGTTGACAATGATATGCTGAAATGGATCACCGGTTTTATCGTGGGCGGCGGTGCGGCAGCTACCATCCAGGGTGGCAGTGTGCTGACACGGCTGGCCTCCTCCAAACTAACGGCCGGCGCCGGAAATCCTGTTGTTGCTACCGGTGAACATGTCGCAGCTATCGGCAGCTCGGTGCTTACACTTGCCACACCGCTCATTGTCGCAGCTATCATTGTCGTGCTGATTATTTTTATCCTGTATAAATTCAGGAATACATTATTCAGGAAGCAGGCTGCCTGACCCCTCATGAGAGGCATTCATTATCATTTTAAAGCATGAAAATATATTTCGCCGGTTCCATCAGAGGCGGAAGGAAAGACTCAGCAATGTACCGGCATCTCATCCGTTATCTTGAGATATTTGGCGAAGTCCTGACCGAACATATCGGGGATCAGCACCTGGACAAAACAGGTGAGGCCTCACTTGATGACCGGTATATTCACGACAGGGACCTGCAGTGGATGCTTCAATCGGATGTGGTGGTGGCAGAGGTAACCATGCCTTCCCTGGGGGTGGGTTATGAGGTTGGCAGGGCTGTGGAATGGAAAAAGCCTGTCCTGTGCCTCTACCGGCCTATGAAAGGGAAACACCTTTCAGCGATGATCGCCGGTTCTCTGTACCTCATCCTCAAAGAATATCAAACCGTTGAAGAAGCCTGCCGAGCCATTGATTCTTTTTTTCATTCCTACGCCAAAGGATCGGCCTGTGAATAATAACCTAACAACTTCGGGCTGAAAAATTCGGTACTTTCCACTGAATTCTATACTTTCCATGATTATAACCTGAAAATCTGTAACCTGTGAAGAATGTCCCTGTCATTGCCGTTTCCGGTAGATCACTGGCCGAAGCGTTCGAAGCAGCACTGGTAAATCTGTATAAGAAAGGAATCCGTTTTAAGACCCAGTACGACAAACCCGGTGATCCCGAGAGTATTGACTGTACAATGAATATCACGATCGAAGAGCCGGAGAGTGAACCCATGATCCACAGAGCCTTTCCCGGAGGCATCGAAGACCTGAAAGAATACGTCCTTGAACTCATCGGGATGAAAGATCATTGGGTAAAAAACATGAACGATCCCGGTGACACACGGTGGGAATATACTTATCATGGGCGCCTGAAGAGATATGGCATATGGATGGAAAAAGGGGAACAGGGGCCGGCGGAAAAAGGTCCCTTCAGGGTTGACCAGATCGAGGCCGTGATCAGCAAGCTCAGCAAACAACCCTTCACCCGCCAGGCACAGATGATTACATGGATGCCCAACATTGACCTGCAGTGTTTCGATCCCCCGTGCCTCCAGTCACTCTGGTACCGCCTGCTGGAGGATGAGAGCGGTGTGTACTGGCTGAACTGTAATATACGGTTTCGCAGCAATGATGCCTGGGGCGCCAGCTTTATGAATATGTTCGGATTTATCCAGTTCAATAAAACAATCATAGCCACCGGCATCTCGCAGCGTACCCGCCGGGAGGTGAGACTGGGCCGGCTGAACTGGCAGGCCGACTCATACCATATCTACGGCCGGGATATTGAACAGGCAAAACAAATGCTCTTCGACCGAATCCAACAGTTGCCTTTCGAAGAAAGAACGTACAATTTCTCCGATGAGTTTATCCGTGAAATATATGACGGAGCCGAAAAAGCTATTATAGAAAAGATCAGGAAATACGACATGGAACATAAGTACATATGAAAAAAGAAAAACACACCAGGAACTGGTATGAATCCCTGTTTGAAAACTTTGCACATACATATGACAAGGAGAGCTTTACACAGGGCACTGCCGGTGAATGCAACTTCATTGAAAAAGAGATAGGATACAATAAAAAGGCATTAATACTGGACATTGGCTGCGGCACCGGCCGGCATGCCATTGAACTGGCCCGGCGCGGATATCGTGTTACCGGTATCGACCTCTCGGAATCTCAGCTGAAAAGGGCGAGGGAGAAAGCAGCGGAACAGAAGGTAACGGTCGATTTCAGGAGACATGACGCACGTGAGCTGCCGTTTACCGATGAGTTCGACCTGGTGATCATGATCTGTGAAGGGGCCTTCCCCCTGATGGAGACCGATGAAATGAACTACAGTATCCTTCAACAGGCCGCCAAGGCACTGAAGAAGAAGGGAAAGCTCATCTTTACCACCCTGAATGGTTTATTCCCCCTGTTCCACTCTGTAAAGGATTTCATTAACAAGGATGACTCCAGCGGTACCAGCATGGAGAACAGCTTCGACCTGATGACCTTCCGGGACCATTCCACATACGAGTCCGTGGACGATGATGGTAACAAAAGAATCCTCCACTGCAACGAAAGGTATTATACTCCTTCAGAAATCACATGGCTGCTGAAATCACTCGGGTTCCGGACGGTGGCTATCCACGGATCTGTTCTGGGCGCCTTCAGCAGGAACGACCGCCTCACCGTCAATGATTATGAAATGCTGGTGATCGCGGAATAATAGTCCAACCGTGATTCCATCTTTATTTTAATGAGAAACAAACACATACTGTTTTTTTTGTTTTTCTGTCCCTTTCATACCGTGCAGGCGCAGGACAGCATCGTTTTCAAAGGTCAGTTCTCTACATGGATAAACCTTAACGGCAATAATGAGCTGCCTGTGTGGACGGGAGGACGATACATCCCCCAGGTGAACTGGTGTCGTACATCGGCCAGCAGTAGTCTTTTCGATATGGAATTTTCCGCTAACATTGTCGGCAGTGCCGGGATTCATCCCTTCGATTCTGTTCATGCTGAAGGCCAAATACAACCATACCGCGCATGGATGCGCTTTTCATCCCATCAGTTTGAGTTCCGGCTGGGCCTGCAGAAGATCAATTTCGGATCGGCAACCATGCTTCGTCCCCTGATGTGGTTTGACCGTATAGACCCCCGTGATCCGCTTCAGCTCACGAACGGCGTGTGGGGGCTGCTGGGCCGTTACTATTTTCTCAACAATGTCAATGCATGGCTGTGGGTTCTCTGCGGTAACAATGATCCCAGGGGCTGGGACCCTTTGCCCACCCGTAAATGGACTCCCGAGATAGGAGGAAGGCTGCAGCTGCCCGTACCCCTCGGTGAAGTTGCCGTATCATACCACCACCGGACAGCCGACAACAGCACCCTGAACGATATGTTGCAACGGTACGATAGAATTCCTGAACATCGCATCGGGTTCGATGCAAAATGGGACCTGGAGGCAGGCGTCTGGATCGAAGGTTCATGGACAAGAAACAGTAAAAATATTGGTATCTTTACCCATCAGGAAATCCTGGATGCAGGAATTGATTATACATTCAGCCTTGGCAACGGATTATATACTGCCTATGAACATCTCCTTGTAGCATTCGATGAAAAAGCCTTTGCCTTCATGAACAGAACCTCATTTTCACTGGTAACCCTGAGTTATCCTGTCGGACTTTTTGATAAATTAAGCGTCATAGTATTTTACAACTGGACAGGCCGGAAGTTCTACAATTTCCTGAGCTGGCAGAAACAGTATAACAATATTACTCTGTATCTTATGGCGTATTGGAATCCGGAGCAGTACCAGTTGCCTGCCCTGACCTTTTCACAAGATCTATTCTCCGGGAAAGGAATTCAGCTTATGTTCGTGCTGAATCACTAATAACAGAAAATGGAAAATTCTACCCTTATCAGGATCAAAAATCTCGTAAAAAAATTCCCCGTGGGGAAAGGGGAATTCACCGCTCTGAATGGTGTGGAGATGACAGTGAACAAAGGGGAGTTTACAGGGTTAATAGGGCCCAGCGGTTCCGGCAAAACAACCCTTCTGAACATCATTGGTTCTCTCGATGTCCCTTCCTCGGGTGAAGCCATCGTTCTCGGGAAACCGGTAGGTACGCTAAGTGCAAAAGAAGCCGCACACCTGCGCAAGGTGAACCTGGGATTCATCTTCCAGACGTATAACCTTCTCGCAGTGCATACCGTCTTCGAGAACGTGGAATTCCCGTTACTGCTCCTGAAGTATGGTTCAGCGGAACGCAGAAAGATGGTGATGGATGCCCTGGAATGGGTAGGACTTACCGATAAGGTAAAATCCAAACCGCCGCAGTTATCCGGGGGCGAAAGCCAGCGGGTGGCCATTGCCAGGGCAATGGTCAAGAAACCCGTTCTTGTCTTGGCCGATGAACCCACGGCAAACCTGGATGCGGCTAACTCCCACCATATCCTGAAAACCATGGAAACCCTTAACAGGGAACTGAAGACAACCTTCCTGTTCGCCACGCACGACGATAAGGTGATCAATTACCTGCAACGAAAAATATTCCTTATCGACGGCCGGATTGAAAAGGAAGAAATCATTACCCGATAAAAACAGGGAGAATGAAACTGGCAATAAAACTGGCATTCCGGAACCTTATCGGAGCCGGTCTGCGCACCTGGCTGAATATGATAGTGCTCTCCTTCTCCTTCGTCATTATCATCTGGATGAAAGGGGTAATAACAGGATGGGACCACCAGGCAAAAGTCGATATGACAAACTGGGAAATCGGGGAAGGTCAGTACTGGCAAAAGAATTATGATCCGTTCGACCCGTTTACATTCAGTAAAAGCCATGCACCTGTCCCGCAGGAATTCAGGGAGGAAATCGAAAGAGGAGATATGGAACCCCTCCTGATCGCACAGGGAAATATTTATCCCCAGGGACGGCTGCAATCCATCATGATAAAAGGGATTGACCCTGCCCAACGTATATTCCTGTTACCCTCCCATAAACTGGATACCATAATACCCGATGCCATACCTTCAATGGTAGGCTCGGTGATGGCAAAAAACCTGAAACTGGGAGCGGGTGACAGGGTGATGATACAGTGGAGGGATGCAGGGGGGACCTTTGATGCAGCAGAAATATATATTGCCGAAATTTTCGCCGTCAATGTACCAGCCGTTGACCAGGGACAAATTTATGTCCCCCTGGAAAAACTTCAATCCATGCTCAATCTCGAGGGTGAGGCTACCATATTGACCTATAATAACAGCTCGGTGGATCGACCCGATGCAGAGGGATGGGTTCATAAAAGTAAAGAGGAGCTGACCCGTTCCGTGGATGAACTCATTAAGGTCAAATCGGCGGGCACATCCATCCTCTATATTATACTTATTTTACTGGCTATGCTCGCTATCTTCGACACACAGGTGCTTTCCATTTTCAGGAGACAGAAGGAAATAGGGACCTATATAGCCCTGGGGTACACAAGGCGGGAAGTGGTAGGCCTTTTCACGGTTGAGGGTACCATGTATTCCGTCCTTGCCGCCCTGCTTGCAGCGGCTTACGGTATACCCTTTCTCGCCTGGCAGGCCAAGGTAGGCTGGACCATGCCCATGGATACCAGCGAGTTCGGAATGGCCATTGCCCAGACCTTATACCCGGCATATAGCACCGGACTGGTGGTAACCACCGTGCTGATCATCATGCTGACAACAACCATCGTGAGTTACTGGCCATCCAGGAAAATAGCCAAGATGAACCCGACGGAAGCGTTAAGAGGAAAGATACAATGATTGGTTTCTTACTCAAAGGATTATTACGGGACACGAGCCGAAGCCGATTGCCGATCCTCGTCATCATTATCGGTGTGACGCTGACGGTGCTGATGCACGCCTATATTAACGGCTTCATGGGCGATATCATTGAACTGAATGCCAGGTTCTCATATGGTCACCTTAAAATAATGACCCGCGGGTATGCCGAAAACATGCATCAGATACCCAATGACCTTGCACTGACCGGTGTGCGTGCTCTTACCGCTGAGCTGAAACAGCGATGCCCCGACATCGAATGGTCACCGCGTATACAATTTGGCGGACTGGTGGATGCCCCGGATGAAGAAGGTGAGACACAGGCTCAGGGACCGGCCATAGGTATGGGGCTCGACCTCCTGTCCCCCGGATCTACAGAAATAAAACGCATGACCCTTGAAAAATCTCTCGTCAGAGGCCACCTGCCCCAACGACAGGGAGAAGTGCTCCTCAGCGAGGTGTTTTCAAGGAAACTCCATATCAGTCCGGGTGACAGGATTACATTTATCGGCTCGACAATGTATGGCAGTATGGCCATTTATAATTTTATACTCGCCGGTACCGTATCCATGGGGCATGAGGCACTTGACCGCGGAACCATCATCGCCGATATTGAAGATGTGCGGCTTGCCCTGGATATGGACGATGCCGCAGGAGAAATCCTGGGATTTCTTACCGATGGATTCTACATCGATGAGCGGGCTGTTAGAGAAACCGATAAATTTACCTCCCTGAATACGGGTATCACGGATGACTTCACCCCTGTGATGAAAAGCCTCAGCCAGCAGGGAACCATGGGCACCTATGTGAATATGACCAGGACTTGGTCTGCTTATATCTCCCTGGTCTTCATTATTGCCATGTCGTTGGTTCTATGGAACGCCGGCCTGTTGGGAGGCCTGCGCCGCTACGGAGAAGTAGGCTTACGACTGGCAATGGGAGAGGAAAAGGGACATGTCTACCGTACCATGATCTACGAATCAGTGATCCTTGGCCTTACAGGTTCTGTGATCGGTACATGTCTGGGATTGTTCCTTGCCTGGCTGGTGCAGAAATACGGCATTGATATTTCCGGGTTCATGAGAGAATCGTCAATGATGATCCCTTCAACCATCAGAGCCAGGATATCAACGGTTGATTTCTACCTGGGTTTTTTCCCCGGATTATTCTCCACCATATTCGGCACCATGCTCTCAGGAATAGGTATATACAAGCGTCAGACCGCAAGACTTTTCAAGGAACTGGAAGCCGTATAATCCCTGTACTATGAAAAAGAATACCATACTGTCCCTGTGCTTCACTTTCCTTCCTGCCGCAGCTCTTTGCCAGGCTGAAGCAGATGAAATCCTGAAAAAGGTTGAGCAGAACATATCATCCGACAACAGGATCTTCGAGTCGACCATGACCATCCATGGGATCAGGACCAGCAGAACCATTACTGCACGAACCTATTCAGTAGGCTACATGAAGTCGTTCACCGAATACCTGTCGCCTGCCCGTGAACAAGGCACCAAGATGCTGAAGCTCGAGAACCAGTTATGGATCTATTCCCCCTCTACCGACAGAACCATTCAGATTGCCGGCCACATGCTTCGTCAATCGGTGATGGGCTCTGACCTATCCTATGAAGATATGATGGAAGATCGTAAACTAACGGATATATACACCGCCACCCTTGCCGGAACGGAAACCATTGATGACAGGAACACTTGTATCCTGTTATTGAAGGCCAGAGTAAATGATGTGGCTTACCATACCAGGAAAATGTGGATTGATACTGAGCGGTTTGTCCCCCTCAAAGAAGAATTATTCGCCAGGAGCGGACAACTGCTGAAACGTACCACTCTCACGGACATCAGGCAGGTACAGGACCGCTGGTTCCCTTTTACCTTCAACTATAAGGATGTCCTCAAACAGGGTAAGGGAACAGAATTCAAAATAACCAGCATCATCTTCAACCAGGTTATTCCCGATCATATTTTTACAAAAGCTGCTCTGAAACAATAGTTACTATGCCCCTGGGCCAACTCAACCCTTGTTTCGTTGTTGTTTATTGCAGGGAAAAAAGCCAACTTTGCTGTTGAACGAAAAAGAACCGAGATGAGCAGGATCATTTTAAACAGGCTGGATTACCTGAGGATCCAGAAACATATACGGGAAGCAATGAGTGCCAGAACTATTTCTGCCACCGAGGCGGAGAAGCTTACCCGTGAGCTGAATGATGCAACCATCGTTGAACCGGAAGAAGTGCCGAAGGATGTGGTCACCATGAATTCGGTCGTCAGGATATCATTCCCTGATCAGAAGAAACAGGTACAGTTCAAACTGGTATACCCCGATCAGGCAAACGTAAAAGAAAACAAGATCTCCATCTTCTCACCCATTGCCACTGCACTGATCGGCTACAGGCAGGGCGATATTGTGGAATGGATCGTACCGTCAGGACTCACCAGAATACGTATTGATGAACTCATATACCAGCCTGAAGCCGCAGGCGATTTCGAGCTGTGAACCGTGAAGGGTGAATCATCATTATCGCTGGTGCAACAATGCCTGCAGATCATTTCAGGAATCCATCAATGGAATACCGGTTCTTTTCTCAGATAGAATAGGCGCTGAAGGTGTCACCCTGCGCGAAGTCGCCCGTCTCGAATCCCCTGCGGAACCATTCCATGCGCTGTTCCGATGAACCATGGGTGAAACTGTCGGGCATAACCCTCCCCTGGTATTTTCTTTGAATAGCATCATCACCAACAGCGGCTGCAGCCCTGAGCGCTTCTTCAATATCGCCTGCCTCGAGAATATTCATCATTTTCTGCGCATGGTGAGCCCACATGCCTGCCAGGAAATCAGCCTGTAATTCCAGGCGAACGCTCAACCGGTTGTACTCTGCCTCGCTGATCCTTGCACGCTGCTGTTGCACCTCTTCAAGGATTCCCAGCAGGTTCTGTACATGGTGGCCTATCTCATGGGCGATAACATATGCCACGGCAAAATCACCATAGGCACCGAACTTGGTTTTCAGATCGTCACAAAAGCTCAGGTCGATGTATACCTTTTCATCCCCCGGACAATAGAATGGACCGCTGGCTGCGCTGGCAAAACCGCAGGCCGACTGCACCTGATCCCTGAAAAGCACAAGCTTAGGTAACCTGTACTGGGAATTGCTCTGCTCGAATAATGTTTTCCATACATCCTCCGTATCGGCCAGAACCACGGAGACAAACGTGGCCATCTCATCTTCTTCAGCCGTTGTCTCGACACTTCCCGTACTCTCAGTAGTGCCTAACTGACCGAGAAACTGGGTAGGATCACCGCCCAGCAACAGGATAATCAAAAAAATGATTATGGTACCTATACCCCCACCTGCCACAATACGGCCGGTGCTCATACCTCTGCGATCTTCGACATTATCGCTTCCACGCCTGCCTTGCCAACGCATAACATTATAATTTAATGAACCATTTGAATGAAACTGATAATATCAAAGATATTTATTTCGTGAACACTTTAAGGGCTTTTTAACAATTAATTACAGGAAAAATGTTACAGAATAGTCCTACCCCGACGGTCGCGCCCGGTATACACCCCTACATGTTCCCCCTTCAACAATAACAACTTGGGCCATCCCCCTTTTTGATGACCGATCCCGACAATGCAAGGCGACTGATGAACAAATGCCTGGTAACTGCCAAGAGATTTGCCAGGGCTCAGATCAACACCGGCCGCGACCTGATGGGTGTGGGCTATACCATCTGTTCCCAGATCGATGCCGATACTTATGACCGGTTCATCTTCGACCTTCATCATGAACTGATTGAGTACATCCACTCCCTGGGAGCACATGTTAAATTCCACATCTGCGGTGATACCACTCACCTGTGGCCTTCTCTCTCAAGACTGATGCCTGACATTTTCGACCTCGATTATATGACCGATATGGAAGCCGACTTACAGGCTTTCGGACCGGCAGTGACACGTTCGGGAAATATCAATCCGGTGGATATCCGCAACCTCCCTTCTTACGAGCTATATGCCCGCTGCCGCAATATTATCCGGGCAGAAGAAGGCAGAAGATTCATACTTTCCGGCGGTTGTGAGATCAGGGTTGACACCCCGGTTGAAAACCTTAGGGCAATGCGAAAAGCGTGCGAACCAAATTAATCTCTACCGGTAAGTCTTTCCAAGGGCTTCTTTTATTACTTTTATACCATCAAATCAAACACATTTCTTATGTCAGCTTTCGAAACCTTCCGCAAAGCGGGTGATCACCTGGCAAAGCATTTACCCGTTTATGAGGTGATACTTCTGGTACTGATGGTGATCGGTGTGATCATCAGCCTGTCGAACCCCTGGGGGATCACCCTGATACTGGTAGCTGTGCTCGTTCTGTGCGCCTTCTATCTCATCGCGTCCTTCTCCCCTTTTGAAGACGAGAACGCAGGCGGTATTACAAGAATCATACTTGCACTGAGTTTTTATTTTCTCACCATCGCCCTTGTGGGTGTCATTTTTGCCCTCAAGCGCTGGCCACTGGCCTCCGTCTTCCTGCTTACCGGCTCCATCCTGACCCTCATCTCGTCGCTGTACATGATCGTTTCACGAATGCGCAAACCAGCCTTGAGAATCATTAACCACTGGACCATCCTTCGTTCCCTAATCATAGGGATTGGCGCATTACTGGTATACGTGTTTATTTTTAAAATACTGAACAAATAACTCCGGGCAGGCTTCAGATTAATTATGTAATTTATTATTGAATTCCCTCCGTCGGAATTCAGTAATTTTTGTACTCAGCGGATCGTGCAGCTCCTCTTTGCGCGCTATGGAATAAAACCTACATTGTATACTGCGTGTACGGAAGATAAGGCGGAACAGTATCACCTTCACCGGGTTAACGACGAAAATTGTTTCTCGATACTGTTCACGATACGGACCAATACGGCAGCTTTTGAATAAGCCGTGACGAACTAAACAATACTGAAATTCCGTTACATATCTTGCGGATTTATGGAATACCCTATCTTTGCAACAATTAAAAACCATATCAACCGATGTTAGATTTTCTTATACTGCAGGTTACCGGTGATCCGGGTGAGGCCGAGCTTACGGCCATTGAATTATTGTTCAAGGGCGGAGTCCTGGTCATACCCATTCTCCTGCTGTCGGTCATCAGCATATATATCATGGTGGAACGGTTCATTGAGATATTCAAGCTTACCCGCATCAATGATAGCCTGCTGTTCAGGTACAATGAACTAATAGGCCAGGGGAATACTGTTGAGGCAAGGAAACTGATGGCCACCAGCGAAGGATCGATGGGCACGATCATGGTTCACGCTGTCGATCAGGTAGGGAAAACACAGGCTGAGATGGAAAGCGCCATTGAACTGGTTAGCCAGACCGAACTAAACAAAATGAACCGGAACCTGAATTACCTCGGATTGATCGCGGGTATTGCACCCATGCTGGGATTTGTGGGAACCATCATGGGAGTGATCAAGATCTTCTATAATATCTCCATCACCGATAACATCAGCATCGGCATCATCTCGGAGGGATTGTACATGAAAATGATATCCAGCGGATTGGGCCTTACCGTGGGGATCATTGCCTTCACAGGTTACCATATTCTGGTGGGGATGGTGAGCCGCTTCACCGCCAGGGTGGAAAAGGAATGCCTGGATTTTTTCAGATTAACGGGTAGAAAAGGATGAAACTCAGGAGAAACACGAATGACAAGATTGAGGTTGCCACCAGCTCCCTCAATGATATCATGTTCTTTCTTCTTCTCTTCTTCCTGATTGTGGCAACCTTTGCCAATCCCAACGTGATCAAGCTGTTGCTTCCCGAAGCACAGTCAAGTCAGACCATGACCAAGAAACAGTACACTCTTTCGATCACGAAGGATAAGAGGTATTACATTGACACGCGGGAGGTGAACTATTCAAGGCTTTTCCTTGAACTGCAATACATTAAGAACCACCTGCCCGATGCCACGATTGTTGTCCGCACCGATGCCAGCCTCCTCGTACAGGATCTGGTGGATGTGCTTGAGATGGGAAATGAGCTGCAACTGAAGATGATCCTGGCCACACAAAAACGGCAATGAGATGATACGATACAGGCCGGTACTTAAGCGATGGTACTTTGCCGCCCGGTTGCACCGGTTTACCCCCGCCAGAGTATTTGAGTTTCTGGCCGGTCTTGCCCTGCTCTCACGCTGGATTGACGTGCACAAAAGGGAAGGGTATTCCGATTTCTGCACCGGGAAATTCGACTACAACAAACGGTATAACCTGTACCGGCATGTGATTGCTGAAGAGAAGCTGAACGATGAAATAGATTACCTTGAATTTGGTGTGGCCAAAGGGCATTCCTTTCGCTGGTGGGCGGCGAATGTCACCCATCCCAAAGCCCGTTTCTTCGGGTTTGACACCTTCACCGGGCTGCCGGAAGACTGGGGCCACTTCAAGAAAGGAGATATGTCGGGGAACAATGAACCCCCTCTCATGGACGATGAGCGGTGCCACTTTTACCAGGGCCTGTTCCAGCAGACCCTTCTGTCTTTTATCAGATCATACATCCCCGGTAAACGAAGAGTGATCATGATGGATGCCGACCTTTTCTCATCAACCCTCTATGCTCTTACTGCCTTACACCCGCTGCTCACCCGCGGCGATATTATTATCTTTGATGAGTTCAACGTTCCGCTCCATGAATTCAAAGCCTTCAGCCACTGGCTCTCCGCATACTATGTTACATACCAGGTGCTGGGAAGCGTGAACAATTTTCACCAGGTAGCTATTAAATTATTATGAAAGAAGAATATATCAGGCTTATAGAGTCAAACGGCCGGAAATTTGCTGAAGTTATTACCGACGAGGTGGTCATCAATAACGTGGATGAGGCCCTGGATGTGCTTGCCTTCGCAGGGGAAAACGGGACAAACCTTCTTCTTTTCCATGAAGGGAATTTCCATCCCGATTTTTATGACCTCAAAACAGGGCTGGCCGGTGAGATCCTTCAGAAATTTTCCAACTACCAGATCAGGGCAGCCATCCGGGGACGGTTTGAGAAGGTGGAAAGCAAACGGTTCAGTGAATTTATTTATGAATGCAACCGGGGGAGGCAGCTGCATTTTTCCGATGATCGCGACAAATCGGTTGCATGGCTCCTTAACGAGCTATAACCGCTCCGCTGGTATCAGTGGAACAATAATCCGTTCTCTTTGAAATGATAAAGACAGGATGGCTTCTTGTTGGGCTGATCATCTGTGTGCCAGGGCCGGCATGCGCACAGGAGTGTGACAGCCTGCCGGTCAGTACTCCGGAATTATATCCCTGGTGGACCCTTTACGTGCCGGGGGCAACCCATTTTCATGACGGGCGCATCGTCGAAGGCTTCATTTTTACCACACTGGAGATCGGTGGTATCATCACCGGCATGGCGTACGATGATAAGCTCCGGTCGAACAGCACTTCTCCCTACTATAACTATCCCCTCCTGGCAGGATTGCAGGCTTATAACATCGATAAGTGCGATTTTCTGAGAAACAGGCTCGAATACATAAGCTGCCACCAGCCCGGTTTCCGTTATGATCCGCTGACGTTCAACGAGCTTCTTCTGGAACCGTTCCGCCCGAAGAACATTTTCACACCCATTACCGGCACATTCGTTCTCATTGCGCTGGCAGAACTGTATCTGACGGGAAGGAACGCAAACTATGGTTTCCGCGATGTGGAAGAGATGTACTTCATGAACCGGTATATCAAGCGCAACCCGGCTATGGCTATATTTGGCGCCGGCTCACTCGCCGCCAGCTACGGGGCAGGCGTGGCAGAGGAATACTGGTTCAGGAACGGACTGATGCCGGTACTGGATTACAGGTATGGTAAGAAGAAAGGACTGATCTACTCAAGCCTTTTCTTTGGAGCCATGCATTTCACCAATATTCTTTTTTCCGGCAAGCCCGATTACAGAGCTGCACTGATACAAGTGGCTGAAGCCACGGTCGCCGGTTATTTTCTTGGCCGGAGCGTTCAGCGCAGGGGATATGACATCGGCCCTGCCGTGGCTGCCCATACATGGTACGACTTCACCCTGATGCTGGGTTCATTCCTGGTCAACCCGGAGGAAAATGTTTTTGGGGTTGAGATTAAATTTACCATACGCTGACATGCAGTTGATACTCATCATCCTTTGAAATATCAGGCTTATGACATACGATCATAGTATCGGGATCCCGGTGATGTGCACCCTGATTGTTGTTGCCGTTTCCTGCCAGTACGACCGATCATACCGACCGGGTGTAAACGGGAAGGCCGATTCCATCCTTATTGCTGCAGCCCATGTCAGGCCGTCGTCCAGGCAGGTGGAATGGCAGGAGATGGAAATGACATGTTTCATCCATTTTGGAATCAATACCTTTTATGATGTTGAGTGGGGAAACAGGGAGCAGGAGGTTTCCATGTTCAATCCCACGGAGCTTGATACACGGCAATGGGCCAGGACGGTGAAGGAGGCGGGAGCGAAAATGATGATCGTACTGGCCAAGCACCACGATGGCTTTTGCTACTGGCCCAGCCGTTTTACCGGTTTTTCCGTGAAGAACAGTCCATGGAAACAGGGGCAGGGAGACCTGATCGCTGAAGCGGCAGCTGCCTGCAGGGAATACGGACTTAAACTCGGGATATACCTTTCCCCCTGGGATATCCATTCTCCCCTGTATGGCACTGCCGGGTACAATGACTATTTTAAAAACCAGTTGCGCGAATTGCTTACCGCTTACGGAAAGGTGTCGGAGGTATGGCTGGACGGCGCCTGCGGCGAAGGTCCCAACGGAAAACGACAGGTGTACGACTGGATGGGATATTTCCGCCTCATCCGGGAGCTGCAACCCCATGCCGTAATCGCAATCATGGGCCCCGATGTTCGGTGGGTGGGTACGGAAACAGGCTACGGAAGAGAAACCGAATGGAGCGTGCTGCCCGTGGACAATGCCACCATGAACCAGATAGCCCTTACCTCCATGTATGGAGAGAAAGGTTACTTCTTCATGCCGCTGGGCAACCTTATTCAGGATGACCTGGGAAGCAGGGAAAAGATCATGAATGCAGGAGGATTGATATGGTATCCTTCCGAGGTGAATGTATCAATACGCCCGGGATGGTTCTATCACGAAGCACACGACAGCCTCGTGAAAAGCCCGGAAGAACTGGTGGATATTTATTATGGCTCGGTGGGGCGAAACTCGCTACTGCTCCTGAACCTCCCTCCCGATAAACGAGGGCTTATCCATGAGAATGATGTTTTAAACATTCGGAAAATGAGAGCCCTGCTCGATGAAACATTCCGACATAACCTGGCAGAGAAGGCAACCATTAGGGTGCATCCGCGCAACAGGCATTCGGATCCCTCGCATATGATTGATGATGACCCCATGACATGGTGGAACCCTGGTGCAGGAATCATGGTGGCACAGGTTGAATTCGATATGGAAAATGTGATGACCTTCGACCGGATGATGCTCCAGGAAAACTTCAGGAACGGGCAGAGGGTGGAGGAATTTGTCCTTGAAATAAAAGAAAACGGCCGGTGGGTAAAAATAACCGGTGGAACCACCATTGGCTATAAGCGTCTTCTGAGGTTCAACCCGGTACATGCGAGAAAGGTGCGGCTCAGAATCCTCTCTTCAAGAGATACGCCGGAGATTTCATCCTTCGGACTGTATAAAGCACCTGCAGAATAACGATTACGCCAGCCCTCACATCGTAATAACACGGTTCATTATCTCTGCCCTGAAAACGAAAGAGATATACAACATATGGGCAGAAATATTCAGAATGAAAGAAAATGAGTAAATTGTATGAGGTTTTCATTCAATCTGAATGAGCAGGCGCCTATTCTCCATATTCTTAATTATTGCTGTTCTGGCTATCCGGGGAACGGGTATACAGGGTCAGACGGTTGGTAAATCCCTGGTAATCAATTATGACAAACGCGTTTATGGAGCAGCCAATCAGAACTGGTCGGTTGCGGTGAACAGCCTTGGGCTTGTCTATGCCGGCAATGACAAGGGATTGCTCGAGTTTGACGGTTCCAACTGGCGCCTCTATCCCATGCCTGAACATACTATCATCAGGGCTGTGGCCGTTGAGGGTGACAGCATCGTGTATGTCGGTTCTTATGAAGAATTCGGCTACTGGAAACCCAATCCTTACAGTATTCTCGAGTACCACTCATTAAGCGATTCACTGTTGGCATCGGGAGTCCTTCACAACGATGAGATATGGAGGATCATGCCGCACAAGGGGAAGGTGTATTTCCAGTCATTTTCCACCATTTTCGTTTACGACAGAAAGAAAATAAGTATCATCAAACCGGAATCCGCAGTTGTCCTGTTGATGAAAGCAAGAGAACGGTTGTTCATACACATGGTTGGGCGGGGGCTCTTTGAGATCATTGATGATGAACTGTCGTTCGTCACCGGCAGTGATGTGTTTGCAGGCGATGAGATAAAGGTAATGTTGCCGTTGCCGGGGGATCATTTTCTCGTAGGAGCGGCTCGCAAGGGCATGTATGTGTATGACGGGAAGGCATTCACGCCCTGGAATAGCCCGCATAGTACCCTCATCCGTCAGTCTGGAGTGAACAATGGCTTGTATACCGATGAGATGCTGGTGACAGGCACGATAGCCAATGGCCTCTTTATCTTCGACAACAAGGGGAATCTCAGGGAACACCTGTCTACGGATAATTTCTTACAAAACAACACTGTTCTGGCTATTGGAACCGACCAGAAAGGGAATATCTGGGCCGCCCTTGACAGGGGAATCGATTTCATTAACCTGCACACCGGGCTTGATATCTATGTTGATCCACTGTCCAAAATGGGACCTGTCTATACTGCCGTTACCGACGGTACTTCACTGCTGATCGGTACAAATCATGGCCTTTACCGGTATCGGTATGTTCCCGGCTGGGGCTATTCCCTGCCCGTCATTCTTGAAAGCATACATGGCCAGGTATGGAACCTCCGGAATATTGACGGAAACATTGTATGTGGCCATAACGAAGGCACGTCGGTGATAAGAGGAGACAACGCCATAACCATATCGGAGATCAATGGCGGTTTCTGTATGAAACCGATCCCGGGAACAGGATACTGGTTGCAGAGCACCTATAGCTCCCTGGTTATATACAACCAGGGCAATAATGGTTTTTCAGCAATAAAAACGGTGAATGGCTTCCTTGAACCAGTAACAAATTTTGAGTTTGATCACCTGGAAAACATATGGGCATCGCATGCCACTAAAGGTATATTCCGGATCAGGCTGAGCCGGTCACTCGATTCGGTAACCTATTCCGGGTTTTATGGAAAGAAAAAAGGATTCCCGGCTGAGCGCGAAGTGAATGTGGCCAGTGTGGAAAACCGTATTGTTTTCCCGACAGGACAGGGAATTTATACCTGGGATGACCTGAATGACAGCATGGTCCTGTTCACACAACTGAACAACCTGGCAGGGGAATTTAGCAATGCCCGTCAGATCATCAAAGCCCGTGATCATTATTACTGGTTCATCATGGATCACCAGGTGGCATATTTCCGTATTTCCGAAGAAGGGCTCACACGAATTTTTCAGTATGACCTGTCCATGCAGGGACTTAACCAGGCATCCCACAACAGTAATGTTGTATACCTTGACGATAATGTTCACCTGGTATGTCTGGATAACGGCTTTGCCCTTTTCAATGAATCAGCGGCAACCGTTGAGGTGGAACCATCCGGCATGATGATAAGAAGTGTTTCCGCCACCAGCAGCTCGGGGAAAGTAAAATATTATAAAATTGTTCCGGGAAAGAAAGCTATTCATATACCCTACTCCCATCATACCATACATATTACCTTCGGGTCCAATCAGGGATACAAGTATCCCCAATACAGGCACATGCTGCAGGGTTTGGAGGATAACTGGAGCGGCTGGCACGGCTCTTCGGGTATTGAATATACACGACTGCCCGCCGGCGAATATGCTTTCATGGCCGGTGCAAAAAACATACATGGCCTGCCCGGCACAGGGATAGAATTCGCATTTACCGTTAATCCGCCATGGTACCGTTCCATTCCGGCCATCATCATCTATGTACTCCTGTTGTTCGTAATGATTAGCCTCATCCGGTGGATGTTCCTCAGGAGGCTTACGATGCATAAACTGAAATACGAGGATGAAGAGAGAAAACGGAGGGAACAGGAGGCACTCAAGGCCGAACAGGAGCTGATACAGCTTAAAAACGAGAAGCTGCAGGCTGAGATCCGGCATAAAACCAAACAGCTGGCCGATTTCACGGCTAACATTGTCAGGAAAAATGAACACCTGATCAGGATCAGGGAAAAACTGGACAATCTTCAAAGGGTGATAAGCATACCCGAATACGCTCATAACCTTAACCGTATAATAACAACTATTGATAATGAACTGAGCTCGGAGGATGACTGGAACAGTTTCCGGATCTATTTTGACCAGACCCACCAGGACTTTATCAAGAGGCTTAAATCGGCGTATACCGATCTTACCCAGAGTGATCTCAAGCTCTGTGCCTTCCTTCGACTGAACCTCTCCTCGAAAGAGATCGCGCCTTTACTGAACATCAGCACCCGGGGCGTGGAAATAAGACGCTACAGGTTACGCAAACGACTGAACATGAAAACCGAGGAAAATCTGGTGGAGTTTCTTCTCGGATTTTGAAACGGTGCACGGGAAATTACTCCACCATATATGTATTTTATTGTCATTCAATATAATACAATAATTGATGTAGTGTTGATGTAGCGATTGGCCAGCCGGTGAAGTATTCGTGTGAAAGCCAATGTTTTCAACAGGTTGGGAATCTTTCGTAGCTTTGGTATTGAATTTGCGCCAGACCTAAACCTAAAACCCATATGAATACCTCCCTGAATCATAGTGGAGCTGTAGATCTGTGCCCTTTGACGCTTACAGCACAATCGTGCGAGTATTTCACATATGATGATTCCCTCGCTCAACGCTTACCCTTTCCCGGAAGCTGTCTGGTTAAAAAAACAGGATTAACCGGAAGCCTGTCTAAACAAACTGAATACCGGTTTTGTTTCGTCTTTAACAACTAACAAATATCATATTTATGAGAAGGCACAAAAGTACATGTATACCTTACCTGTTCTCCGTCATGCTGCTGGTTCTCTCATCCATGAACGGAATGGGTCAGCGTGTCGTAACCGGAAAGGTGGTTGCCTCCGATAACAATGAAACCCTGATTGGTGCAAATGTGGTGGTAAAGGGCACTACCAGGGGTACCATGACCGATTTCGACGGCAACTACCGCATCGAGATTCAGCCTGGTGACCAGATGCTGGTTTTCACTTACCTCGGTTATGATTCGCAGGAGGTTGAGATCGGCGACAGGCAGGTAATTGATGTTGTTCTTCAACTCAAAAGAACAACCCTTGACGAGGTGGTGGTGATAGGATATGGAACGCAGCGGGCCAAAGACCTTACAGCACCCATTGTCACAGTGAAAGGAGAGGACCTCACACGACAGGTAACCTCCAATGCCATGCAGGCCCTGCAGGGTAAGGTGGCTGGCCTGCAGATCATCAGCAGTGGCGTTCCCGGCGCCGGCCCTTCGGTAAAGATCCGCGGTGTGGGCTCAATTGGTGATTATGCCAAACCACTCTATGTGGTGGACGGGGTTTTTGTTGACAATATTGACTTCCTCGCCTCGGGTGATATTGAAGATATGACCGTCCTTAAGGATGCTTCTGCATCCGCCATTTACGGCGTAAGAGCTGCCAATGGTGTGATCCTCATAACCACAAAGAAAGGCACAACCGGAAAACCTACCATAAGCTATGACGGCTACTTCGGAATGCAGATGCCTGTGAATATCCTAAAAATGTCAACCAAAAACCAGTACATCGAACTGCTGAATGAAGCCAATGCAGAAGCACCAGGGTATATCCCAAAGGATCCCTCAGACTACCCCGTATCCACAGACTGGTACCAGGAGCTTGTCAGGACGGCTCCCATGACCGGACATAGCATAGATATATCGGGGATGGCGGATAAATCATCATACTCCTTCGGCGGAAGCTATCTTTTCCAGGAAGGAATAATGGACACCAAAAACAATTTTGAAAGATTCAATATAAGAGGAAGATTGGATCAGAACGTGAACGATTACATGAAAATCGGACTGAACAGCATCATCTCACGGTTTGACAAGTTTCTTCCGAATGAAGGCGCATTTTTCGGTGCCTATGTTAATCCGCCTGTCTATGCAGTGTATGA
>JAXDBV010000170.1:0-4934 GCA_034678415.1 Bacteroidales bacterium
GAAAGGGTACAGTTTCTTCCAGCGGAATGCCTATGATGATGCCAGCCTGGCGTTTTATGAGATCAAAGACCGCGACACCTATTATACCTCACCGGCCATCTATTATTACGCACATATCGCCTATCTCCGGAAAAACTACGAGACCGCTCTCCGTGAGTTTATCCGCCTGAAGGACGACGAGAGCTTCGGACATATCGTGCCGTACTATATCCTTCAGATCTACTACCTTCAGGAGAAGTATGACGAGATCATCACACAGGGGCCGGCTCTTCTCGAAAAATCAACACCCTCACGGGAGCCCGAGATAGCAAAGTTTATCGGCGATGCCTTCTTCCGGAAAAACAGGTTCACGGAAGCGATCCCCTACCTAGAGAAATACATGGCCAAGGTGCCCGTGTTCACCCCGGAGGATCAGTATGAACTGGGATATGCATACTATCGTACGGGAGATTGTGACAAAGCCATCGGTCTGTTCGAGAAGGTGGCAGGGAGGAAGAGCATTGCCGGACAGCACGCTTCCTACCACCTGGCAGACTGCTACCTGAAGAAAGGAGATAAGAACAGGGCCAGGATGGCTTTCAGCGCCGCCGCATCATCCGACTATGACCCGGCAGTGAAGGAGGATGCCCTGTTCAACTTCGCCAAGATCACCTTCGAACTGTCGTATTCACCGTTCAATGAGGCAATACGCGCGTTCAATGAATATATCCGGCTGTATCCCGGGTCAGAGAAGATCGATGAGGCATACAACTATCTTGTGATGGCGTTCCTGAACACGCGCAACTACAAAATGGCGCTCGAGTCGCTCAACAAGGTCCTTGTGAAGAACGACCGAATAAAACGGGCGTACCAGCGTGTGGCGTTTTTCCGGGGACTGGAACTATTCAAAAGTCTGCAGTTTGACCAGGCGATCGAACATTTCAACCTGTCGTTGCAGTACGCGGGTTTTGATTCGCCCATCGAGGCAAGAACCTGTTACTGGATGGGGGAGGCATATTACCGGCAGGGAGAATACGGGGAGGCTGTCCGGCTGTATCATCGTTTCCTGAACACCCCGGGTGCTTCCGCGCAAAGCGAATATATAATCTGTCACTATAACCTCGGATACGGTTATTTCAACACGAAGGGGTACAATACCGCCATGGAATGGTTCAGAAAGTATGTCTTGATGGTGAAAACCCCGAAGTCGAACCTGCTGGCCGATGCTTATAACCGCATTGGCGACGCGCATTTTGTTGGCCAGCAATACGAGGTTGCCCTGGAGAACTACCGTAAGGCTGCAGAGACATCCATCTCCGGTTCCGATTATGCATTGTTCCAGCAGGCCTTCTGCCTGGGCTTGCTTAAGAAACCCGAAGAGAAGATCAGCCTGCTGCGACGGATGCTGGATGAATACCCCAACTCCGGTTATTGCGACGATGCATATTTCGAGACAGGCAAGAGTTACATGATACTTCAGCAGCCTGAAAAGGCAATCGAGAGCTACCGGCGTATCCTCTCCGATTACCCCAGGAGCAGCTATGTGAGCAAGGCAATGGTGCAGATTGGCCTGGTGCATTATAATGAGGACCGATATGACGAGGCCATCCGCTGGTTTGAGGATGTGATCAACACCTATCCCGGTTCCGGGGATGCCCGCGCGGCACTAACGGGACTGAAGAATGTGTATGTGGATAAGAACGAGGTGGATCGCTATTTCGCTTATGTGCAGAAGCTGGGCAGCATAGCCGATGTGCGGGTCTCCGAACAGGACTCACTGACCTATATTTCTGGAGAAAACCTCTATATGTCGGGCAACTGCGAGAGGGCACTACTGGTGTTCAACAGTTATCTCGACCAGTTCCCGAAAGGGAATTTTGTTCTGAATGCCCATTTCTACCGTGCCGAGTGCCTCGAGAAACAGGGGAACCATAACGAAGCCATGAAGTCGTACAACATGGTGATCAACAGTCCCCGTAACCTGTTCACTGAGCCCGCGCTGTTCTCCGTGGCCACCATGCATTTCAACAAACAGAACTACCTCGATGCCCTGGAGAACTTTCTGATCCTCGACCAGGTGGCTGAACGACCGGTGAACAGGGAGCTGGCCAGGGCGGGACAACTGAGGTGTTATGCTTTACTGGACCGGCACCAGAGGGTGATGGAGGTGGGGAGCCAGATCCTCCGGACGGAAAGCCTGGCCGGTGAGCTGGAGCGTGAGGCACATTTCAGGATCGCAAAAGCGGCGCAGGCACTGAAACAATATGAAGAGGCGTTGACGCACTACCGCATCATCGCCAGGGAAGTATCGAGCACGGAGGGCGCCGAATCGAAATACCGGATCGCCGAAATACTTTACCTCACGGGAAAACCAAAGGAGGCTGAAAAAGAGATCAACAGCCTCATGGATATGACCACACCACAACAGTACTGGATGGCAAAAGCATTCTTGCTGCTGGCCGATGTGCTGGTGGCACAAAACGACCTGTTCCAGGCACGCTATACCTTGCAAAGCCTCATCGATGGGTACGAGGTGCAGAATGACGGTATTCTGGAAGAGGCAAGGAAGAAATTGAATGATATCCTGCGGCTCGACCAGCAAAAAAACCGGCAGTCGGATACCCTCCCCGCAGTGAAGTTCTCGGAGGACAGGGTGCCGGTGCAGTAAGAATAGGAGGATGACAATGAAATCAACAACAGTCCCTTATATGTTCAGAGATGATCACCGGTGGTTCATAAGAAATGTGTTATGTGCATCACTGATCCTTTGGATGGGAGGATCACTGCATTCGCAGAAAATAGAGAAGGAAGTAACGGTGGTGAAACCTTATGAGCCAACCCTTTCGGATGCATTCAAGATCAACCTGATGCCCGACATCAGGGATTCGGTAACGCTGATGCCTGAATTTGACTACCGCATCACCACGCGGCCGCTGCCCGGAGAATATACGGTACGCCCGATACAGGCAGCCAGGATGGAAGCCGAGAATCTGAGCCGACTGTATAATGTGTACCTCAAGACAGGATTCGGAAATTATGTCTCCCCTCTCCTTCAGGTCGGCATCAACAGCCTGAGGCAGAAGAACCATTCGGTGGGTCTTTTCGCATCGCACATGTCATCAAACGGTAAGCTGAAGCTGGCCAATGATCAGAGGGTGTTTGCCGGTTACAGTGACACCGATGCCCGTCTGTTCGGAAAAAAAATATTCAGGGATCTGGTGGTGGACGGCGATCTGTCGGTGAACGCCAATACCCGCTATTTCTATGGTTATAACACGCCGGATACACTGGCAGACCTTGAAAAAGATGATATCAGGCAGCGTTACCTGTCCTTCGGTTCCAACCTTGGAGTCTATTCCACACACCTCGATTCGATGCAACTGAATTACCGGTTCAACCTGGGTTTCGGATATATCCAGGATTTATTTTCACACCGCGAGGAATCCTACCTGTTTTCAGGATCGGGAAGCAAATGGTTCGCGAATGGATTCTTCGGACTGGATGTTAACGTGGCGCATTATAACACATCGGGCACCCCCGACAGCGCCGCTAACACCATCATCAGACTACATCCATGGTGGACGAAGACCACTGACCAGTACCATCTGAAGGTGGGGCTTGAGATCACACCTGATATCGCAGGGGAGACTCAACTGCATATCTACCCCAACGCCATGATGCAGTTTATCGTGATAAAACATATAATGATGCCGTTCATCGGTGTGGGTGGTTACCTGGAAAAAAACTCGCTTGGAAAGATAGCGGGAGAGAACTATTTCATTCGGCCTGGGCTGAGGGTTGACAACTCCGACCATAAGCTTGAGTTCTACGGAGGTGTGAAAGGCAATTTCAGCACACGGACGGGGTACACCCTGAAAGCTTCATACTCCCTGATCGACAATATGTACTTTTTCGTGAACGACAGCACTCTCGACCTGGGCAACCAGTTCACCGTTGTATATGACGATGCGGAAGTGATGAACTATTCAGGGGAGATCATGATCGTTCCTGTCGACAAGATCCGTATCATGCTCAAGGGAAACTACTACACCTATACCCTGGGAAACGGAGGCAGGGCATGGCACCGGCCAAACTATGATCTGTCTTTTTCAGCCATGTACAACCTGAGGGACAAGATCCTGGTTCATGGCGATCTGCTGTTTTACGGGCCCCGCTATGCCAAATCATATGATCCGATGGTTCGCGAGATCAAACTGAAAGGCTTTGCCGATATTAATTTGCAGGTGGAATACAGGTATACGAAGATCATCTCAGGATTTATCAGGATCAATAACCTTCTGGCATCCAAATATGATCTGTGGAACCTTTACCCTGCCCAGCGGTTGTTCATCATGGGAGGATTCACCTATTCAATGTGACAATGAGCCCGTGGAGCGTGGGCCAGGGAATGGGTCCCTGTTTGTCGGAGTGCTTTTTGGCAGTCATTTATAGTTAAGAGATTATTTGTAATAGCCGGGATTTGATTTGCACCCGGTTAATAATCCGGTGACCTTCGGGTCGGAACACTAAATCATCCCGCAATACCGCATTTATTCACATGAAAAATTATGGAAATGCAACGTTTCTGGCCTGAGATTTGCCTTGTTGTTAATTGCCTGTTAAAAAAATCATGGGATTATCTAAAGTTAATTACCTGATAATCATTAAAATTTATTACATTTGCGCAGGATTAAATGTATTATATACAATATTTGTAAATAATTCAATATCAGATAGTTATCAAATGTATTCAAATACTAGGCGGGACGATCGGATCATTGGTTGATAAGGTGCTGATAATCAAATAGATATTGTTTACATACATTCGCATTGAACGAGAGTTCCTGCCAGGGGTAAAAAACATCAGGAAAGGAGATTATTTAAATGAGTAAAAAAGAAGGGAAAGTAACACAGAAGGAACGTTACTCAGCAGAAAGCATTCAGGTACTTGAAGG
>JAXDBV010000171.1:0-3150 GCA_034678415.1 Bacteroidales bacterium
AATGGTTCTTTCAAACTCCACGGCATCAATCGTTTCTCGTTCGCTGAGTTTGCGGATATACACGCCGTCATCGAGAAATATACGGAAACTGTTCCTGCCCACATTCTCGATCCAGATGATAACAGAATCGCGGCCTGTATTCCATATCCAGAACCGTGTAAAATGTCTTCCGCCCTCCCTCATCCACACCTGTATGGAATCGTTTCTCAGGTTGTGCAGCCACACATGAGAGGAATCCCTGGCCATGTGATCGAGGAGTATTTTTATGGACCGGTGAAGGGTATCAACCACCTCCAGCCGGACGGAATCGACCACGATCACGGTATCCGGCACTATCCTGTGTATTAGTGTTGTATCAAAAATATACCTTTTCCCCGGGGCAGTGACCGAAATCGAATCATATGTATCGTCCGGCGGCGGTAATGTCCTTGTCGTTAGCGAATCAGACGGAGGTATCAGAGTATCTGCATGCATACTGCCGGGCAGGATCGTCTGCACCGACCGGGTTATCCCTTCCCTGGCCTCTACAAGTGTATCGGTCACCTGCCTCCGGCGGATCAACCGCTGCTCGTAGAGCGTTGAGTACCGATAGTCCCGCAGATAACGAACAGAAGAATCGACCGGTTCGTTCTCGATATAATGAATAATATTCTTCACCGCAGACTGCAGTCGTTTATCCTCGCCGAAGAGCGCTTCCTGTTCCGTAAGATACGCCTTCAGTAATTGTATCGAGTGAATAATATCCTCGGGGACCGTTGTAGCCGGGTTAACACCTGTTGCCTGTTTACCTTCCGATGCACCGGTAACCGATACGGTATCGGGTATTTGTGCATGGAGAGGTATAGACACAAGGAAGACGAGGGCAATCAGCCGGTATCGTTTCATAGATGAAAGTTGAATTATATGATTGCTACTAATTATTTTCAGCCGGTCACAAAAATAACCATTGAAAAAGAATGTACCAACGGCACGTGACCATTATCGGGCGGAGCGGTACGATTTATTTGGCCTTTCCAATAATTCAATGCAATTTCGCTGAAATTTTGCAGCGGCAGGCCCGGAAGATGAAAGATTTAACAAGCGGTAATGAAGGCAGGTTAATACTGAATTTTGCCTTTCCCATGCTGCTGGGAAACTTGTTCCAGCAGTTGTACCATGTAGTCGACAGCATCGTGGTGGGCAGGCATCTGGGGACCGAAGCGCTGGCGGCTGTCGGGGCATCCTTCCCCATCATCTTCATCCTCATCTCACTGATCGTTGGCATCGCCTCGGGATCGACCATTATCATTGCCCAGTATTTCGGTGCAAAGGATATTGACAGGGTGAGGAGGGCGACCGATACCATGTTCATCTTTCTCTTTTTTGCCTCCCTTATTGTCACCGTTGCCGGGATCCTGCTGAGCGAGGAGATATTCCAGTTGCTGGGTTTACCGGCCGATGTTATGCCACAGGCAAAGACTTACCTCAACATTTTCCTGCTGGGTACACTTCCCTCCTTTGGTTATAACGGAGTAAGTGCGGTGCTGAGGGGACTGGGAGATTCGAAAACACCCTTATACTTCCTGATCTTCTCAACCCTGCTGAATGTTGCGCTGGTGATCCTGTTCGTCATTGTTTTTGAATGGGGGATTGCCGGTGCTGCATCCGCAACCGTCGTTTCGGTGACCGCTGGATTTCTGGTGGCCGCCATCTACCTGAACCGTGCCCATTCCATCATACGTATACGGCTAACCAACATCCATTTCGACCGCACGCTGTTCCTTCAAAGCATCCGCATCGGACTGCCAAGCGGTCTGCAGCAGACCTTCGTATCGCTGGGAATGGCTGCCCTGCTCGGCATCGTCAACCGTTTCGGGACCAACGTCCTGGCCGGTTACACAGTTGCCGGCCGGATCGACAGCTTCGCAGCCATACCGTCTATGATCTTTTCACAGGCCCTCTCGGTTTTCGTTGGCCAGAACCTGGGTGCAAACAAACCTGAACGGGTAAGAACGGGTTTTAAAGCCACCCTGTTCATGTCGCTCATCTACAGCATTATCGTCAGCCTGGTGATCATTTTCTTCGGGAGGCAGATCACCGGGCAGTTCACCAATGATCCTGAAGTGATACGTATAGGATCGGAATATCTCGTCATCATCAGCTCTTTCTATGTTGTGTTCTCCACCATGTTCACCATTAACGGTGTGCTACGGGGAGCCGGCGATACCCTGGTCCCCATGTTTATATCCCTCTTCTCCCTGTGGATCATCCGCGTTCCCGTCGCTTACATCCTCTCTAGACATATCAATGAGACAGGCATATGGTGGTCAATACCCATCGGGTGGATTATTGGTACAGCCATTTATTACCTGTACTACCTCACCGGCCGCTGGCGGGCCAAAGTGGTGGTTGAATACCACTGATCATACCTTTTTCCGCTGCAGCATACCTGAATCATCCGTAATATATTACCTTTGTCTTACGCTGCAGGTGGCTGAAAGACTGCGGTGACAAAAACCAGGGTTATTTACGTAATAATATCAGTATGATCCTATCCATGACCGGCTACGGGAAAGCGATGAGAAAGCTGAAAGGCAAGAACCTGCACGTGGAACTGAAGAGCCTGAACAGCCGACAGGCCGATATCACCGTAAAAACTCCCTATGTGTTCCGTGAAAAAGAACTCGAAATAAGAAATTTCCTCAGCGACAAGCTCGAGAGAGGAAAGATCGATTGCGTGGCTTACTTCGAAGTACTCGAGAATGAACAGGTGCCGGTGATAAACCCTTCCGTGGTCAAAAACTATTACCACCAGCTGAAACAGATCAGCCATGACCTGGACCTCCGCACCGACGACAGGTTGTTATCCATCATCATGCAGCTCCCGGAAACATTGAAGACTGAAAAAGTGGAACCGGATGAGATGGAATGGAGAGAACTCATGGCTGGCCTCGATGAAGCGTGCATCATCGTGAACAATTACAGGAGAGCAGAGGGAGAAAAACTGAAGGAGGATTTGTCGGCTCGCATCAACGCTATTACCGGCCTGCTGTTGAAAATCGATCCCCTGGAAAAAGAAAGAAAGGAAAGGATCAGGGAACGTATCCTGAAAAATTTCCATGAATATGCAAAAGGGATGGAGATAGATCAAAACCGCTTTGAACAGGAAAT
>JAXDBV010000172.1:0-2740 GCA_034678415.1 Bacteroidales bacterium
GTAAAAGACGAAGCGAACCTGATATTCGACCTTTCCAACGATACCAGTGGTGTAAGCAAACCAAATGATCTGTTACTGGTCACGGGTGACCTCGTGCTCGAAGGCGATAATACGATTGATATCCGGATGCTTGACAACTATCTCAATTCCGGCGGCTATACCTTGGTAAAGTTTACCGGTACATTTACGGGTGACATAAACCGCACACAGGTAGCCGGTGTTACAGGATTACCGTATGATCTGAGTCTATCAGGGAACAGCATCCTCCTTACCATAGCACGGTTACGTGACCCGGCAAACCTGGTGTGGTCCGGCGGTACCAACAATACCTGGGACCTGGTCAACAGCTTCAGCTGGCTCAATGATGGCATATCTGACTTTTTTGTAATGAATGATACTGTGCTGTTTGACGATTCCGCTTATCCCAACACATTGGTGAACCTCACCGGTATTCTCCCTGCCGGCAAAGTAACGGTGTATTCATCCAGGGATTATTCGTTCGTGGGTGACGGCAGGATCAGCGGACCCGCCAGCCTGATTAAAAACGGCAGCGGTAAGCTTACCATCAGCACACAGAATGATTACACCGGGCCAACGATACTTAACGGGGGCTACCTGGTTGTATCGGGGATGAGCAATGCCGGCCAGGCCGGTCCCTTCGGTGCCGCCACGGCCAACCCCTCAAATATGGTATTGAACGGGGGAGGGATACTGGTGACGGGCGCCACCTTATCCACCGATCGCGGCATGACCATCAACGGAGCCAATGCAATATTTAATATCGCATATGAATCGGGCAACCTGGGCATCTACGGTGAGATCACCGGTGAAGGAAGGCTCGAAAAGGCAGGTGACGGTACCCTGACACTCTATGGCACTAATTCATTTACAGGCGGTACACTTGTCAGGAACGGTACATTGAGGCTGGGCGATGAAAATGCCAACCTGCACGGCTTCGGATCAGGTACCGTAACTATTCATGACGGAGTGCTCAGCATGTATGATAACCGAAAGTCCACCACGGATAACTGTGCCTGGAACCTGTCGGTACCCCAGGGATATAATGCCACACTAAGCCTCGATTCACGCTGTTCACTCACAGGCACCCTCACCGGTGGAGGCACGCTGAACCTGTATACTCCGTACACCCGTTCGTCACTGGCAGGCAACTGGTCGGCTTTCAACGGGCAAATCTACGTGTCTTCCGATAGCGACGGAGGTTTCTTCCTGATCGCCAACACGCACGGGTATGGGAACGCATCCGTCAACCTCTCCGATAAAGTAACCCTTCTCTACCGGTATTCAGAGGATGCTGTTATTGAAATAGGGGCGCTGGCTGGCACTTCAGCATCTGTGCTCGGTGCCGGCGGCGAAACGGCCAACACTATCACCTGGGTGATAGGAGGGAAGAACACCCCGGCTGTGTTCAACGGCCTGATAACCGATACCCAATATGCCGGCTCGGGTGCAAAAACATCGGTCATCAAAACAGGATCGGCCGACTGGACACTGACCAGTGCCAATACTTATTCAGGGAATACAACTGTAAACGGTGGCATCCTTACCGTGAACAATACAAGCGGTAGCGCAACAGGCAGCGGACAGGTAACCGTCAATGGCGGCGGGGTAGTGCGGGGGAATGGTACGGTAGAAGGACCGGTAACGATACAAAACCAGGGATCCCTCTCCGCAGGTGCGGGAATTCAATATGGATCACTCACCGTGAACAAAAATGCTACATTCATGCCCGGAAGCTACCTGTCGGTGAGACTTGATCCCGTGTCAAAAAACGCCGACAAACTGGTCGTAAAAGGGAAACTCGTCCTCAACGGTAACCTCTACCTGGTTAAAGGAACATCAGGAAACTATACGGTGGATGATGCCTTCAGAATTCTCGATGCACCCGATTGTTCTGGCACATTCCAGCAGATCCTCCCGAAAACACCGGGTGAGGGACTTGTATGGGACACCACAAACCTGTGCTCAACGGGTATCATCAGAGTGGCAGAGGAAGGCAGCAACGCTATTCCCCCGGATGAATCCGACCGGTTCGTCAGAATATGGCCTAACCCTGCAAGCCGGATAATCCATATCCGTATCGATGATCCTTCCCTTGAACTGCTATCAGGTGAAGTGGTTTTAAAATGCTATGATTATCAGGGTCAGGTATGCTTCGTGAAACGCATACCATCCTCAGGAAGGCGTGTTGAGACAGAACTTGAAATAAACCACCTGCCTCAGGGCGTGTATGTTCTGGTTATTACCGGGGAAAAGAAAACCTGTGTGAAACGATTCGTCAGGCACTAGGATTGTTGGCAAAGCTTTGATCACAGCCTTGTTACTTTCCGATCGGTTTGTTGAATGTGCGGAACACTTCTTGTCGATCCGAAGGTTCATCTGCAATGTTTTAAGACCGGTGATTTATCACCATGAAACAGTCCGAGCTCTTCAGCAGATCCGTGGCAGCTGTTCACCTGAGATCATATCGACGATACGTGAGGTTCCGATGGTAGTGATCATGTGGAGGGAAGGGTTTCTTATTTCTGTCACCTCGCCGATGATGGCTGCTCCGCTGCCCAGCAGGTGCTGATGCATTGTCTCCACCAGCCTGTCGGCATCGTCTGGATCAACCACAGCCAGCAGCTTCCCCTCATTGGCAATGTATAAAGGATCGATACCCAGGATCTCACATGCTCCTCTCACCGGTTCTCTCACCGGTATCCTGTTCTCCTCGATAGTG
>JAXDBV010000173.1:0-6682 GCA_034678415.1 Bacteroidales bacterium
TGCAGTTTCAAAGGCACGTGTACTGATTGTACCTGATTACCAGGGAAGGGTTATGACCAGCAGTGCCAGCGGAAAAGAAGGAATGAGTTTCGGATGGATCAATTACAAATTGATCACTTCCGGAAAAGTGAATCCACAGTTCAACCCTTACGGTGGTGAGGAACGCTTCTGGCTGGGCCCCGAAGGCGGACCTTTTTCCATCTATTTCAAGCCGGGAGTTGAACAGGTATATGCCAACTGGGTGGTGCCAAAGCAAATCGATACCGAACCGTTCGCCCTGGTGGCCCGTTCGCACGACAAGGTGCGGTTCAGCAACGAGTTTACACTGACCAACGCCTCAAACACGGAAATGAAGATCGGTGTTGTGCGCACGATCAGATTGCTTGCTCCCTCAGAAACGGAAGAATTGTTGCAGTATTCATCGGAATCACCCCTTGCCTCGGTTGCCTATGAATCAGAAAACGTGCTGATCAATAAAGGAAACAAGGCATGGAATGCTGAGACAGGGGTATTATCAATATGGCTGTTATCCATGTTCAATCCGTCAGAAAAAGGAACGGTTTTCATTCCCATCATTCAGGGGGATGAAAAAGAATTAGGCAAGCTGGTGTCAGACGACTATTTTGGCAAGGTGCCATCCGACAGGCTTCGTGAGAAGGATGGGATCATCTTCTTTAAAACCGATGGCAAATACAGGAGCAAAATTGGGATTTCACCGCAGCGTGCCTTGCCCTTTTGCGGCAGTTATGACCCGGTGAATTCGGTGTTAACCCTGCTATGGTACTCTGCACCGGATGTCCCGTCGCGGTATGTTAATTCCAAATGGGGCGACCAGGACGATCCGTTGAAAGGCGATGTCGTGAATTCATACAACGACGGACCGGTCGAGGACGGCAGCATCATGGGTCCTTTTTATGAGATCGAAAGCTCATCCCCCGCTGCTTTCCTGAATCCTGGCGACAGCATTGTCCATAAACAACGGATTTTTCATATCACCGGCGACAACAAAACATTAAATACTATCGTTCAACAGGTCTTCAATATCACTCTCGAGGAGATTGAACAGGCCTTTTCACAATCAGGGAAGTAACATGGCAAAGGAAAAGAAAAAATCAGCATTTCTCAGGGCAGAGGACGGAACAAATTATTTGCTGCCTTTTGCACTGGTGACCAGCTTGTTCCTTTTATGGGGTTTTGCCCATGGATTGCTGGATGTATTAAACAAGCACTTTCAGAATATCCTGCACATTTCTAAATACCAGTCGGGATTTGTCCAGTTCTCCCTTTACATAGGCTATTTTGCCATGGCTGTGCCGGCAGGGCTTATCATGAAGCGCTTTGGATATAAGAAGGGTATTATCTTCGGTCTTTGCCTGTTTGCAACCGGAGCCTTCCTCTTTTATCCTGTGGCACAGATCGGGTCATTCTGGCCATTCCTCATTGCATTGTTTGTCATTGCCTGTGGACTGACCTGTCTTGAAACGGCAGCCAATCCGTATACCACAGTTCTGGGTCCCAGGGAGTCGGCCTCCCAGAGAATCAATTTTGCACAGTCATTCAACGGGCTCGGATGGATACTGGGCCCGCTGATTGGCGGTCTGCTGATTTTCGGCGCGGAAGAGTCAGATACGGCAGGGAAGTTCGACTCTCTTCTGACTCCCTATATGTTGATCGGAAGTGTGGTGCTGATTGTCGCTATCGCGTTTTTCTTTACTCCCCTGCCCGATATAAGAGAACATTCAAAAGATGATACCGACGATAACCCGCCGATGAGGTTGCTGCTGAAACATCCGTATTTCATTATGGCAGTGGTGGCCCAGTTCCTCTATGTGGCAGCACAAACCGGTGTGAACTCCTTCTTTATCAATTATGTCACGGAAGAACTACCCAGTGTGCAAAACCCCATGATGAACATTATGGGAAAACTGGGTTCTTTCGGGGAAGTGTTTATGCCAAAAAATCCTGAACAGGCTGCCTCATTAATCCTTGCCTTTGGCGGTATGGGATTATTCTGGATCGGCCGTCTGTCAGGATCATGGATGCTCGGTTTTGTGTCTCCGGCAAAATTGCTTACCATTTACGGGCTGGCCAATACATTGCTGGTCTTAATAGTGGTGCTCGCTCTCGGCCCTGTGTCTGTTGTTGCACTCTTCAGCGTTTACTTTTTTATGTCGGTGATGTTTCCAACCATCTTTGCCATGGGCATCAGGGACCTGGGAGCATTGACAAAAAAAGGATCCTCGTTCCTTGTCATGGCCGTGGCAGGAGGGGCTTTCTGTCCGCCATTGATGGGACTTATCGCCGATCATTCAACAATGGCTGTCGGCTTTATTATCCCTCTGGTGTGCTTTGCTTTTATCTTTTATTTTGGAGTGAGGAGTCTGAAGAGATTTTAAAAGGTAATTCTTATTAATGCCGGGCAGGTTAATGTTTTATCATTTTAATGTCATGAAAAGCACGGCTAAACGTGTATTATTTCTTCTCCTTGCCGGGATTCCCTCTGTTGCCGGTTCCCAGGATACCGAAACATGTAATCCGGTGCGGGATATGTGGATACGGTTTCAGAAAACACTCCCGGAACTGGAAATAATTATACAAAAGGATGAGATTATCCGTTCCTTTTCTGATCCGGATATCCGGTTGAGACGTATTGAACTGAAGTTTTACAGTCAGGTGATTGAAGGGAAGAAGTGGGGCCATCCCTCCGTGATATTCATGCCGGCTGATACATCGGTGTTCATGACCCCGGAGAGGAAGGGGAAGGTTGTGATCGTGGGTCAGCGCAGCTGGGATGGGCTGGCCACCGGCCCGTGGCGCGATCCTTTCCTCGGGAATTATGGAGAGCCTATTGCCGCCCTGACCGGTTATCCCACCATGATATGCCCTGTCCCCGGTGAATACGACAGCCTGCCGATGCGTGAGATCTCTATATCATTCCTGAATGACCTGGTCAACAAAACAAACGATCCCACTTACCATAACTTTTTCCGGCTGGCGATACCCTACCTGCGTGCGATCGATGTGATGGCACAGGTATTACATGTCAACAGAAATCAGATGCAGGCTATCATTGGCGGGCACAGTAAAAGGGCTACCTCAGCCCACACCGCTGCCGCTATGGATCCTGAAAGTATCGCAGGACTGATATATATGGGCAACGAATCGACCTTCGAAACCTATACGGATGGACCGAGAAAATTAGTATCACCGGCATATACCAGGGAATGGATCAATGCCAAGGTGTTATACCTGGGGGCCACCAATGAAGACGGGTACAGGATGTTCAATATCAACAGGCTCCAGGAAAAAATGAACGGTTCCTGGACCATTGAATACATACCGAATTACCGTCATGCGGATATGTCGGAAAAGCATTTCATCGATTGGCGGATGTGGGTCAGCCATGTCTTCGAGGGAAGGCCGTTAACCGAGATCAGTGAGCTCGGCTATAAGGAGGTTGAAAAGGGATTTATCTGGGGCGGCAGGGATTACGGCGCCGGAACGCTTTTCAGGGCAAAAATACAATCGCCGAATAATATCATTCAGGTTAAGGTATGGTATGTGTATAATGATGACGAACCATATTGGCGTGACCTGGTATGGTATCCTGAATTCATGATACAAAGGGACAACGGATATTATGAAGGATTTGTAACGGGGAAGCTGCCCGATGCATGGCTTGTGGAGGTGAAAGATATTGCTGCCGGAACACCGGGCTATGTCAGCAGCCTGCCGCAGGATATTACCGGACTGAAAACCGAAACAAAAACCTCCAGGGGTTCACGTAGCCGTCACTGGACGGGAAAATAAAAATTCAAGATCATATGAAGAATGTTGTAAAAATCGGTTTCCTGTTGTTGTTGTTCCTGTGCGGATCCCGGCTATCCATGGCACAAATAACAGACAGCACCTCCACCCCTGCCGAACTATGGCTCAGGTTGAAAAAGACGTTGCCCGATCCGGGATTCACCATCCTCAAGGATGAAATCGTGGATTCATATACGGATCCCAATATTAAACTGCGAAGGGTTGAATTTACGTTCTGCAGCATGGATTACTACGGGGGCAGATGGATGCATCCGAGTGTCTTGTTCATGCCGGTTGATCCCGGGATATACCAGAACGGCGACCGGCGAGGCAAAATTGTGATCGTAGCCCATCATGACGAGGAGACAGAATCCTTCCTTTACAATTATGGCGATCCTATTGCAACATTAACAGGATATCCGACATTGATATTACCCAACCCGGGTATCGGACGTGAACAGGATTTCCACCAGATGATTGAAAGGGAAATAAACAAACAGGTAACCGACCCCATCGATCATAATTACTTCAGATCGGGAGTGCCTTACCTGCTGGCTCTTGATTTTATGGCAGACATACTTGAGATTGACAGGGAGGAAATACGGGCCATCATTGGGGGCCATAGCAAACGAGCCACCGGTGCATATAATGCCGCAGCAGTGGATTCAAAAAGAATCGTGGGTGTTGTCTATATGGGTAACGAATCGTTATGGCATATTACGAACGGCTACCCGAATGTGCGTCCGGGCGTAATCAACAAGTGGGTTAAGGCAAAAGTACTGTACCTGGGCGCTACCAATGAGGACGGATACTGTATGTACAATATTAATAAGATACAGCAAATCATGGGTGGCAAATGGACCATCCAGTATACTCCAAACTACAGGCATGCCGCGCGGTCGGAGAAACATTTCCTTGACTGGCGTATGTGGATCAAGCATGTATTTGAGGGAAGACCGATCACTATGATCGATGATCTTACTTACAGGGAAGTGGACAAAGGGTTTGTCTGGCAAGGGAAAACAGTGGAAGGAGGAACCCTATTCAGAGCGAGAATCCAGTCACAGAACAAGATCATTCAGGCGAAAGTGTGGTATGTGTATAATGATGATGAACCATTCTGGCGCGACCTGGTATGGTATCCCGAAATGATGGTGCCAACGGGAGACGGGTATTATGAAGGGTATGTCAAAGGGAAGCTGCCCGATGCATGGCTTGTGGAGGTGAAAGATATTGCTGCCGGAACCCCGGGCTATGTCAGCAGCCTGCCACAGGATATTACCGGACTGAGAACAGAAACAAAAACATCCAGGGGCTCGCGCAGCCGTCACTGGACCACGAAATAATCATATGAGAAATTTTGCCCGGATCGGTATACTGTTGTTCTTATTCGGTGTGAGCCCGGCGGCTCACAGCCAGATTATTGATTCCACATCCACTCCCGAAGAGCTGTGGCAAAGGGTTCGGAAGACATTGCCGCCCATGGAGGTATCCGTCACAAAGGATGAGATCGTGGAATCATTGACTGACCCGCGAACAAAGTTGCGACGAATAGAATTTACGTTTGTCAGCCAGGAGATTGAAGGCAGGAAATGGATACATCCCTGCGTGGTTTTTCTTCCCGTTAAACAAAAGGATTACCTGAGGCCCGGGAGAAGAGGAAAAATTGTGATTGTAACGCATCCCAATTTTCATGAGACCGACGCCTTCGTCATGAACTATGGTGACCCTGTTGCAACACTCACCGGGTATCCAACCCTGGTTATGCCAAATCCCGGGGTGGGCAGGGAAAGCGATTTTGGTGCTATGATCGACAGAGAGAAGAAGAAACTTCTTAATGATCCTTCTGATCATAACTATTTCAGGATGGCTGTTCCCTGCCTCCTGGCACTCGATATCATGGCTGATATCCTGAAAATTAACAAAAATGAAATCAGGGCGATCATCGGCGGGCACAGCAAAAGGGCCACGGGCGCATATGTTGCCGCCGCCATTGACAGGGAAAGAATTGCAGGCGTTGTGTACATGGGCAACGAATCACTGTGGGGAATAACGGAAGGCTATCCCGCCGTCTGCCCGGGGAAAATACAGCAATGGGTGAAGGCCAGGGTACTATATATCGGCGCATCCAATGAATTTTACAGGCCGGGGAAGTATGAATATCACATGTATAACATCAACCGAATACAGGAGACCATGGGAGGTGCTTGGACAATTGAATATATACCGAACTACATCCATTATGCCATGTCGGAGAAACATTTTATTGACTGGCGTATGTGGGTGAGTCATGTTTTCGATGGCAGACCTGTGACAGAGATAAACGATATGGGCTACAGGGTTGTGGAGGGAGGAACAATCTTCAGGGTACATGTGCAATCACCAAACACGGTCATTCATGTGAAACTGTGGCACGTCTATAACGGCGACGAACCGCCATATTGGATCGACCTGTTCTGGAAACCCAACCTCATGGAGAAAAAGGAGAACGGATATTATGAGGGATTTGTCGGCGGTAAACTTCCCGATGCCTGGATTGTTGAAGTAAAGGATATTGCCAGGGGTATCCCAGGCTATGTGAGCAGCCTGCCACAGGATATCACCGGTAAACGCAATGTGCAGGATGAATACTGACCAGCGGAATACGCGTACCCCTAATTAACCGGATTCCCGAATCGTCCGGGCTTACAGATATGTTAAAATGAAAAAGTAAATAAATATGAAAATCAACAGACAGTCCATTTGTACCTTACTTTGTCTCCTTGCGACCAGTCCCTGTATATATTCCCAGGAAAAGCTCAAAACACCGGCCGAGGAATTTGGATTTACATCCGAATTCGTTCCGCATACCTATTCAACCATCTGGCGAGGAAAC
>JAXDBV010000174.1:0-4310 GCA_034678415.1 Bacteroidales bacterium
CTCCTGGAAAAGACGACCGGTATCGAGGGTTATGATCCTGGTGGAAGGATCGATGGAAGCAATCATATGAAGAAGCACCTGGTCTTCCGCTCCCAGGCTCGTGGCAAAGGTGATCCTTTCCCTGTACCCGGCCAGGAAATAACGCAGTATTTCTTCCGCACCTGATCGTCTGAACCGGTCATTGAACCGCCTGATCAATGCTTCCTGTGACATGATACAATATACTGTTAGTGATTGTAACGCGTACAAAAATAAGGTTTATTACCTAAGAAGAAACAAGGAATTTAGAATGAATTTATAATAACGGGAAAAGTACACTGCCACTGGTGGCGGAGGCTGCTTATTCGTACTGGATAAAATTGAAGTTGGTATCGAGGATGGAGGCATAATATTCACCCCGCTCAAGGATATCGTCATCGCCTTCCTCGTAATGCCAGTTGATCATCAGCTTTTTTCCTGTCGACTGGACGACCGACAGGAGCTGGAGGATATTTAAAATGAATTTAGCCGAACCGCTGTTGAAATATTCCAGTTTTATATCGACGGTAGTAACTGGTCCCGGGGACTTTACATATTCATCCACCCATTCTACCAGGGGATCATAAAATTTTGATGGGTCTTCATGAATAGACCGGCCACTTATCCTGAGGTTGCCCGAGGCGGAGAAATTTACTTCAGGGGTTTTTTTTGTACCCTCTACAACCAGTTCCTGCATATGATAATAGAAATCCTGATAAAAATAAGAATTTATTTGTTTTTAATCAAAGAATGAATAATAATCGGACTGATCAGAAGAAATACCTGGCTACCGGCACCACGTCCTGCCTGGCGAATTCTTTCCTCAGGTATTTATAGTACCCTGCCACTGCAATCATTCCGGCATTATCGGTAGTATAGATAACCCTGGGTATATATACGTTCCACTGTCGTTGCCGGGCTTCGCTCATCAACGCATTTCTCAGGCCTTCGTTGGCAGAGACACCTCCGGCGATACCTATTTCACGGATACGGGTTATACGGCTTGCGTTCACCAGCTTATTGATCAGTATTTGAATGATGGTATGCTGTATGGATGCGGCGAGGTTGGCTTTTTCCTTTTCCACGAAGCGAGGATCGGCAGCCACCCTGTCACGGACAAAATACAGGAACGAGGTTTTCAACCCGCTGAAGCTGAAATTCAGTCCGCTGATTGCTGGTTTGGCAAAGGTAAACGCAAGGGGATTACCCGTTGCTGCGAGCCGGTCAATATGGGGACCGCCCGGGTACGGGAGTCCCATGATCTTGGCACACTTATCGAATGCCTCGCCCGCCGCATCATCAATGGTTTGTCCTATCACTTCCAGCGCATGGTAATCGCGTACGATGACAAGCTGTGTATGGCCGCCGGAGACGAGGAGGCAAAGGAAGGGGAAGGAAGGGACTCGGTTATCACTACCCCCCTCCCTGATGAAATGTGACAGCACGTGGGCATGGAGATGGTTCACGTCGATGAGGGGTATACCCAGCGACAAAGCCAGTCCCTTGGCGAAGGAGGTACCCACGAGCAGAGCACCCAGCAGACCGGGCCCCCTGGTGAAAGCCACGGCCTGAAGGTCTTCCTTCCTGATACCCGCTGTTTTCAGCGCCTGGTCAACCACGGGGATGATATGTACCTGGTGTGCACGCGAAGCCAGCTCGGGCACAACACCGCCGTAGTTCCTGTGCACCTCCTGGCTGGCCGTAATGTTGGAAAGAACCCATCCGTCGGTAACCACCGCCGCCGATGTCTCATCACACGATGATTCTATACCCAGTACATTGATACTCATGCAACCTAAAAAATCAGATCAAGGTAAACTTTTCTTACTTTTGTTCCGTTAGCAAAGAAAAACAGCGATCAGGCAAATTTACAAAATATTGGTGTTCCTGTTCCTGGTGATCATCGGATTGCCGGGGATGGCTTATCTTGTCTTCCAGCTTCCGGCTGTTCAGAACAGCCTTGTGGTGCCGTTATCCAACTTGCTGACGGAAAACCTGGGATCAGAGGTCACCTTCCGTTCGCTGCACTTCCGGTTTTTTAACCGGATTGTGATCGATGACCTGTATGCGGAGGATGAGAATGGCGACACCCTGATCTTTGCAGGTAAAGTGACCGGCACCCTGAAACGGTTCAGCAGCGCCGACCGCATACTCGACCTGCAGAAGATCACATTCAATAAATGCACGATACGACTGGCAACCGATTCAGCCGGGACGCTGAACCTGGCATTTCTCACCAGCCGGCTCAAAAGGAAAGACAGCACTGCCACACGCATGGCCATCAATATCGGCGGTATCGACATCCACGACGGAACCTTCATTTTCGAGTCGTGGCAAAGGAAACAACGGGAATCAGGCATCAACTTCAGTGATGCTCGTCTGAATGATCTGTACCTGGAGATCGATGATCTGGGAAAACAACGGAACGACACGGTGGGCTTTACCATCAGCAAGCTTGAATTTACCGAACAATCGGGATTCCGTGTGGATAAAATGAAAACATGGATCGAGATACACCGGAAATTCATTGTCCTTAAAAATGTTGAACTGTATACCCCGGAATCGACCTTCAGGGCTGATGCCCTTGGATTAAGCTTCGGCTCATACAAGGATTTCAGGCAGTTTGCAGAAAAGGTAGCCATTGATTTCATGATCGCACCCTCTGAAATATCCACCGTTGACCTGTCCTTCTTTACCCCTGTATTCAGCAACATCAAAGAGAACCTGCTGATCACGGGACATATCTATGGAGGGATTGATGATCTGAAAGGAAAGGAGATCCAGCTTTCATATGGTGAGAAAACGGGACTGATGGGGGATTTCAATTTTGTTGGTCTGCCCAATATCAAAGAAACCTACCTTTACCTTGATGTAAGAAACTTCACGGTGGGGCTTGATGAGATTGCCTCGGTATCATGGCCCATGCCTGTCGGGAGGATTGTGATCCCGGAAAACCTGACAAAACTGGGGGTGATCACCTTCAAGGGAAATTTTACCGGTTTCATTGATGATTTTGTCACCTACGGAAGGTTCACCACAGAGATGGGATCTATATTGTCTGACCTTTCGATCAGGCCTGATACGGCAAACACTTTTGCATTCAACGGCAATATACAGACGAATGATTTCCAGCTGGGGTTCCTTACGGGGATGGAGAACATCCTGGGCGACGTATCGATGAACCTCCAGATATCGGGATTCAGCAAACAGTGGAAATCGTTTAACGGAACGATGGAAGGAGTCATTGAATCGATCCTGCTGAACGGATATAATTATGAGAACATTGAGATTGACGGCACGTTGCACGAGAAAGCCTTCGACGGTTCGGTATCGGTTGAAGATCCGAATATCAAGATGAACTTCCTGGGGCTCGTTGACTTCTCCACGGAGGTTCCCGAGTTTGATTTCACGGCTAATATTCTACGGGCCAACCTGAACGCTTTAAACCTGTACAGGAAGGATACGACTCTCTCGGTAAACATGCTGGTCACCGCCAATTTTACAGGTAATACCATTGATAACATACAGGGTACGATCAAAGTACTGAACTCCACCTTCACCCGTCAGCGAAAGGAACTGAACCTGTATAATGCCAGCCTTCTATCAACCAGGAGTAATGATGTCAACGCCTTGTCGTTGCGTACCGATTTTGTTGATGCCGACCTGAAGGGGCAATTCGAGGCACGTCATCTGGGACCCGCCTTCAGGTATCTGCTGGCTGCCTATCTGCCGTCGCTGAATGATACTATCTGTGACCCCGAACTCCTGGCGTCCAACCAGTTTGAGTACGCCGTGAAATTCAAATCCGTCGAGCCCCTTCTCCGGTTCATATCCGACGATTATCACCTGTCATCGGGCAGCACGCTCAGCGGCATCTTTAATCCTACAGCCCGTGATTTCCGTCTCAGGTTTGAAGGCAATATGGCCGGGTACAAGTCGATACAGCTGAATAATTTCAGCATCATTTCGGGTACCGGGGACAAGGTTTATCAACTGGAGGCTGATGCGAAAAGCTTAAACCTGAATCCCGACATTGAGCTGAAAGGTCTACAGTTAAATACCATTGCGACGAGCGACAGCATCGCCCTGCGGTTAAACTGGGATGATAAGGCCAGGGAAGTCAGCAGGGGTATCCTGAACGGGTCCTGTATATTTTTCAGACGGGAGCAAACCAATAACCCCACGGCTCTGATAACCTTTCATCCGTCGGAGGTAGTGGTTCGCGATACCTTATGGAATATCCATACCGGACATATCGTTGTTGACTCTTCATCGGTGATGGTTGATAATAT
>JAXDBV010000175.1:0-21056 GCA_034678415.1 Bacteroidales bacterium
TCTGCGTAGAAAAACGCCCGGTAAATGCCTATGTCCACGAAGATCTGCCGGGTAGTGTCCGTTTCCATCCGCAGCGAAAAACAACCGTCATCTCCCGGCCTTACTGTACCGATGGTTGTCCTTTCAGTGGTGAAGGGATTATCAAAGCAATAGAATTCAAGAACGACTCCTGTATAACCGGTATCGCACCCGGTGACCAGTACATCGCTTCCATACAGAAAAGGGGTGAGACCCAGGAGAGCGAATAACAGGCCACAGCAGGAAAGTCTATTTGTTTTTTGCATGCACGTCGCCGATCTTAAAACTTATAAGGTCCCGGCTGTTGGGAAGGAAGATGCTTGCATCCCCTCCATGCATGATGATATCGCGCACAATGGTGGAATTGACGGAGGCATGTTCAGGCGCTGTGAGCAGGAAGACGGATTCAATATCCGGGGCCATGGCTTTATTGGTTTGGGCGATAGCCCTTTCATACTCAAAATCGGCAGCCGTCCGTATTCCCCTTAACAGGTACCGGGCATTAACCTTCCGGCAGTACTCAATGGTCAGGCCTTTAAAATAATCGACCGTTATCCGGGGCTCATCTTCAAATACCTGCCTGATCCAGAGAAGACGCTTTTCGAGGGGGAAAAAGCCTTTCTTAATGGAATTATAGCCTATGGCAACAATGATCCGGTCAAACAGATACAGCCCGCGACGTACAATATTCTCATGACCGATGGTGATGGGATCAAAAGATCCCGGGAACAATGCAATTTTTTCCATTCGCCGCAGTTTTAAAAACATCTCTGGGAGGGCAGCACCGGTATCATTTAATGCGTGATCGTTATCTCGCCGAATATGGCATTGGCCTCGATGAACAGCGCCGGTTTTCCTCCTTCATAACCTGCGCTGCGGTACTCATTCGAACCGAAAACAGCCGTGTTGCCCCCGGGCATCCTTGCGGCACCAAACACAGCCGTGCCCTTCACTTCAAAGGGAACGGTCTCCGGTAAAATAACCCTGGCCCCTCCAAACACAGCGTTGATCTTCAGGTTCCCCGGAAGCTGAGCGGAATCGAGCTCACTCAGATCATACACTGAACTTCCGAACACAGTATTGAACTCTCGGTAGTTCAACACGGAAAGCCGGTACGTCTTTTCCCCAAACAGAACGGTGTTCTCTTCCATCTTACCTCCCGGAAAGAAATGCCCTCCCAGGAATAACCTGATCCCGAGAAATATCAGTACAAGAGCAATGAACAAGCGGAACACCGGGATGTCGAGCTTGAATATAACTCTGATTATCAGGGCGATCCCAATTATCAGGAATACCAAACCCCAGAATAAGCTTTGTCCCATTTTCATAATATCCATTAACTGCAATATGCCTTACTAAGGTACAAAAAACATCATACGTGTATATTTTTATTGAGTGGATTATCAATTATTTTTTAATCAGGTATTAAAGAATATAACAATAGTTCAATTTTTTTTGTAAATTAGTTGAATGATATTTCATTAACTGATGAGCCTGTGGAATCGTTTCTTTTGAAGGAGACCCATAAAACACCGATGGTTAAGATTGACCCCAAAGACGGAGTGATCCGGATTAAAGGCAAGTCCATTCCTGAAGATGGCAGTATATTTTATAAACCCATCCTCCTTGAATTAGATAAACTCAGCATCAATCCCCCGCAAAAGACAAAAGTCGATATCCAGCTTGAATATTTTAACACGAACTCGTCCAAATACCTGTACCAGATCTTCAAGAAGCTTGAAATAATGCACGGCAGCAAGTCACAGGTTGAAATCAACTGGTACTATGAGATGGATGACTGGGATCTGATGGAGGCGGGGGAGGATTACCAGTCCATTCTTAACATTCCGTTCAATCTGGTTGAAATTGCCTAGATCCTTTCCGTTGCGGTCATTCATTGAACCGCCGCCGTCTTTTTTACTTTTTGTTTCAGCAAAGAGAGTTCCGCCACTTCCAGTATGTCATTCACATAATGAAACTTCAGACCTTTCAGGTAGATATCCTTGATCTGTTCCACATCTTTCCGGTTTTCGTCGGAGAGAATGATTTCTTTTATGTTCGCCCGTTTTGCGGCCAGAATTTTCTCCTTGATACCCCCTACCGGCAGAATTTTCCCCCGTAAGGTGATTTCTCCTGTCATGGCTATGTTCTTTTTCACCTTGCGCTGGGTGAAAGCCGATACCATGGAAATAACCATGGTGATGCCGGCCGACGGGCCGTCTTTGGGTATTGCCCCTTCGGGCACATGCACGTGTACATTCCACTGATTGGAGAAGTCTTCCGGGAGATGAAGTTCACGCGCATGTGCTTTGATAAATTCCAATGCAATGACGGCTGATTCCTTCATCACTTCCCCGATATTACCGGTGATGGTGAGATTCCCCTTGCCCTTGCTCAGGCTTGTTTCCACAAACAGGATCTGCCCGCCAAGTGCCGTCCAGGCCAGGCCGGTCACTACCCCGGCAAAATCATTCCCTTCATAAATATCCTTCTTGTATTCTCGAGGCCCAAGGAACTTTCTCACATCGGCCAGGCTCACTTCTTTCCCTATCTTCTCATCAAAGGCCAGTTTCCTGGCAAGGTTTCTCACCACCTTGGCAATCTTTTTGTCCAGCTCTCTTACTCCCGATTCACGCGTATGGTTCTCGATCATGTACTCGATCACCCTGGGAGGGAAGACTACCCTGTCTTTCTCGAGGCCATGGTTCTCGAGCTGCTTCGGTACCAGGTGACGGCGGGCGATCTGTAACTTTTCTTCCACAATATACCCGGTGATCTCGATCATCTCCATCCGGTCACGCAAGGCAGGATGGATTGTGGCAACCGTGTTGGCCGTGGCAATGAACAGAACACGCGACAAGTCGTATTCCATCTCAAGGTAATTATCATAGAAGGAAACGTTTTGTTCAGGGTCGAGTACTTCCAGAAGGGCCGATGCCGGATCGCCGTGCACATCCCTCCCCACCTTGTCGATCTCATCAAGGATGAACACGGGGTTTGACGATTTTGCCTTCTTGATGTTCTGCACAATCCTTCCGGGCATGGCCCCTATATAGGTCTTGCGGTGACCGCGGATTTCAGCCTCATCGTGCAAACCACCCAGCGACATGCGCACGTAATTCCTCCCCAGCGCTTTGGCAACCGACTTGCCCAGGGAGGTCTTTCCCACACCCGGAGGACCATACAGGCAGAGAATGGGCGCTTTCATATCACCCTTCAGTTTCAGCACCGCCAGGTGTTCAAGTATACGCTCCTTCACGTTATCAAGCCCGAAATGATCCTCATCAAGGATCTTCTGTGCCCTTTTCATGTCAAAGTTGTCAATGGTATATTCGCCCCAGGGCAGGTCAAGAAGGGTTTGCACATAGTTTATCTGCACCGAATATTCACCGGCGGCCGGATTCATACGGTACAGCTTGTTCACCTCTTTATCAAATACTTTCGTCACCTCGGCGCTCCATTTCTTCTCCTTGGCCCTGGTCTTCAACTCTTCAATCTCCTGTTCAAGGGGATTCCCCCCCAGCTCATCCTGTATGGTCTTCATCTGCTGGTGCAGAAGGAACTCACGCTGTTGCTGCTCCAGATCCAACTTCACCTTGGCCTGTATGTCCTTCTTCAGCTCCAGCATCTGTATCTGCCTGGTAAGATACTCCAGCAGTTGTATGCCGCGGGCCTTCAGCTTGTCCGTTTCAAGTAGTTTTTGTTTTTCTTCCACCTTCACATCGGAGTTGGAACTGATAAAATTGACCAGAAAGGTGGAGCTCTCGATGTTTTTCACGGCGAACGAAGCTTCAGGCGGAATGTTTGACGAGAGCTTGATGATCTTAAGCGACAGGTCCCTGAGCGAACTGATGATGGCTTCATACTCCTTGTCGTCCTTGTCGGGAATAATGTCAGGAATGGCTTTTACACGAGCGGTAAGATAGGGATCCTCACCGATCGGTTCCTGGATCCTGAAACGGCGTTTCCCCTGAATGATCACAGAAGTGGTATTGTCGGGCATCTCAAGGATCTTTACAACATGGGCCAGCGTACCAACGGTATATATGTCCTTAAACCCCGGGAATTCCTCGGTAGGATCTTTTTGAGCAACCGTGCCGACGATCCGGTCCTTCTTGTATATTTCCCGAACCAGGGAGAGTGACTTGTCACGCCCCACAGTGATGGGGATAATAACCCCTGGAAACAACACCGTGTTTCTTAACGGTAAAATGGGAATGGTATCAGGCACCCTTGATTTTTGAAGGGAATCTTCGTCTTCCTCCGTGATCAGAGGAATAAAATCCGCCTCCTCGTTCCTGTCACCTGTCAGTAGAAGAGCTCTGTAATGTAAGTCTTTTTTCAATCCCTAATCCTCCAAATATTGATCATCCACCCTGAATAAATTCCGGAAATGAAGCCCAAATTTAATACATTTTACAGTGAAATCGCCCCCAGGGTTACAAGGACAAAAAAGCCCCTGTAAATGAGGGGCTTATAATAATTATGACGGCTTACTTCTTCTTCTTTTCCATATGCGACTTGTACCTGTTCATATACTTATCCACACGTCCTGCGGTATCAACAAGCTTCATCTTGCCGGTGTAAAAGGGATGAGAAGTGTTGGAGATTTCCAGCTTCACCAGTGGGTATTCCTGCCCGTCTTCCATGGTAATGGTCTCCTTCGACTGCGCTGCCGAACGCGTAATGAAGGTATAGCCGTTTGACATATCCTTGAAAACAACAAGCCTGTAATTCTTCGGATGAATATCTTTTTTCATATTATCAAATATTATTTCATCAAGGGTTGCAAAATTAACGATACTTTTTGAAATAGCAAACGTTACACTTTTCTTTCTTTGGTTGCTGCGGGCTTGCTGATCATATAACCTACCTCTTCAATGTATCGCTTGAAGGGAGCTTGGGTATCAAACATGTACCGGTAGGTGATATGCGTCTTAACATGTTGTGCACCAATAGCTTCGTAGATTGATCTCATGCGGGGATTATAATCTCCCACCCACGACAGTTCCAGTTCCCTGTAGTATTTTTTTCGCTGGAACACCTCAAAAAGTTTCCTGAAAATGACCGTTTCAAGGCCGATATTCTGGTATTGGGGCAGGACCCCGGCCAGAAAGGCCCTGATCCGCGTCATGGTATGTTTCCTCTTCAGGTACACGAATTTCAACATGTTGATGAGGTGCATACGTCCGTCCAGGTGTTTCAGTATCTGGTTCAGATCGGGGAAAAGGACATAGAATGCAACCGCTTCATCCTTGTAATAGACAAACCAGATAAGCTCCTCGTCAACCACGGCTTTCGCTTCCTTCAGCACCTTGTATACCTCCGCTTTTTCCAGGGGCACATAATCATCCTTGTAACTTGACCATGTCTTATTGTAAATGGAGATCATGTCATTCACATACTTCTCCGCTTCCCGGTAGCTGAAATGCCGGTAATCATAACCTGGTTTCCGTGATACCCATTCCAAGATCTTCTCAAACCTTTCCGGAAAGGAGAGGACGACAGTGAGATCCCTGTGGTAACTGTATTGTTCGAAATAGTTGCGGAACCCGTAGTTTTCGAAAAGTTTCTGATAATAGGGAAAGTTATAGGGCATACCGAAGCCCTGCTGCATGAATCCTTTCACCAGTAATCCCCAGTGATTGTTGTTCTCACCGAAGTTGATAGGGCCGTCCATGGCTTTCATGTCCCTGGTCACAAGCCATTCGCGGGAAACATCAAATAACATTCCGGCAGCCTCTTGATCGTCAATGCATTCAAAAAAACCAATCCCTCCCACTGGCTGTGGATATTCTTTTGCACGTGCCCGGTCAATGAAGGCAGCAATGCGTCCTGTAAGCCTACCCTTTTGATCCGTAAGAATCCAGCGCATCGCCTCGCCCCTCATAAAAGCTGTATTCCTCGCCGGATCAAATATGCCTTCAATAGTATTGTCCAGAGGGCAAACCCAGTGCGGATCATTCCTGTATAGTTCCTTCGGGACCTGCAGAAACTGTCTCCTGGTCAACTTGTCGGTTACTTCAATAATCTTCATTTGGTTCAGGTTATGATTGAGGTTTTGAAGTTATAATGTAAACCATTCCTTCAGAAATCCATCCTGCCTGAAAGAACGGTGTGTGAATTCATTTGTCCTCCTGTTGTAATGGTAATCGGAAGCCCATGATCTGTAATGGTTCACAATCTCCCGTATGGCATGCATGATGTAATGCACCTCCTCATCGGTATTGACAGGATGCAATGACATTCTGACCCACCCCGGTTTGGTGGAAAGATCGCCCGAGGTTATCCTGTCGGTGATCTCTTTCGACTTTTCGCAACTTACCTCAAGGAGGTAATGTCCATAAGTCCCGGCACATACACATCCTCCACGCATCTGGATACCGAAACGGTCACTCAACAGCTTGACGAAAAGATTATAGTGAATCTCCGGATGGTAGAAGGATAAAATCCTCAGTTTCTCCCTGGCATTAATCGCAAGGATTCTGATGGAAGGGATCTGTTCCAGTTCATTCATGGCCAGCTGTAACAGTTCATGTTCCCTCTGCCGGATCTTTTCCACCCCCATCTCTTCTTTCAGGCGGACAGCAAGTGCTCCGCGGATAGCCTGAATAAATCCTGGTGTCCCGCCGTCTTCCCGCATCTCAATATCATCAATATACTTGTATTCCCCCCACGGGTTGGTCCAGTCGACGGTCCCTCCGCCGGGATCATCGGGCACCGTGCTCCTGTACAACTTTGAGTCAAAGACAATGACACCCGAGGAGCCGGGTCCGCCCAGAAACTTATGCGGTGAAAAATAAACGGCATCCAGCTTCTGCATCGGATCAGGAGGGTGCATATCAATCGTGACATAAGGAGCGACGGCGGCAAAATCAACAAAGGCAATCCCCCCGTATTCATGCATGATTTTCGCCAGCTCATGGTAGGGTGGAATGATCCCCGTCACGTTCGATCCGGCCGTGAACGCCCCAATCTTGAACTTCCTGCCGGAATACCTGTCAAGCTGCCTGCAAAGTTCCCCCGGATCTACCAGTAAATTCCTGTCGGGCTGCAGCACCACTACATCGGCAATGGTTTCATACCATGAGGTGTGGTTCGAGTGATGCTCCATATGCGTGACAAACACCACAGGTTTGTCAACTTCCCTCAGGCACTGCCTGTGCAACAGCATACCACAGCCCTTCAGCCCCAGTATCCTCTGGAGCTTATTCACTACTGAGGTCATCCCCGAACCGGCAGTGATGATCACATCGTCCTGACCGGCATGAACATGTTCCTTGATAATATTATGTGCGTAATTATAGCAGGAGGTCATGCGCGAGCCTGTTTCACTGGTCCCGGTATGGGTATTGCCCACAAAAGGACCAAATGAGGAGAGGATCTTCTCTTCTATCGGGCCATATAATCGGCCGCTGGCAATCCAGTCGGTATAGATAAGTTTCCTGATTCCGTAAGGCGAGCGGAACGAGGCATCAACCCCCACAATATGCTTACGGAACCGGCTGAAATATGTCTCAAGTGACCCCATGAATGCGTTTCTTCAGGCCTATTTCACTGGTGATAATACCGCAGGAATGAACCGTTCATGCGCTTTATCCATTCAAATATAACATGCTTTTTTTATTTCCGCATATCCCGTAATCCATGCTCTCTGGCATCAAATGCTTATGATGCCGTGATCGATCAGAACAAACAGGATGATCAGAAGGGATGAATACAGCAGGTGCAATTTGAGGGGTATGTATTCGTCCGGACGGATTCTGAACCGTACATAATTATATATGATGAGGATTATCTTTTCAATAAGGTATACAATAACCGTAGCGACGGCAACCCCCACCATGCCATACCTGTTCACCAGCAGCAGGCTGAGGGTCACGTTGAATACGAGTTCGATGAAAGCTGCGACAAGAATGATCCGCGTTTGTTTCAGACCAATGAGGATAGTTTGCGGAAAGACCAGCCGGCTGATGATGAGGAGGAGGTACACAACAAACACATCGGCACTACGGTGAAAATTTTCATTGAAGAGGAAGGGATAAAGCCTGTGCGCAAAAAGAAGGAAGATCATGGTGACGGGGAACAGGCCGTGAATGAGACGTGCTGATTTTGTCCTCAGCGCGGCCAGCGATGCTTTCAGATTTCCTGCTTTCGAAAACTCGGGAAGCATGGCATTGCTCAGGGCGTTCGCCATAAGAATGACAAAGGGAAATTCCTTGGCACCGTAGCGGAACTTGGCAAACGCCTCCGCATCAAACTTGTTCGAGATGATGATGCCGTCAAAGTACTGAGACGAACCACTGATAAGGGCGGTAATGATCAGTGGTCCACCCAGGTGCAGGTGCTCCCTGATGAATGTAAAGGAAACGGTGAACTGAGCGTATCTAACCATCAGTACCGCCAGCCACACCAGCCGTACCACCGAGATGACGATCTGACCCCATATGGCCCACTCCAGCGGATAACCAAGGAGGATCGGCACGGTGACAATCACTACCTGCAGGCTGTACGTGATGAACCCGTATTGCAATATCCTGGCCGACCGGTTACGTAACAGGTAAACATATTCCACCAGTACCCCCGGGTTGCTCAGCAATAAATACGCCAGTAAAAGCTTGATAAACGGCACATTGCCCGATATGCCGAAAACGGAAAAATGATTCTTTAGCGATAAGGCAAAAATGAAAATAACAAGGCTGAAAAAGCTGACCAGCAGAAACGCATTGAATATCTCGGGCGATTTGTATTTCTCATCCCTGGTTACCGAAGAAAATGTAAGATTGTTATTGTACAGGGGAAGAAATGACTGCACCAGGCCGGTAACCCAGAAAAAACTCAGGAAACTGGCAATAAAGTTGAACATCTCAAAAATACCGATCTCCTCGGTTGACAGCGGACTTTTTGTGAGGATGATGCTGATGAGGAGAAAAGCCCCGAAACGCATGAGCTGGAAGGTCTGGAGGCTCGATATATTATTGATGTATTTCCTGAGGAACAACGCTCGCTTTTTAATAAAATGCAAAAATAGAGTTTAATCCGTGTATGTGAAATTATTCATCCTGAAAGTTATGACCATCCCACGGTCAATTTTCAGGAATCGGTCGGAAGAAAATATTTTTTGCCTATCTTTGCAGTCCTTCATGGTGGATGTAGCTTAGTTGGTTAGAGCGCCAGATTGTGGCTCTGGAGGTCGCCGGTTCGAATCCGGTCTTCCACCCCCCCTTCCATTACACCGGCATCGCGAAAATGATGACCGGTTTTTTTTTTACTGACAATACCATAACTAAAAAACATCGGTCTCTTTATGATTTTATCGATAAATGCCTTAATTAATTAAACATAAATTTAATTATTTCAATGTTGATATATATTTATTGCAATTATTGTTAAATATTATTTACTCTGTGTTTCATTTTATAAAATAACTATACCCTCTTGTAAAAGAAATATTCACAGATTTCTATTGGTATTTTTTGCATCTTTGGCTGTTCACAAGCATGGGCTGATGAAACGATGGAAAATATTCATCGCTCTTTCCATAGCGATGATTTTCTGGGCCTTGTCATTCATATGGTACAAACAGGCATATGAATATTTCCTGCCATTCACCACTATTTTTCTCCGGTTTGCCCTGTCAACCGTCCTTCTTTTCCTGGTATCCCATTTCACGGGAACACTCCAACGGATCCGGAAGCAGGATTTGAAGTTCCTCCTTCTCCAGGCCTTCTTCAATCCGTTCATGTATTTTCTTGGTGAGAGCCGCGGACTTTTATACGTATCATCCAGTATCAGTGCAGTTATCATCTCCACCATTCCTCTCTTTGTTCCCGTAGCTGCGTATTTTTTTTACCGGGAGAGGTTATCACGCATGAACCGGCTGGGGATGTTCATATCGTTTGCAGGGATCGTGATCATTGTCATGAACCATCAACTCTCCATTTCTGTGCCGCTGAAAGGTCTGTTGTTCCTCATGCTGGCGGTATGTTCGGCTGTGGCTTATTCCATCGTATTGAAAAAGATGGCAATGAGATATAACGCTATATCGGTGATAAGCTGGCAGAACCTGGTGGGCACGGTGCTGTTCATGCCTCTCTTCCTGCTGTTCGAATCAAGCCGCTTCCCTGCCGAAGCCGTAACCTGGAAGGCGTTGCTGCCCGTTCTTGAGCTGGCAGTGTTCGCCTCGTCAGTGGCATTCATCTTGTATACCTATGGTGTGAAAAATATCGGAGCGGCGCGGTCCTCACTGTTTTCAAACATTATCCCTGTATTGACGGCTTTTTTCGCGTTCCTCATCCTGGGTGAGCGCCTGAGCTCGCGGGAGGGAATAGGAATGGTCGTTGTCGTGACAGGATTGTTCCTCTCACAGATGAAAGGTCGGAACCACCTGCCCGTTGAGGATGAACCCTCTCAGGCAGGTTACTAATCATGGGGCGGGATAATAATGTTCAACCCGCCAGCCTGCACTTTAACATGTACCCTATTGCCCGTCTCACCCGGCTCCCCGTCGTAATGAATAACACCTTTCTCCGTGTCGAGGAATATTTCCACTTCACTGCAGTGTATGATGTCAATGTACCGGCTCTGGTCTATCCTTTTAGTAAATAGCTTGAGACCCAGGTCTGGCACACTGGCCAAAGGAAAGGGAGAAAAGATCACCACGTCGATCAGCCCGTCGGCTGCATTGGCGTGGGGAGCAATGTAGGCATCATTCCCGAACTGTGAGGCATTGGCAAAGGTAACCAGGAAGGCTCGCTTGGTAAATTCCTGTCCCTGAATCCTGAACGTGTAATCTTTCGGCCGGTAACGGAAGAATTCCAGTACGGATGCTTTCACATAGTTGGCCAGTCCCCTGGCCGGTAACTCGGCAAAGAGCTTGCCTACATAAGCGTCAAATCCGATGCCGGCCGTGCAGAAGAAAGGGGTACCATTGATCAGGCCGTAATCCATGGGCAGTGTCACGCCCGACATGAGCACTTTTACCGACCGCCGGATACTCACCGGTATCCTGAAATGCCGTGCCAGTCCGTTCCCCGACCCCCTGGGCACAATCCCCAGCGTGGCTCCCGTGCCTGTCAAGGCCCTGCCAACCTCGTTTACCGTCCCGTCACCCCCCACGGCAACGAACAACCTGAATCCCCTGGCCAGATATTCATTCGTTATCTCTGTGGCATGACCGGGGATCTCCGTATGAAAAAAATACGGATCATACCGGTTTTTATCCACATGACGTAAAAGCATCCTCTCCAGCCCTCTTTTAGGCTTTGTCCCTGAAACAGGATTAATGATGAATGCGATCTTCTCCACTTAAATAACTTTCCGGTACCAGGCTTGAAGATACCAAAATTAAAATGTTAAATTTTACCGGCAATAAAATATCATTATCTCTACTGTAATAAAATATTTTTCATGAAAGAATGTATCATTCACGATCAATCCCCGGTGTTTTCTCCGGCACAGGTGAGAAAACATAACATCATCAACACTACGTTCTGCAAAATACCGTTTGTTTTACATATTTTGTACTTCTGAAATCCCGTATCCGTTTGAAGCAGATACTATCCATATTATTTGTTTTCTCTCTGATCAGTGATGGTATCTCACAGATCGGGGGCAGGAGTGCGTATGAATTCCTCAACCTGCCCGGATCAGCGCGTGTTGCCTCCCTGGGCGGAAAGATGCTGGCCGCTTGCGATGGCGATCTTACCCTGGCTTTCTTTAATCCCGCCTTGCTGAACCGGGAGATGGACCGGCAGCTTGCACTGAATTTCGTAAGCTATTTTGCCGATATCCGGTTTGGATCCGTTGCCTATGCCCGTCATATCGATAACCGCGGCACACTGTCTGCCGGCATCCATTTTATTCAATACGGTAAATTCACCGCGGCGGATGAGACCGGCGAAATAACCGGCCATTTCCGTGCATCTGATTACACACTGAACCTCTCATGGGCTATGCCCATTGACTCGTCATTTCACGCAGGTATCTGCATCAAGCCTGTCTTCTCCGCTTATGAGCGTTACACTTCCCTGGGACTTGCGGCTGACGTGGGAGTGTGTTACAACCATCCCGGAAAAAACTTCACGGCGGCACTGGTGGCAAGGAATATAGGAATGCAGATCATCACATATAGCCGGGGAACACAGGAGCCCCTCCCTTTCGAGATCATGCTGGGCGCTTCACACAAGCTGGAGCATGCACCCTTCAGGTTGTACTTCCTCCTGCATCATCTGGAACGGTGGAAACTAACCTATACACTGCCTGATGACGCACAGGAACCATTAACCCCCGCCTATCAAACCGACAAGTCAGGCAGCCTGGAGACCTTTGCGGAAAACATCCTCCGGCATGTAGTGGCAGGGGTGGAGATCATTCCCCTGGACAACCTGTTTTTTCGCATCGGTTATAACTACCAGAGAAGGAGAGAGCTACAGGTAAGCAGCCGTACGGGAACCGTAGGCTTCTCCTGGGGATTCGGCGTTAAAATATCCCGGTTCAGCATCAGCTACGGCAGAGCTACCTACCACCTCGCCGGTGCATCAAACCACTTTTCCGTTGCCACCAACCTGTCGGCATTCAGCCGTGCATTAATCCATTGATGCATTTCATCACTCCTGTTTGCAGAGTTGGCACTTTTTGCGAATTTTGAAGGATAATACCCCGTTCCATGAAAAAAATCATTATTGCCGTCGACGGCCCTTCATCCAGCGGCAAAAGCACCTTTGCAAAGGCTATCGCCAGGGAGATGGGATACGTATACATCGACAGCGGCGCCATGTACCGGGCATGTACACTGTACTTTCTGCAACAGGGAATCATCCGCGGTGAAACAATTGACATACCCCGGCTGTTATCCTCGCTGGATAAGATAAATATTCAGTTCAAAGCCGGTACAGCAGAGGGCACGAATGATACATGGCTGAACGGGAAAAATGTTGAAAAGGAAATCCGGAGCATGGAGATATCAGAACATGTGAGTGCCGTCAGCAAGATATCGCAGGTGAGGCATAAGATGGTGGAAATGCAGAGAAAGCTGGGCATAAACAAGGGGGTGGTGATGGACGGACGTGATATTGGCACCGTTGTGTTTCCACAAGCTGAAATGAAGATCTACCTGGTGGCCGATGAACATGCGCGCGCCGGAAGAAGATACCTTGAGCTCATCGGAAAGGGTGAGAACGTGGATTACGAAACAGTGCTGAAAAATATTTCCAGCCGTGACCGGATTGACTCCAGCCGTGAGGAAAGCCCGCTGCGCAAGGCCGATGATGCCCTTCTGCTCGATAACAGCCACATGACCCTCGAGGAAGAAATGGACTGGTTCAGAAAAGAGTTAAAAAAGATCATACCATGATCATGGAAATTGATCCCCATGCGGGATTCTGCCACGGGGTGAAAAAAGCCATTGAGAAAGCTTCGGAAGAAGCCGGGTACAACAGTCCGCTGTATTGCCTCGGCAGCCTTGTACACAACAGAATGGAGATGCAACGGCTGGAACAAATGGGCATTCAGATCATTGACCATGAACAGTTCAAGAAACTGAAGAATGCGCGGGTGCTCATCCGAACACATGGTGAACCGCCAGATACATACCGCATTGCAAGGGAGAATAACCTGGAGATTATCGACCTGACATGCCCTGTGGTGGCGCGGCTGCAAAACAGGGTCAGTATGGCCAGGGTACAGATGGAACAAAGCCACGGACAGGTGGTTATACTGGGCAGGAAAGAACACCCCGAAGTCATCGGACTACAGGGTAATGCGGATAATAAGGCCATCATCGTGAGCGATGTGTCGGAAATACAGAATATCGATTTTTCTAAACCGGTGATCATCCTCGCACAAACTACTTTCGCCCCCGAGAAATTCAGCGAGATAAAAGTGGCCGTGGAAGAAAAGCTGAAAGAGCATAATAAAAGCGAGGACATCATCATGGTTGATACCATCTGCCGGCATGTAACCGGCAGGGAGAAACACCTTGTGGAGTTTGCCGGTCGTCACGATCTGTTAATTTTTGTCGGCGACCCGAAAAGCTCGAATGGAAGGATACTGTTTGAGCTGGCCCAATCCATCAATCCCAAATCCTACTTCATCACCGGTGCGAAGGATATTGATCCTGCCTGGCTCACCGGGATGAAATCGGTGGGCATCACCGGATCAAACAGCACCCCCTTCTGGCAGCTCCAGGAGGTGCTCAACTGCCTGCATGCCTTGCAACCGGATGCAGAATAATGGGAAACACCTGCACCCCAATATCATAACATATCCTCCGTGGGAAGGACACAACTATATGCCGATATCCTGATTCCCCTGCCTGTGCACGGGACCTTTACCTATTCCGTTCCCGAAGCCTTACATCGCCGGGCCGCCAAGGGGAAACGGTGTATTGTACCCTTCGGCAAGAAAAAGTTGTATGCAGGCATCATCAACCACCTTCACACTGGCGCCCCGGCCGGTGTTACTATCCGTGATATGATCGATATCCTCGACGAGGAACCGGTTGTCAATGAACTGCAGCTGAATTTCTGGAACTGGATCAGCCGCTACTATATGTGCACCCTGGGAGAAGTGGTTCATGCTGCTCTCCCGGCAGGACTGAAGCTGGACAGCCAGACACTTGTATTCATCAACCCGCAGTATGATCACCATCCTTCACTCAGCAGGGATGAACAGTACCTGCTCGACATCATCGGAAGGAAATCCTCCCTTAACATACGGCAGCTGGCCAACCTGTCCGGGGATTTGAACATCCTGGCAACCCTGAAGACACTGACCGATAAGAGGGCGGTTATGCTGGAAGAACATATCAGGGAGTCGTATAAACCGAAAAAGGAGTTCTGTTTCACACTTGCCTCCCCATTCAGGGATCAAAAAAAGCTCGGCTTACTTCTTGACTCACTGAAAAAAGCTCCGAAACAGGAAGAAGTGCTCAGCGCCTTTATCCACCTTGCAGGTATTGAAGAAGGGAAGATGGATGGGGAAGTGAATAGGCAGGTACTGTTATCGCAGGTACCGACAGGAGGGGAAGCGCTCCGGGCGCTCATCCGGAAGAAGGTACTTACCGCGGAACAGAAAATCGTGACCAGGCTTGAGGAATCCACGAACACCGTCGGGCTCAACCGGCTGAATGCTCCACAGGAGAAGGCTATCGCGGAGATACGTGACATTTTCGGGATGAAAGATGTTGCTCTTTTGCATGGCGTCACTTCCAGCGGCAAGACGGAGATCTATATCCATCTTATCGATGAACAGATCGCAAAGGGGAATCAGGTGCTATACCTCCTTCCTGAAATAGCTCTCACCACCCAGATCATCCGGCGCCTGCGCAGGTTCTTCGGTAGTACGGTAGGGGTATACCATTCCAGGTTCAGTGATGCGGAGAGGCTGGAAACGTGGAAAGAAGTGTTACGGGGCACCAGGGTGAAGCTGGTAATCGGCGCCCGTAGCGCTGTATTTCTCCCGTTCAGTAAGCTGGGACTGGTAATCGTTGACGAGGAACATGAGAACAGTTACAAACAGTATGACCCGGCGCCCCGCTACCATGCCAGGGATGCCGCCATCTACCTGGCATCACTGCATGGAGCCAAGGTGTTGCTGGGCACGGCCACTCCGGCCATTGAGTCATACCATAACAGCCTCAGCGGCAAGTATGGTCTCACCGAACTGCATGAGCGCTTCCTCGATATCCGCCTTCCTGAAATCATCGTCACCAGTACACGGGAGGCTTACCGGCAGAAACGGATGAAGTCACATTTCACCCCTGCCCTGCTCGATCAAATCCAACGAGCCCTGAACCGCAGGGAACAGGTGATCCTCTTCCAGAACCGTCGCGGCTTCGCCCCTTACATTGAATGCACTTCCTGTAACTGGATACCCCGTTGCCGTTCTTGTGATGTCACATTAACCTATCACCACAGGCCATTGAGGCTGATATGTCATCACTGCGGTTATGCCACGGCGTTGCCCAGGGAATGTCCGTCGTGTGGCAGTACCGCTCTTGCCACCCGCGGCTTCGGTACCGAAAAGATCGAACAGGAGATCGCCTTCTTCTTCCCCGGCGCACATATTGCCCGCCTCGACCTCGATGCGGCACGTACACGGAGACAATACGAAAAAATCCTCGGGGAATTTGAGTCAGGAAAGATCAATATCCTCGTGGGTACACAGATGGTATCAAAAGGACTTGATTTTGATAACGTTGGCCTGGTGGGTATACTGGATGCCGATAGTATGCTGAACTTCCCTGATTTCAGGGCTTTTGAACGAAGTTACCAGCTGATGGCACAGGTGAGCGGACGGGCTGGAAGGAAAAACCGGCAGGGAACGGTCATCATCCAGGCATCCGACCCTGATCACTGGGTTATCCGCAATGTGAAAGAGTATAATTACCATAACCTGTATGCCCGTCAGCTCGACGACCGTAAAAAATTCAACTACCCTCCTTTTTACCGCCTGATGCGAATAACGGTGAGACACAGAAACCGTGAAGTCGTCGACCGGGCAGCGACCCTGCTGGCCGACAGGCTGAAAGACCTCATCAGGGGATTTATCGTGGGACCCGAATACCCGCTCATCAATCGTATCCGAAAACTTTACCAGAAAGAGATACTGGTCAAGATTGAAAAGACCGGTCATAACCAGAACATGAAAGATCTGATAAGCGATACCATCACCCGTATGAAGCAGCAGGCTGAGTTCAAATCGCTACAGGTGATACCGGACGTGGATCCGATGTAAACGGCCAACCCGCACAACAAAGGAAGGGATGGGTACTGTCTATAAAAATTATATCTTTGCCTCGCAAACCGACCATCGTGAATTCAAAAGACTGGAAGAAAATATTCGAATCGTTTCGCGAAAAAACCATTATTGTTATCGGTGATGTGATGGTGGATTCCTACCTGTGGGGAGAGGTGAACCGTATTTCGCCGGAAGCTCCAATCCCGATCATTTCAGCCACCCGCCGTGAAAACCGTCCGGGCGGTGCCGCTAATGTAGCCATGAACCTGAAGGAACTGGGGGCTAAACCCGTGCTCTGCTCGGTGATCGGCGAGGATGATAACGGAAACACGTTCGTTGATCTGATGAATACCCGAAAGCTTGGTACAGAAGGAATTATCCGGCATAAGAACAGGAAGACCACCGTTAAAACAAGGATTATCAGTCAGAACCAGCACTTGTTGAGGGTGGATGATGAGGATGACGAACCGCTGGACCAGACACTGGAAAAAAAGTTCACGGATCATGTCCTGCAACTGGCAAAATCATTCGTACCCGACGGGATCATCTTTGAAGATTACGATAAGGGGGTAATAACCCATTCGGTCATTGACCTCGTGGTAGGCTATGCCAATGCACAGGGTATTGAAGTCTCGGCGGATCCAAAACGACGGAACTTTGCGAATTACAGGAATATTGCGCTGTTCAAGCCCAATTTCCAGGAGCTGATCGATGGACTGAACCTGCCGCTCCGCAAAGGGAATGTTACGGGCCTCTTTGAAGCAACGAAAGACTACCAGGCCGGTGCCAATATACGGTATTTATTGATAAGCTTGTCGGAACATGGTGTTTACATCAGCGACGGGCAGACCTACGATGTGGTTCCTGCCGAGTTCCTTGAGATCGTCGATGTATCCGGCGCGGGCGACACCCTGGTGAGTGTTGCCATGCTCTCGCTGCTCGCAGGGCTGGATATGGAAACTATTGCACGGCTGGCAAACCTTGCCGGTGGACTGGTATGCGGGAAAGCTGGGGTGGTACCGGTGAACAGGGATGAATTAATGAAGAAGTGTTCTGTATTGTGACAGATAGTATTATTTTTGTGTCCTGAAACCACACCGGGTATCATACCGGGTATGGCAGGATTGACAGATTCATTAGCAGGATTCTTCCTTCGTGTTCGTTACGGAGGTTGAAACGGGGTGTAGCGCAGTTGGCTAGCGCACTACGTTCGGGACGTAGGGGTCGCTGGTTCGAGTCCAGTCACCCCGACGCTGCCCTCCTCACAAACCTGAGGCTGTGAAGGAGGGCTTCTTTTTCCTGAGATCAGGTATCCGGGAAGAACACCTTGCGGGCAACAGCCGCGTACACAAATTATACGCCCAATTGTAGCAGTACAAACCCCATCACCAGACCCACCACCATATTGATCAGCTTTACCTTTATAAATCCCACCCGTGTCTCGGCCAGCAAGGGCAGCATCCCATGCCCGTCTTGCACAATGGAATTTGCCAGCAGGATAGAGAAAGGAAGCATGTTTTGTGAAAAAAGCGTTACAAACACCAGGTGCGGACCCGACTGCGGGATGATACCAATTAGCACGGCCATCAATAACATCAGGTACGTATTGTTCTTTACCACATCACTGAGCAAGGCGTTGGCCTGTATGAAGTGCAGCAGGATAAACACTGCCCACGTCCACAGGAACAATCGCAGGAGGTGTTTTTTCAGGATATGTTCAAACAAGTGATTCTTCAGGAAATGATCCGGCACGGTGATAAATACGAACAGGAGGAACAGGAGACCTGCAAAGAAGGTAATTTTCTCCCACCCCCAGTCCTGCGAACCTATGATACCGGTAGCCAGCAGGATGATGAAGAGAATAGCGGAAAAGATTAAAATTATCCGTTCAACGGAAGGATTTTTTAGCTGCGGGATTATGATCTCCGGGGAGAAGCAGTTACAGGTTTCCTGATCATGAACAACATAACCATGCTGTATCTTCCCCGTTGTATTTCGCTGAAACAGCTGTACGAAGGAGCCGGCAACAACAGCCGTCGCCAGCAGTATGGCATGAAGCATCAGGGCTTTGCCGGGGAAGAGAGCGAACATAACGAATGATTCATCACCCGCTGTGGCAATCATTACGGATACCAGCGCCGACAGTCCCACCAGCCGGTGGGTATACAATGACACGACCGTAAATGCGCCCAGGCAGCCCGGTATGATACCCAGCAAGGCAGCTATAATGATTTGCAGGAAAGGTGCGTGTTTCAACCGGTCAGCCCATGTATTCCTGCTCTGTACATTGATATATTCGATCACGATCATCATCAACAATACAAATAAGGTGATCATCACTGACTGCCGGAGCGTGGCAATAACTATTTCAATCATAATCATTTATTAGTCATCCTTCTAATCCCCAGAAACCGAAAAGGATTTCGCATAAAAATAATGGAAAATGGCGGTATTTAAATATTTCAATCACCGATTCCAAAAAAAAGGCCTCGCTGATCATCTGTTTTCCGGGAAGCAATCATATATATATATGTAGTTTTTTAGGTAACTGTGAGTGAATTCGGGAAATTTTACAAAAAAATTAGGCGTTGATTATCAACCGATTATTTTTTTTTGTAATTTCGTCTCGCTTTTTCAGATACTCGGATTGAAAAAGAAAACAATTAAAATATTCAATTTATTAACAGAACCAACCAACTAAATTTAGGAGGATAAAAATGAAAAAAACATTATTTGGTCTTTTGGCGGTCGCTTTTGTAGTATTCGTGACCAGTTGCGGTAAAGTTCCACAGGCTGACATTGATACAGCCAATAAGCTTATCGACTCAGTGCGAGTTATTGGTGGCGATGTATATCTGCCCGATCAGTTTGCTGCTCTTCAGGACACAATGAATTCCATTAATGAAAAAGTGCTGGCTCAGAAAGGCAAATTGTTCCGTAAGTATGATGACGTAAAAGCATTACTGGCAACAGTATCCACCATGGGCAATGACCTTTTGGCAGCCACCGAGGCAAAGAAGATTGAAGTGAAGCAACAGGTTACCAGCCTTCTTGATGAACTGAAGGCTCTGATTGATGAAAACCAGAAACTTGTACTTAAAGCTCCCAAAGGAAAAGAAGGAGCTGCCGCCGTTCAGGCTATCAAGGACGAGATTACCGTTCTCGAAACCACTCTTACCGAAGCTGCTTCATTAGCTGAAAGCGGAAGCCTGATGGATGCCTTCAATAAGCTGACAGCCGCAAAAGAAAAAGCAGTATCCATCCAGACTGAACTGAAAGACGCCATAGCAAAAGTAAGAAGGTAGTCGTTACCATTACGGTTTTTACCTTATACCATTCCCCGGGAATTATAAATTTCCGGGGATTTTTTTAACTTTCCCGCCCGTGAGAAGAAAGATTGTCCGACATATTATGTTTATTGGAATCCCGTCCGTCGTGATTCTCATTACCGGGATCATCCTCGCCGCGTGTCTCTCGCCCGAACCTCCGTTGGAGGAGATCAGCGATGCCAGGAAAGCGCTCACGCAGGCAAAAAGGAACCATTCAAACCATTATTCGCAGCAGCTCTTCAGGGAATCGGAAACCCTGTACGATTCAGCCATGAAAGCCTGGGGAATGGAAAATAAAAAGCTGTTCTTCAGGAGAAATTACCGGATGGCACGAGAGTATGCCATGCTGGCAGAGATCAAGGCAAGGGAAGCATGGAACGAAACCGCTAACGGTTCTAAGCTGATGCGGGAACAGTTGAGAAAAAGCATCGATTCCCTTCATCTCCGTATCACCGATTACCAGTCCCTTTTCTCCCGGATCCCTCTCAGACCGGAAATTGCAAGGAAGATCACCCACGGCCGCATGCTCCTGACAGAAGGACGCCTGGCCTATGAAAAGCGTGATTATATCGCATCGCGGCAGAAAGTGGAACTCGCGTCCCGGTATATCCATGAATCCTACCAGGATGTCAATACCCTCCTGAAAAAATACTTCGACAACTACCCCAAATGGATGAGGTGGATGGACGACATGAAGAACCGTTCCATGACCGACAGCACTCGTTTCATCCTGGTTGAAAAATTCGCCAGGCGTTGTTATCTTTATGAAAACGGCAAACTGAAAAAAACCTTTCCTGTTGAGCTGGGCCAGTACTGGCTGGGAGATAAACGCTACAGCGGAGATAAAGCCACCCCGGAGGGAACCTACCGCATCGTAAAAAAAATGGAAGGGAAACAAACACGATACCATAAAGCCCTGCTCCTTGATTATCCCAACGAGGAAGATAAGAGAGCTTTCGCGGAGGAAAA
>JAXDBV010000176.1:0-10354 GCA_034678415.1 Bacteroidales bacterium
TTTTCCTCATGGCAATGTGAATCAGACAATTTCCTTCGAACACATTTGGAAGATGATCATCATCCCCGCAATCGATATACCAGCGGACGGCTGTTTTTTTGTCGTCTGGCACCATGTTGATGAGCTCCAGCACACTTTGCCTTGCATACCATTGTTCAATCAAGGTATCCGGCAGCGCCGGATCCGTTCTTTTCATGAACTCTTTGGCAGCGTTCAGTGTGAGCGGTCCCGGACCTGCACTCAACGGGCAGGCAGCTTTAAACATTTCGGGGTGGTGCAGGGCATAGATAAATGTACCATTCCCTCCCATAGACAGACCAGCAATAGACCGGAACATTTTTCCTGGCCTTATCCGAAATGTTTTCTCAATATAAGGAATAAACTCCTTAAAGAAGAAATCCTCGTACAGCCATGACCCTGAGGCATTGTTTCCATACCCCCTGTTGGGGCCGCTGGCATCGGGCATGACAATGATAAGAGATTTGGTAATTCCTTCCCTGATAGCTTTATCGGTAAGATACTTCACTTCTCCCCTTTGTATCCATTCTGCCTGGTCCCCTCCTCCACCATGGAGCAGGTACAGAACCGGATAGCTTCGCTGTGAGGTCTCATAATCAGGAGGAAGGTAAATGGCAAACTTCCTGGTCATATTAAGGATTTCACTTTTCATGGAAAGATCGTCGAAGATCTTCCCTTCCTGTGCCGAAAGGCACGTGGCTATGTTCAGTGCAAAAAATCCCACTATAATTTTCTCCATATGGATTATCATTTTTAATAGACAGGAATGACCGGGATATTTTTCTTTCGTCCGAATCTATAAAGCCTGGATCCGAACCATTTCATTGCCTCAGGCATCGGATGATGGTAGTTGCCGAATGGATCCTGCAGTCCTGTATGCTGCCTGACCGGTTTCCATTCTTCCCAGGCATCCATCCACCCGCACCAGTTCCAACCAATAAAGTCTGGCCGTTGAAATGCTTTCGTGGCAAAGTCAAGGAACCTGTTGGCCCTTGTTTCTGTATCGGGGCATACCGCTCCAATAGGATTTGGCATCTCCTTATAAGGGACACTGAAGCTGGAATCGGCATGAAAAAGTGGTTTACCTGACAAGGCTGACCATTTATTAAGCAGATGAACCTGTTCGTCATACCCACCATAAAACTGATAAGCGATGAGGTCAGAATATTTGGTCATCAGAGAAATAATCTCATCGGGGCGTGGTGTCTGCGCATTGATGATGTCGCCAAATATCAGGTGGTTGGGATCATATTTATGTATGGTGCTACAGGCAATGGTATAGTACCTCTGAAGTATGTCGATCAAAAAGGCATGATTATCTGCTTCGTCATCTACTTCCTGTACTTTCATGTAGGAGCTCCATTTCTCAGCAGCAAGAAGGGAATCAAAGGAAGAAAACTGTGTTTGGTATATCTTGTTAAAATCAATGATCTCAGTATACCGTTTCCTTATAATAGAAATAAATGCATGTTTCCCGGGGGCATCCGATCCCAGGTTTCTGAGAACCCGTGGCCATGTGGGAGCTTCAGGAGCGGGGCCACCCCATGGATCCTGACCATGAGCAGCAGAATCCCTGTCAGTCAAAACCGGGCAATCTGTAAGCGTATAACCGAGAAGAAAAGGATCGCATCTTTTTGGACCGACCACCCGTTGAGCTATACGATCACATCGGCCGTTAAAAGACGGGGAATAGACGTCAGGGAAATCGGTGATCACAGGTCCCCTCCAGTAAGACGTTCCCACGAAATATAAACCCTGTACATAGGGTACGGTTGGCTGACCGAAATATTCTTTTTTTGCATGGGTGCCAATCGTATTCATCCCGAAGTATTCCAGATCCGCCATAACCTTCCCGATAAATTTTTTCCTCAACACTTCATCCATCTTCTCTGTGAATCCGAATTTCTTCCTCCAGAACTCCCTGTTATAATCTTGGAGCATGTATTCCACATCCGGATGATTCAGCCCAAAAGAAAGGAATGCTGAACCCTCCGGTGTCACAAACCACCATCTGTCTTTTTTCTCAAGGCGGAAATAACCCGATCCTTCAAATCGTAATGATTTCAATCCCCCGTACTTATCAAGCCGGGTAGTTTTACCGAGCCTTCCTTCATTAATGTCATTTTCTGGACGGTCAAATCTATAATAAAATGGAATACCTGCATTTAAAAGGCCTAATGATGCGAGCTCTATAAATTTACGCCTCTGCATAGGCATGTCTTTAACTGGTCTGTATACACTGCCTCCCGGTGGTTAACGCAAACGTATTCCGATGACATGAATCATCCGTATTCATTGTGATTTAACGATAACAGGAACCTGTGAAAAAGTCTGTGAGGATAACCCTTGAACAGGAAGCACGATGAATATCTCGATAATTGATCTCTTTCAATATATTTTCCATCTGTTTTAAAATCCGGGACACTGTTCAGGGTGGTTACTCCGGAATTTTCCCCGGGGCTTTCCTGGCAAGTTCCATAAGTGATTGCACCATCCCGGGATAATTATCTGCCTGGTTTTTTTGTTCGGAAATATCGGTTTCGAGATCATATAATTCAGGTGATGGTATTACCGATCCAAAAGGGAGCATCAGTTTCCATCTCCCTTGTCTAACAGCGCGTATTTCCCCCCTCTGGTGATACATGAATACTTCACGGTTGCTTTTCTCTGTGATCCCGGTAATCAATGCTGACTGGTCTATCCCGTCAATGACCATCCCTTCCGGCAGTGTTGATTGGGCCAACTTCACGATGGTTGGCAATAAATCAAGTGTGGAAACCATTTCATTGCTGATCCTGTTTGCCGGGACCATCCCCGGAGCCCGTATGATACAGGGCACCCTGAATCCTCCTTCCCAGGAAGAAGCTTTGGCGCCCCGCAGGGGAAAGGCAGAACCTGTTGCCCTCTTTCCCCCGTGCAATTTGCGGTAATACTCTTCTTTCCCCGACCAGGGACCGTTATCGCTCAGGAAGATGATATACGTGTTACTGTCTAATCCCAGTTCCGCCACTTTATCGAGAACCAGCCCCACATGAAAATCCATTTCTTCGATAACATCGCCGTACAGGTCTCCCGAAGATCTCCCTTTGAATGCCGGTGATGCATCAATCATAACATGAGGCATGGTATGTGCCAGGTAAAGGAAGAAAGGATGATCCTTATTTTTCGTAAGGAATGCAATGGCTTCCTCTGAATATGATTTTGTAAGGGATGACATATCCTCGGTTCTGTAAAGAGTATCCCTGTTTCTCATAAGATATACGTACCCCGGATCATTTGCTCCCAGGGTTCCGAAGTAATAATCGAATCCCTGGTCATTGGGGATCTGTCCATCGATGAATTTTCTACCAGACATATCCCATTTCCCGATACAACCGGTGGTATATCCCGAAGACCTGAGTATCTCAGGAATGAATATCTCTTCTGCATTGACCACCCAACCCCCGCCGATCCTGACAGGATAGCGGCCGGTCATAAGGGCTCCACGTGAAGGGCCGCAAACCGGCTGTGCATAGAAACAGGTAAATCTTGTCCCTTCCTCCGCCATCCGGTCAATACGTGGGGTTTTAATGGCTTCAGAACCATAACAACCCAGGTCGTTGTATCCCTGGTCATCGGTCATGATGATGATGAAATTGGGTTTTTCCTGTCCCCGTGAAAAAGCATAGTTCTGGTTTCCCCAGTTTATTCCGGAGGCAACAAGGGCTATTCCGGTTACAGGGAAACACATGCTTGTGGTTTTTATCATAATCACATCCTTATTAAATTCAAATTCTTTGTGGCTATTGTACCGGGGGCCTGAAAATGCTGTGTTATTTCCCTGGAACGGGTACGGGGATGGAGGCATCTGCCCCGTCCAGTCCATCGTTCCAATACAGTGGGGCCAGGTAGAGACCTCCCTCTCCTACTCCGGAATGGCTCACATACCATTTCCCGTTGGTATCTCTCACCACTTCGGCAGCATGTGAATCAATATGTCCCACCTTATCGTCCAGATGCCAGTTAAAGGGATCACCGGAAGCAAAAACATCCGTTCCGACGTATCCTTCTCTCGGACCGATGAACAGGTAGTAGGTATCACCACGACGGACGACGAATGGCGATTCAGTGGGACCGCCTGCCTTGTGACGGCGGGGATCAACAAAGACAATCTGCCGTTCACCCCAGTGTATCAGGTCGTTGCTCACACGGCAGGCCACCACATGGTTTCCCCCCTGCGGGGTGGTGTTCGCACAGTAATACATCACCCATTGATCTCCCAATTTCATTACCATAGGATCACGTGCATCAAAACCATCAATAAACAGGGGATTATCAGGATGCCGTGTCCAGGTTTTCAAATCGGGAGAGATAGCCAGCATCATCCTGTAGATACTGCCTGTTTTCCCGCCGGCACAGTAGAACATATAATAGAGTCCGTTGTGCCTGACCACATGAGGCGCCCAGAGGTGCATTTCCTTCCAGGTATTCCATTGAACCGGAAAAGGTCGCTCAGCTGATGTCCAACCGGGAGCCATGAGACTCTCGGATACACCGTGGGCAAAACCCCCTGCACCTCCAATACCGAAAAAGTGCCATTTTCCGTCGTGGCCAGGCACATAGCAGTGGTCATTAACACTACTTTCCTTGAATATATGAACAAACTCACCGGTCGTCACATGGGAAGATTTGGATTTCTCACTTCTGCTTCCATCCCAGCGTTCCAGTTGTATGTAATCCAGGCCGAACTGCACTGTCTTTGTAGGATCTGCCACGGTATCCTCTGAGATAAACATGAGGACCTGTTGTCCCCGTTCCAGGTTGTGCACTCCGTAATCAAGAGGTCCGAGGGGAGCCAGGTGTTTATACTTCAGATTCAGGGAGCCATCAATCATCATTCCGTTCAGGCAGGTTTTAAACCGGCCGTATTCCTCCCCCCTGATGAAATGGATCCTCAGCTTGTATTTCCCGTCGGTTTCCACCGGGAATGCCAGTTGTAGGGTATCACCCGTGCGGCAGCCATACCACCACAGATGTGCCTTCCCTTTCAGTCCCCCCCAACCACCGGTATGCAGGCCTTCCACATAGAGGGGAGTAACCGTCCCTCCCGAGCAGCGCTGTATTTCCATATCTTCCCCCTCAGTGCATTGTGTACTACCAAAGTCCGGATCATTGGGTGGATCCAGTCTATATGGCAGATCTGGCATTTCAACCGGACCGGTATTCTTGCCGTCGAGGTAGTAAAACAATGCAGCCGTATAGCTTACGGAATCCGATTTCGGGAATTCTTTCCTGAGCAAACATTCCAGGGATTTCCGAAAAGGAATATTATCGGTTATATGCCAGCGGTTCAGGCATTCATGGTTCCGGTGAACCATGGACCTGTCGTTGATGGTATGGGCCTGGAATGCCTCGCCGTACGTATTGTTTCCCCAGGTACCGAAATAGCCGTCCAGTCCGAAACCGCTCCAGCGGGCAGTTTTTTCACCATCTGTACAATATCCGTAGGTACAGTCGCCCCACCAGTTACCGGCAGGGTTGTATATATCCAGCATGAATCCGCAGAACCGGCCTTTGCCCTTTGCACTGAGGAATTTCAGAGCCTTTCCCTGTTCCTTCATGTTTTTTTCCCGTACCCATCGGGTATGGAATCTGCCATAATTAGCGGCAGGTTTTTTAAGTGGAGCACAGGTGATTTCGAGGCGGATTTTTCTTGCTTTTGTTCCCCCGTTGCTGAGTGTAATTCGTGCTTCCTTGCTGAAAGGCATGTACCAGTGGCTGTACATCAGGTCATTGGTGATACCTGCGGGCCATGACCGGTAAGTATTCCATCCCGGGGCTGTTCCGAAGAAATCTCCCAGGGGTGCCCAGACGGCAGGATCTGTCTCTCCGTCCCAGTACATGGCTAAAGTCAGTTCTCGCAGGACATTCCTGTCGGCAGGGCTGTCAGGCAGCTCACGGCGTGTCCCCGGAAGCAGACGTCCTGAAGCCTCCGGGCGAAGCAGCAGAAAGGGAACGGTTTGCCCTACATCAACGGATACCCTGAAGGAAGTAATTACGGCAGGTCCTTTTTTTTCAAAAACTGTCAGCGTTTCTCCCGGGGGCAGATCCATTTCAACATTTTCTGTCATTTCTCCATCACGAGAACTGAGGGGATCAGGGCCCCGTTTTCCCAGGAGCCGGTCCAGCTGAGCAAGGGCTTCCAGTTCGGCGGTGCCGAATCCTTTTTTCAGGTCAGGCAGGAAGGCAGTCCTTGGATATGAGCGGTAGCCGATCTGGTAGTATTCCCCGAAATCCTCCTCCGCCACTACCTTGCAGGACTTTTTGAAGGGGATGGGAACAAAAAAATTCAGGCTTCTTCCTGCCCGGTAAACCAGGTTAGGAAAGCGGTGACCCCAGTTACCATACCATTCGTAAAAGGAAGCATCAATCAGGGGTTCATCTGAACCATCGACATAAATACAAATGTTTCCCTCCCCGGGCAGTGCCGACCATATCCATGTGATGGCACCAGGGCCCTCCATTTCCGCAAGCACATATTTTTCTCCTTCCTTAACCGGGAAGGGATGTCTTTCCCGGAATGAGGGATCTCCCGGATACAGTACGCCCGGTTCATAATAACCCATGGTACGGTCATCTCCTGCAATCACGGTTTGTTTTTCCCCTTTACCGGGAATGCGTGCCAGAGTTTCCGGATCAACAAGCCGGTACAACCATTCCTGATAGCCAGTTCTCTCCTGCACAAACCCACTTGACCAGGAGAGAACCGCTATCAATAACCATTTACTTAAACCCATCTGATTAAATCCAACTGATAATCAGTTGTATTTACAGATTTAATATAACAAAACAAATCAGATATCAAACAAATCCATTCTTATTGCCACAGCAGATTTTGAATCAGATTCGGATTTCTTTGTATTTCCCCTCCCGGTATTGGGAAGAAATTCCATTTTTCCGAGAAATTGGTAGCACAGGAGTTGGCATAAAAATTGGCCCTCGTTTTATACGCTGCCGAAACCAGGGGGTTTGTTTGTGCGGTAATCTCCTTTGCAGGGAGAGCCTCGATAACCTCACCGAGTATGCCCCAGCGGAGCAGGTCTATTTTTCGCCCCCTTGCTTCCCCTATCAGTTCTTTTCCATATTCATCCCGGATGGCCTGGCGGAGTGCATCCTGGTCGAGGTCTCCAGGAAGATCGGCTAGTCCTGCGCGGTTGCGAATTTCATTTACTGCATCGAATGCCTCGGTTGTTGGACCATTCAGCTCGTTTTCCGATTCGGCAAGAATCAGGTAGCATTCCGCAAACCGCATATAGATATTGTCGAAACCGGAATTCAGTTTTGCCATAGGCGAACCAACATCCATCAGCGGGTCACTTACCGGTAGTGGGACTTCCATGTATTTCAGACAATAATAGAAGTTGGTTTTTCTCGTGTCCACTGAATCGACCACCGTATACTTTTTCCGAATATCTCCGGGTTCATATGTATCAATAAAACTACGGTAAATTACCCATGCAGCAATTCCATTGAACCAGACAGGAGCCGGTTTGATGTGCGTTTCATAATTCCCCTGCGGCCTGTATTGATTGGGTACCTGGGTGGTTACTGCATCCTCTTTAAACTCTATTCCGAATATCAGTTCCACATTGCGTTCTTTTGATGTTTTGAAAATATCCCCGTATTTGAGTAATAATTCGTGCGGTGATTCATTAATAATTCCCGATGCTTCGATTTTAGCATTTGCCCAGTCTTTCAGCCATACATTGATCCATGCTTTCAACATTTTGGCGGACCATTTTGTTGCTCGTCCGCCATTCTGTCCCCAGGTGTTTGTCGGCAGCACATTCTCCGCCTCATCCAGATCAGTGAGTAAATATTCAAGAATAACATTCCCGGGTGTTTTTTCAATCTTGGAAACCACATCGATTTCAAGCTCGTCGGTCCAGAAAGGCACATCACCCCACAGAGTTGCCAGATAGTAATAGAACATGGCTCTTAAAAACTTGGCTTCACCCAGGAGCGGATTTTTTTCCTCGTCTTCCAGCGGGGATTTTTCGATCCTGGATATCACCATGTTAGCATCGCGAATGCCCTTGTACAATACATCCCAGTAATCAAGGATCCTGGCATCAAACACTCCGAGCCCTTCATAAATCCCGTGAACCATTCCTCCAAACATCACAGCACGGGGTGTAAAAAACTGGTCTGTTCCGATGTTGAGGGTATGAATAAGGCTTGAGCTAAGCATACCGTCATTGAACCTGAAATAGATCCCGTTAATGCCGCTGATACACTCTTCTTTTGTATTAAAGTACTGATCGGCTGACAGGTTCCCTCTTGGATCCTCCGTAAGAAAATCTTCACATGAGGCACACAGGAGCAACATCAGTATAATATTGATAAGTTTTTTCATTTTTTTATTTTTTACAGGTTAGGAACTTCATCTTGATTAAAATGTCAGGTTGATACCGAACACGAATGATTTGTTGTTTGGATATACCACATTGTCATATCCCCTTAACACGTCATCTGTACCAAACTCACTTACTTCCGGGTCGTAATTGAGATAGTCCTTGTCTTTGATCAGGAATAGATTTGTTCCGGTAAAATAAATACGGGCTTCACTGAATAATCTGTTGATTTTCGGCAGGATATAACTCAATTCCAGGGTTTTCAGTCTCAGGAATGATCCGTTCTGAATAAATTTGGAATTGGAATACGCCAGGATATTATTTGCAATACCTGCCCCCGGCCATTCAGCTCCTTCGGTATTTTCCAGTGTCCACTGGTTGGCTGTTACCTTACTATATGTATTGAGTTCATGCCCCGATACTTCCAGTGAACTACTATTATATAACCTAGTATTATACAGATCATTGCCATACACACCCTGAAAGAAGAAGCTCAATCCGATATTCTTATATCTGAAGGTATTCTGTATTCCGCCAAAGAATTTTGGGTTAGAGTCGCCGATTATACCTTCGTCTTCGGCATCGATCACTTCATCATCATTGGTATCTTTGAAAACAAAATCACCCGTTACAGGATCCACTCCTTCGACAATATAACCGACAAAAACTCCAAGGGGTTCTCCCTCGATCAATTTGCCGGTCACAGCCTGTGAAGGAGCAGGAAGGCGATCGGTTTCAATATACTCCTTATCACCCAGGTCCAGGATTTTGTTCCGATACTGGGAAATATTCGCAGTAACATTCCATGAAAAGTTCTGTTTTGAAATAACCTTGGCATCGATAAGTGCTTCGTATCCGTGGTTCTGGAGGCTTCCTATATTCTGAAGCTGTGTCTGGAATCCCGTAAAATAAGGAACTTCCACATCGAATAGTAAATCGGTCGTTTTCTTATAATAAAAATCCAGTTCCACGTTCAACCGGTTCTTTAAGAACCCGGCTTCAATACCGACATCAAACTGAGCCGTTGTTTCCCAGCGGATATTTGGATTTTCCAGGGTGCCCTGTACGACACCGGTATACTCGGTATCATCAATGATCCCCTGGAGAGTACCCAGTCTTGGCAAAGTGGAAAATGTCGGGATTCCCTGGTTACCCGTGATTCCATAACTGGTACGCAGTTTGAGGTTATCGAATATCCCCAGGTCTTTAATGAAGGGTTCTTCAGACATTTTCCATGCGAAGGCTGCCGAAGGGAAGTTGGCCCATTTGTTGTTTTTTCCTAACCGAGATGAACCATCGCGTCTGAATGTTGCGGTAAACAAGTATTTGTTCCCGAGTGAATAGTTCACACGGCCCAGGAATGAAACGATGTTCCACTGGTTGTAAGAGGAGGTTATGGTTCTGTAATCCACTTCCGTAAATTCGAGGGCATAGAACTTTGTCACATCATTCAGCAATTTATCTCCCGACAAGAAACCCGTCTCACCTTTAAATGACTGAATGGTTTGCCCCAGCAAAATGTTTAATGAGGAATTTGAAAATCGTTTCTCATAACCCAGGATATTTTCATTCAGGACGGTCGTCTGATCATTGTTGTTGATACTGCCGAAACCGCCCGAGTTTTGTGCTGCCCTGTTTGGCTTGCTTCCTGGCAGATACACCTGGGTCTTATTATTCGCCTTTTCAAAGCTGAACGAGCTTTTGAACGTGAGCCCGGTGAAGATATTAAATTCAGCATTCGCTATGGCAGTGATCCGGTCATTCAGGGTTTCATCCGTATTCATATTGGCGGCGCAGATTGGATTGTCAAACAATACCCCGCTTTCGTACTGATATGTATAATCTCCCTCTTCATCATACACGCTGAGCAGTGGATTTAATATGGCCAATGTTCCTGCTGTATATTTCGTATTGTCCGTGTACATATTAAGGTACCTTAGGTT
>JAXDBV010000177.1:0-2593 GCA_034678415.1 Bacteroidales bacterium
ATGCGGCACCTCGAGCCCCAGCACCGCCACACCGATCCTGCGGCAGGGAATCACCTGCCTGATGGCTTTTGCCACTTTCTTGGAGAACACGATCATACCGGCCAGCAGGTCATCATCCACATCAAAAAGGTAGTCCACTTCCTTCCTGGTGATTACCAGTGTATGGCCCTTCACCAGTGGCCGGATGTCCAGGAAAGCCAGGTAATTTTCGTCTTCGGCTACTTTGTATGCAGGAATCTCACCCCTGACAATACGCGTAAAAATCGATGCCATAGAAGGTCGTTTATTTGTTAATGCTGATGATCTCAAAAGGGATTTTCCCTGAAGGAACAACAATTTGTACCACATTGCCGGCTTTCCTGCCAAGCAATCCTTTTGCAATAGGGCTGGTGATAGAAAGTTTTCCATTCTTCAAATCGGCTTCGTTTTCCGACACAATGGTATATTCCATCACCGCATTGTTCAGCTTGTTTTTAATCTTCACCCTGCTCAGCAGCTGCACAGTGGATGTGTTCAGATTTGAATTATCGATAATCCTTGACCTGGAGATGGAGTTCTCCAGCTTAGCTATACGCCTCTCCAGCATTTCCTGGGCTTCTTTCGCAGCATGATACTCTGCATTTTCCGACAGGTCGCCTTTCTCGCGTGCTTCAGCGATCATGCGGGAGATGGCCGGCCGCTCAACATTCCTTAACTGGTCAAGCTCCTGTTTCATCTTCAGGAAACCCTCTTCCGTTATATAAGAAATATTATCCATATCCATGCTTCGGTATAACTAAAAACAAAAAAGAATTCCGGTGAACGGAACTCTTTTAATATCAGTGTAAAGGTAATAAAAGCCGTGTAAAAAACAAGCAGGCTCAGGCGGCATCACTCATATTTTCTGTTAAGGATAGAAGAATAAATTACTGCCTGGCGGGCATCAAAAGGGGGTTCCTTCTTCTCTTCAAGCCGTTTGGTTTCCACTTCAATATCGGCTATTTCGGAGTCTTTAAAGAAGTTTTCCGTATCGGTGAGGATGGACATTCCTTCCTCGGCAATTGTATCCCGTAGTTCTTCCCCCAGGAAAATATTTTTCATTTCGGGTGGTACCTTTGATCCCTCGCTCTGAAACAGGGGTGTGCCTTCCCCTTCAGGTATGACGGCCTCACCCTGGAACAACATGCGGGCCGAGGACCCTTCTGTTGCACCCTCCTCCCCTGCTCCTGCAACATCCACTGAAAGAAACGGCTCAGGTATCTTGCTCTCCTGCGATTCGACAGAGATTGGTTCAGCCGGATTCTCATCGGTAAAGGTTGCCTTTTTCTCCTCAAACAGGTCCAGGAGATCGACATGGCGGCCGATCTCATCCATGAACGGAGGCCTGCCCGCAGCCCCCGGCGGAGCCTTACCCGGTTTTTTCTTCTTCCCCAGTAAACTGGTAAGAAGTATCACAATCGTGATGATTATATAAAGAATGGTACTGAACGAATCATCCATGCTATTTGTTTTTTTTCCTTACTATCTTTTCTATTAACGGCCTGTCGCTGCTTTTGTTGAATTTCTTCGCCGTCTGTTTTGATTCCTTCATCCTTTTCCTCACCTCGGGAGTCTGCATCTTGTACCTTCTTTTCCGTTCCTTCCTGACTGCCTTATCGTAAGCTTTCTTCTGCTTTTCTTCTATCTTTTCCTTCCTGGCAGTAGCCTTCCTCACCTTTCTCGACGGTCCCTGTCCTTCCGCAGACACCACCATAACAATCGACAGGAGGATGAGAATGATCAACCGTTTCATAAGTTTTTCGCTACTTTAGTGCCATATTCCAATACATATGAACCGGGGTGCGGCATGTTTCAGTATATCAAAAATACGTATTTTTTCCGTCATCACCTGCATTTGTCTTGCTTTTCCATCTTGTGATGATACCGAGGACGAGATACCCTATGTACCGGTGAGTAAAACCATTTACCTGTCGGAATACCCGCAGCTTAACATCATTGGAGGCGTCATATCCATTGGTAATGAAGGAGTGAACGGCATCATTCTTTACCGGGAGTCCGATAACAGCTTCCGGGCTTATGAGCGTACCTGTACGCATGAGCCGCAAGGATCATGTGCCGTCAGTCCGGTAAACGGTACCCAGATAGCCCGATGCCCCTGCTGTGATTCTGAATTCTATCTTTCTCTCCAGGGAGATGTTAAGAAAGGACCGGCAACCCGCTCTTTACTGCAGTATGAGACCTCGTTTGACGGTGAAAAAGTCCGTATCTTCAACTAATACCTGTAGTGGTCGGGTTTGTACGGCCCCTCCACCGGCACGTTGATATACTTTGCCTGCTCATCTGTGAGGTGTGTGAGTTTGACTCCCAGCAACGGAAGGTGCAGCCGGGCTACTTCTTCATCCAGATGCTTGGGCAGCCGGTATACATCTTTCTCATAGTCATTTCTCCAGAGATCCATCTGAGCCAGCACCTGGTTGGTGAATGAGTTGCTCATGACGAAGGAGGGATGGCCGGTGGCACAACCCAGGTTGACCAGCCTGCCTTCGGCCAGGAGATAAATGGAATGCCCGTCGGGGAAGGTGTATCTGTCGACCTGTGGCTTGATAGTAGTCTT
>JAXDBV010000178.1:0-6444 GCA_034678415.1 Bacteroidales bacterium
TGAACAAAGAGATGAAGGGAAAGAATATGGCGGTGATATCCCATGCCGGCGGACCGGCTGTGATGATGACCGATACCCTGACCACACTGGGACTGAATATCCCGCACCTGGAAGGGCCTGTGTCCCGGGCATTGCTTGACAGGTTGTATCCCGGCTCATCGGTAGCCAATCCAATTGATTTTCTCGCTACCGGCACTGCCGATCAGCTCGATGCCATAATCGATGCCTGTGAGAACGAGTTCAGTCAGATCGACGGCATGGCCGTCATCTTCGGTAACCCGGGTCTGTTCCCCGTGGATAACGTGTATGAAGTGATCCATAAAAGGATGGATCAATGCCGGAAACCTGTCTTTCCCGTGCTGCCTTCCGTTATCAATGCATCGAGGGAGATAAAAGAATTCGTCGGAAAGGGGAGAATTTACTATCAGGATGAGGTGACCTTTGCCACGGCGCTGGCCAAGGTATGCAATACTTCTCCGCCGGCAGGAGAATTTGTGTTCCCCGAAAATATCGATCACTATAGGATCAGGGAGGTGATCGGTGAGGCACAGGACGGGTATCTCGCTCCGCATCATGTGGGTCGGCTGCTTGATGCGGCAGGGATATCGAGACCGAAAGAAAAGACAGTGAAGGACGCAGTCCTGGCCATCGAGACAGCCCGAGAAATTGGCTTCCCGCTGGCGATGAAAGTGGTGGGGCCTGTCCACAAAACCGACGTGGGAGGAGTTCTGCTGGGCATTGATACAATAGAGCGTGTTACGGAAGGGTATTCAACATTAATGAATATCCGGGGAGCCGAAGAGGTGCTTATCCAGTCAATGCATAAGGGCATCGAACTGTTTGCAGGCGTCAAGGCCGAACCGGGATTCGGACATCTGGTGATGTGCGGTCTTGGAGGCGTTTTTGTGGAAGTACTGAAAGACGTTCAGTCAGGACTGTCACCCCTGACAATCCATGAAGCCCTTACGATGATTCGTTCTCTGCGCGGAGCGAAAATCCTGGAAGGGGTGCGCGGCAGGGAAGAGACATCAGCCGAAGCTTTCGCCGACGTGATCTGGAGACTGTCGGCCCTGGTCAGCCTGGCACCGGAGATACAGGAGATGGACCTTAATCCCATCATGGGATCAGGAACACAAATGGTAGCGGTGGATGCACGGATCATGATACGTAAACAGACCTGATCCATGTTTCCTGGCATATTCCGCAATGAGGCCGTTGCATCGAAATTGTTTATTTTTGGTATCAAACGATAAAGGCTATCAATGAAAAAAATAGGCATTTTTTACGGTCCCGAGAAAGGCTCGGTGGAAAAGGTTGCCAGGAAGCTGGTGGAAAAGCTGGGTGCTGACCGGGTCGATCTGCATCCTGTTAAACATGCAGATGCTGAAACACTAAACCGGTACGAAAACATCATCTTTGGCATATCAACCGTGGGAAGGGAAACATGGGATGCAGAATATAACAGCGAGGACTGGGACCGTTTTCTTCCTAAGATCAGCGGCATGGACTTTAGCCGGAAGAAAATAGCCATGTATGGTCTGGGCGACCAGGTGCGTTATGCCAGGGATTTTGTTAATGCACTGGGTGGACTGGGCAGGCTTTTGCTGAAGAATAATGCCAACATCATCGGTCAGGTCAGTACCGAAGGGTATAATTTTGAGGATTCCGAAGGCATCCATGAGAGCCTGTTCTTCGGCTTGCCGCTGGATGAAGACAATGAGCCGGAGAAGACCGATGCCAGGCTTGACCGCTGGGTGGCTCAGATCGTCTCCTCCTTTGACTAGTTCATTCACCTGTCAATGCCATGATGGTACATCAATCCCTTCGTCCGGTCGATACCCCAATTGATTTTGCCACCGTCAGGCAATGTATAGCCAGGAGCAACCTGAAGCCTGTCGGCCGGTCAAGTATCCGCGAGGTTGTCATGCTTGTCAATGATATTGAACGATCCACGGGAATGAAGTTCATACGGATGGAGATGGGGGGCCCGGGCCTTCCTCCCGTGCAGGTCGGTGTTGAGGCGGAAATAGAGGCGCTGCGCCATGGTGTGGCAGGCAGCTACCCAATGGTGGAAGGACTGCCGGAACTGAAACGGGAGATCGCCCGCTTCGCGAAGCTTTTCCTCGATATTGACATCAGCCCGGCCAACTGCATACCCACCGCCGGTTCGGTCATGGGAAGTATGGCCTCCTTCATGGTGGCCAACAGAAACGACCGCAGGCGCGAAGGAACCCTATTCCTCGATCCGGGATTTCCCGTTCATAAACAACAATGCCGCCTCCTGGGCCATGACTACCGGTCACTGGATGTTTATACATGCCGCGGTAAAAAGCTAGAGGAAAAACTGGAGCCGATACTGGGCTCAGGTAGTGTGTCAAGCATCCTGTATTCAAATCCCAATAATCCCACATGGATTTGCTTTACACATGAAGAGCTGGAGATCGTTGGCAGGCTGGCACGAAAATATGATGTGATCGTGATTGAAGACCTTGCCTATTTCGGAATGGATTTCAGGAAAGATATATCATCACCGGGGAAACCGCCCTTCCAGCCTACCGTTGCGAAGTACACCGATCATTACATCCTTCTCATCTCCAGTTCAAAAGCCTTCAGCTATGCCGGCCAGAGGGTGGGTATGATGATCATTTCCGAAGCGTTGTTCAACAGAACCTATCCCGACCTGCTGAGATACTATACATCCGGCCGGTTCGGTCATGCCATGATCTATGGAGCCGTATATAGCCTCTCGGCCGGCTGCGCACATTCTGCACAGTATGGCCTGGCAGCCATACTGGACGCTGTCAATGAGGGGAAATATAATTTTGTGGATTCGGTGCGTACCTATGGACAACGAGCCCGTGTGCTTAAGGAACTGTTCACCAGGTACGGCTTTACCATTGTTTATGATATGGATATCGATCAACCGATAGCCGACGGATTTTATTTTACTGTTGCATATCCCGGATTTACAGGAACACAGCTGGTTGAAGAATTGCTCTATTATGGGATAAGTGCCATATCGCTCGAGATCACAGGCAGCGAACGGACAGAAGGACTCAGAGCCTGTGTGTCACAAATTGACCCGGATCAGATACCCATTCTCGAACAACGACTCACTCGGTTCAGGGAACACCATCCCCCCGTGCAGGATTAAAAAAAATTACAGGCCGGTATTAACAGTTGTTCCGAAAGTCATGATATTAAACATGTATCCGGTATATTTACTTTTCTATCTTTGATTTTATACTACTAAAATAATATCATTATGGCAAAAGTCAGAGGAGCCATTGTTGTCGATACTGAAAAATGTAAAGGTTGCGAAGTATGTGTGGGTGCATGCCCTACAGAAGTGATCGGTATGTCAAAGGAGGTGAACGGTAAAGGATACCATTTTGCCTTTATGGTAAACCCGGAGGCATGCACAGGCTGTGTCAATTGTGGCATTGTGTGTCCTGATGGTGTGATTTCTGTATACAGGGTAAAAGTGGAGTAACAACCTTATAATATATTGATTATGGGAGAGTTAAGGTTAATGAAGGGGAATGAGGCGATTGCCGAGGCGATAATTCGGGCCGGCGCAGACGGCTATTTCGGCTATCCCATCACCCCGCAATCGGAGGTGCTCGAGTACCTGATGGCAGAAAAGCCATATGAAACCACGGGCATGGTTGTGTTGCAAGCCGAAAGCGAACTGGCAGCCATCAATATGGTATATGGCGGTGCAGCATGCGGGAAGAAAGTAGTTACCACTTCATCCAGCCCGGGTATCAGCCTCATGCAGGAAGGATTATCCTATATTGCCGGTGCCGAACTGCCATGCCTGGTGGTAAACGTGGTACGCGGCGGACCGGGGCTGGGTACCATACAGCCCTCGCAGTGCGACTATTTCCAGGCTACCAAGGGAGGCGGCCATGGTGATTACCGGCTCATTGTCCTCGCTCCATCATCTGTGCAGGAAATGGCTGATTTCGTTCCCCTTGCTTTCACCCTGGCCTTCAGGTACCGAAATCCCGCCATGATCCTTACAGATGGTGCCCTGGGACAGATGATGGAAAAGGTGGAACTGTTCGATCCCATACCCCGCAGCAAGGAAATCCTTCCATGGGCCACCACTGGTAAAAAACCGGGGCGCGATCATATCATCATCACATCCCTTGACCTCGACCCCAAAAGGCATGAAGAGCATAATAAAAAACTACAGCGCAAGTACCGCGAGATAGAAGAGAAAGAGGTGCGTTTCGAAAAACTGATGTGTGACGATGCCGAATACCTGCTCATTGCCTATGGCACAAGCTTCAGGGTGTGCCTAAAAGCCGCTCAGCTGGCCAGGGCAAAAGGAATTAAGGTGGGACTCTTCCGTCCCATCACCCTCTGGCCATTCCCGTATAAAACCATCAGTGAAATGACGAACACCATCAGGGGTATACTCACCGTGGAGATGAGCTCAGGACAAATGGTGGAGGATGTAAGGCTCGCCGTTGACGGAAAAGTAAAAGTTGATTTCTACGGCCGTATGGGTGGGATCATCCCTGCTCCGGAAGAAGTATCGGATCATCTTGAAAAACAACTAGTAGGAGGAAAATGAAATGGCAACAGTGACGCTCGATGATATAATAAAACCTGAAAACCTGGTCTATACAAAAACCCGGGTGATGACCGATCAGGTACTCAGCTACTGCCCCGGCTGCGGGCATGGTACCACACACAGGATCATTGCCGAAGTGATCAATGAGATGGGTATACAGTCGGATACAATCGGCATAGCACCTGTAGGCTGCTCAGTACTGATGTACTATTTCATGGATATTGATATGCAGGAAGCGGCACATGGCAGGGCTCCCGCGCTGGCTACCGCGGTGAAACGCCTCATGCCTGAAAAGTTTGTCTTTACCTACCAGGGCGACGGCGACCTTGCCGCCATCGGTACGGCCGAAACCATCCATACCTGTAACCGAGGCGAAAACATCGTCATCGTCTTCATCAATAACGGGATCTACGGGATGACCGGCGGACAAATGGCTCCGACAACCCTGCCCAACATGAAAGCCTCTACATGCCCCTTCGGACGCGACACAAAAATGATGGGGTATCCAATTAAAATCACCGATATCGTTGCCACACTGCCCGGTACCTGTTATGTCACGCGGCAGGCCGTCCATACACCCACCCATGTGCGCAGAACGAAAAAAGCCGTGCGCAACGCGTTTGAATACCAGAAACGAAATTTGGGCCTCTCCTTTATCGAGGTACTGTCCAACTGCAACTCGGGATGGAAAATGAGACCAGTGGCCGCCAATAAGTGGATGGAAGAAAATATGTTCCCGTATTATCCCCTGGGCGACCTTAAAGTGCCCGATACATCAGAAACCAATAAATAATTTAACCCATGACCGAAGAAATTATCATAGCCGGGTTTGGCGGACAGGGAGTACTGTCCATGGGGAAAATACTCGGTTATTCCGGCGTGATGGAAGGCAAAGAGGTGAGCTGGATGCCATCATACGGCCCTGAAATGAGAGGTGGTACGGCAAATGTTACCGTGATCATCAGCGACGAACGGATCAGCTCACCCATCCTCGATGCCTACGATACCGCTATCATCCTTAACCAGCAGTCAATGGATAAGTTTGAACCTGCCGTCAAACCCGGAGGAGTGCTGATATATGACAGCAATGGGATCACCCGCCATCCCTCCAGGCAGGATATTAAGATTTACCGTGTCGACGCCGCCGAGGAAGCAGCAAAAATGGAATCGACCAGAATATTCAACATGATCGTCCTCGGGGGATTCCTGAAAGTGAAACCTGTCCTGAAACTGGAAAACGTGGTCAAGGGTTTGATGAAATCATTGCCGGAACGATATCATCATATGATACCCCTGAACGAAAAGGCAATACGCCGCGGTATGGAGATCGTTGCAATGGTGCAGCCCGGATGATTGTCGCTTACTTCCTGTAAAAATTCATCTCCGTGATGTACCTGTATACCTGTTCGGGAAGGAAAAACTTCATGTCCTTTCCTTTTCTGATGGATTCACGGATAAAGCTTGAGGAGATCTCTATCAGTGGAGCGTCTACATGCCTGATCGAAGAATGACGGAATACCTTTGCCGGGTTGACCCCGGGCCGGGGATACACATAAACCTCATATTGCCCGATGATTTGATCATAGTTCTTCCATCTTTCAAATGATTCAAGGTTATCCGAACCCATGATGAGAATGAACCGGCGTTGCGGGTACTTCTCCTTCAGGTACATAAGGGTGTCAATGGTGTAGGATGGACGCGGCATGCCGAACTCGATATCCGATACCCTGAACCGCGGGTCGTCGCCAATGGCCATGTTCACCATCTCAAGCCTCTGGTAATCATTCAGGAGCCGAGACTTTTTCTTTAGTGGATTATGAGGACTCACGATGAACCACACCTCATGGCAATCAGTAAAC
>JAXDBV010000179.1:0-7460 GCA_034678415.1 Bacteroidales bacterium
ATCCTGAAAGGGAACAAAAACATTTTTGATGATATAACCATTATCGGGGTTCAATTCCATTAACCTTCAATTCCTTCTTTCCTCCCGATTGTAAGTCAATCGCCACCAGTATGGCAATGAAGCCCCAGACAAGCGCCGAGGCTTTGTCTGAATGGAGAAAGTTGTTCAGCATGCCGTGCGTAAAATAGGTCACTAGTCCAAGGAATACCGACATGGTAATCATCTTCATCCTTCCTGGGGGGAGGCGCCGGTATGTTCTCAATCCGGTATAAACCGCCGTTAACACAAGGAGAAGCACAGACAAAAGACCCGGTAATCCCGACTCACTGAGGGGACCGAAGTATTCGCTGTGAGCGGTGCCCTGATCACCAAAATCGGTGGAGATATAAGTCTTCTCCCGCGACCGCTGAAAGGGAGCATACTTGAACTGGTATGTGCCGGGACCCCAGCCTGTCAAGGGCCGCTCGCGGTACATCCTGATGGCTGATTTCCAGCGATTAATCCTCTCGGCATTGGAAGCATCCGACGTGATATTAGCCATCGACTGTATATGTTCGGTAAACTCCTTTGACGATGTCTGCTTGTTCTCCTCCATCTTCATGATGATCTCTGTCCTGAACAGGTAAATGTAAATACCAGCCAGCAGCACTATCAGAGACAAACTCATCAATCGTATCCTCATCTTCACCAGAATGTAAACAACCAGGGCAAACAGCAGGCTGAGCCAGGTAGCCCTTGAATAGGTGAAGACCGTCGCAAAGGAAAAAAGGAAAAGAAGCAGTACTACCCAAACCCTGCGGCCAGGTCTTACCCCACGGAATATGGCGGTTGAAAACAAAAACGACAGCAACATCGCAAGAGCCGATCCATATGCCGTATGATCATTATAGAAAGGATGCACTGCCGAATGCGACGCCATCTGGTTTACCAAACCCTGTTGTGAATGCTGATACAAGGTATATCCAATCACCAGGATAAAGGGAATAATATATGCCCATATATACTTTTCTATGTTCTTTCCCCCCAAAAATACCTGTGATGCCAGAAAATAAAAGGCAATGATAAACCACAACCTGGCCACAAAATACTTTAATGACACACCCGGCATCGTACTGGTAAGAGCTGTCAGCAGCATCCATGCCAGGTAAATGAAAACAGCTATGGACACAGGATGACGCCACAGTCTTCTGTCCGGGCCCTTCTCCAGGATCACCTTCAGCAGATACAGTACCATAATCAGGATGAGGAAAGGCTCAGTAGGTAATGAAAGGTCCATATCCAGTCCCTTGATAAACAAGGACAACTGAACCGACACGGGAGTGAAGAAAACGGTAACCAGCAGGAGGGTATCCAGGGATGTGAATGCAATCCAGCTGAACAATATTACCAATGGCAAAAGGTTTAGCAGGTATATTCCCTCCGACATCAGGTATAGGTTCAGGCCAATAAAAGGCAGGACGATGCCCCCGAGTAAAAAATAATTCCGCGTTGATGAACCTATCACCGTGGCATACCTCATGACTGCAGCTTGAGAGATTCTACCAGGGCAAGCACAAAGAGAGCCAGCAGAAAAGTGGATAATGTCGAAACAACCACAATGACCGACCGTTTGGGATAGGCTTTTTTCTCTGCCGGGGATGCCCTTGAAACTACGAAGGTATGGGGCAAATTCTGTTCAGCATCTACCTTCGCCTGAAGGTACTTGCCTTTCAACTGACTTAACCTTGCATTTTCCAGCTTAAGATATTCCTCTATCCCTGCGCTGCCTGTCCTCCTGAAAGAATCTTCCAGGTGAGCTATCTCCTTCTCAAGTTTGTTGAACTCCTTCTTCACTATTTCAAAGGCTTCAATAGCTTTCTTCTTCTGCATATGGTTAATGGCCGAATCAAGCAACGATGCAATTTCATTTGCCATATCAGCAGCTAACGCACGATCGGCATCAAGTACCTTTATCTCTATCGACATAAATTCCGTCTTCCGGAAAGAAATGTTATCATCCATTTCCGAGTACAGTTCGGTGTAACGGTATTTTGAATCCGGGTCGATCCGGTAATGATTGAACAAGTCAAATTCCTGCACCAGTCTCTCCCTGATAATATCTGAATACAGGATCTGTAATATTCTTTCTACCTCTTCCTCCCCACCGAAAGACAGCAGCTCATTTGTCGCATATGGACTGGCGGACACCAGCGCTTCTGACACCGACACAGATGTGGTTGGAAAGAGCACAACGGTCGATTCATATTTCGGAGTGATCAATAATGATACAATAACCGAGGCCACTGCAGCAATAACTGAAATGATCACCAGAGGGACTCTTTTCTTCCATGCAAACAATAGCAGGTTCCGTGAACTGAAATCATAACGGGTATTGGATTCCTGTTCCATAAGGCTATATGTGTTGGTTGATATTCTTCTCCTGTCCGGTGGATCAATCGATGCACCGTATCAGAAAATAGTTTTTCCTTCCTTTCTGTACAAGGATGTACTTGTCATTCAAAAGGAACTTCCCGTCAACAACCAGGTTCTGATTATCCACTTTTTCTTTGTTGATGCTGAGGCCTCCCCCATCTACCAGCCGGCGAGCTTCACTTTTTGATGCGAAGATTTTCGAATGCACCGACAACAGGTCTATCAACGCAATACCCGCATGAAGGTCATGCTTTTTTATGTCATATACCGGTACCCCTTCAAACACTGAGAGGAAGGTATTCTCATCCATTCTCTTTAGCGACTCGGTGGTTCCTGCACCGAAAAGTATCTGTGATGCTTCCGCCGCCGCTTCATAATCCTCTAACGAATGTACCATCATCGTCACCTCTCTTGCCAGCTCTTTTTGTAAAATGCGTTCATGAGGCTTCTCTTCGTGCATGGCAATGAGCTTTTCAATCCTTTCCTTCGAAAGCATGGTAAATATCCTGATATATCTCCCGGCATCTTCATCTGAAGTGTTCAGCCAGTATTGGTAAAACTTGTAGGGGGACGTTTTTGACGGATCAAGCCATATGTTTCCCTCCTCGGTCTTACCGAATTTCCCTCCATCAGATTTGGTGATAAGGGGCGATGTGAGAGCATACGCTTCCCCACCCAGCTTGCGACGTATCAGTTCCGTGCCGGTAACAATATTTCCCCATTGATCAGAACCGCCCATCTGAAGACGGCAGTTTTTTTGCCGGTAAAGATGAAGAAAATCGGTTCCCTGTACGAGCTGGTACGAAAATTCGGTGAACGACATACCCGTGCGCGAGTCCTGGCTCAACCGTTTCTTCACCGAATCCTTCGACATCATATAGTTCACGGTAATATGTTTACCGATATCGCGGATGAAGCCCAGAAAACTGTATTCTTTCATCCATTCATAGTTGTTCACCAATTCAGCTGCGTTGGGACGGTCAGGATTAAAGTCAAGGAAACGTGACAGCTGTGCCTTTATCGCCCTCTGGTTTTTCAGTAAGGTTTCCTCATCCAGCAGTTGCCGTTCCTGTGCTTTCTCCGACGGATCACCAATCATACCCGTAGCTCCGCCGATCAGCACCAGAGGCTTGTGACCGCATTCCTGGAAATGCCTGAGCATCATGATCTGTACAAGGCTGCCGATGTGCAGTGAGTCCGAGCTGGGATCAAAACCGATATAGGCAGTGGTCATCCCCTGCTTTATCAGCTCTTCTGTTCCCGGCATCATATCGTGTATCATGCCCCGCCACCGCAGTTCTTCAACGAAATTCTTCATCCCGGAATTTTTATCTTCCAAAGATAGCAAAAGAAATAAAGCCTACCATCCGGTGAGTAACTCAGACTGGAACGGCCGTGCTGTCGGCCGGCGCAGGCTTCAGCTTTTTTTTGATGTCTTCAAAATTTAGATATGGGAATACAGCAGGAGCCAGCTTTAAGCAGGGACCATACAGCACCGATTCCTCAATTTTCTTCTCGGGGAGAAAAGGTATCTGCCTGTGGATGGTATTTAAAATGACCAGGATGATACTCAGTACAAAGGCTACTTTAAACACACCGAACACCACTCCCATCAGACGGTTCAAAAGTCCCAGGGCGATGGCCTTAACCAGCCCGTCTATCAATCGGGCCAAAAGATGCACTCCAATAACGATCAGGAGAAATGTGACGGCAAATGCCATAACGGGAAGGTAACGGCCTGTCATTTCAAACTGACGCATAAGCCAGTCGGCTGTTAATCCGGAGAACCTGATGGCTCCCCATATCCCCAGAACCAGCGCCAGTAGCGACGCCAGTTCGATGATGAACCCCCTGGTAAAACCCCGGTAAACACCCCAGGCAATGCATACCAGAAGAATGACATCGATAAAGTTCATCCAGGCGTTTTTTACAAAGGTAAAAAAATAGAAACCGGCAGCCTCATCCCGTCCGGTAAACAGGTAATCCCTGCCTGATGTGGTATTATTTACTGAATCTTATGCGATATATATTCGTAATTTTCACGGATTTATTACCGCAATTTCCAATATGACCGCAAAGATAATAATCCTGTATTCCTTCAACCAGGCTGAGGTGACAAGAAGTCTTTTACCAAAAGCCATTGGCTCAATTCTTTCCTGGCTGTGATCTGCCTCCCATATATTTTGAAGTTCAGTTCAGTAGTTTTTCCATTACAGGTGTGAAACAAATCCGTATTATCCTGTTCTTCTGTGGATTGGCACCGCTGAAGGCATACCGTGCCTTGCCGGGGTTGCTGGTCATCAGGGCGGGCAATCGTCCAGAAAAAGTGAGAGGATAAAAAATGCCTGGCCGAACGAATAGCAGGTGTTGCCGCGATCACTGAGGGACAGCCAGGCCCGGGCACTGCCGGTTTATACCTTGAACCGTGGTGTTGGCACTATGCCTTACCAATAGATTTCCAAGGGTGTGTGTATGTAGCAACGTTGAGATTTACTGCCCTGATAAAACGGATTACCGTGTATATGCCTGCACGCCATACCGTTTCCCTACATATACCAACAGCAGAGTATTTTTACCGGGAGGAGCTTGTCGCCGGTTAGTTTAAGGAAACCCCGTTCACTGGAATCTGAATCCCAAGACGATACCAAACAGGAAGCCAGGGTGGTCGGTTTGCAGCAGTGTTGCTCCCTCCAATCCAATGAACACACCTTTGCCGCTCTGCCATTCCATGCCGCCCCTGAACAAGGGATAGATATCCTGACCGGTATTTTTGCCTACTGCAACGGCCGCACCTGCCTGTACATAGATATCCAGCGACCTGTTCAACAGGTAACCTTTGGCAAACAGATCAACGCACTGAGCCTGTACCATATGACCATCGACATATGTGTAGCCTCCTCCCAGTGAAAGATGGCCCCACAAGTTATATTCACCTTCCAGCGACATGACAGCCCCCGGATCCTGGTCGATCTTCCCCATGTTGAAATGAATACCGATACCGGTCCGGGAATCTCTTACCGATGAGAGCTGTGCATGAGCACTCCGAATATTACAATGCAGTAACAGTATCCCTGCAGTTGCAATGTAAAAAATGTATTTCATCATGTTTTCATTTGGAATAATCAGTCAGTCTCATTTGTTATCCCTGTCTGTCACAAGGACGGCTTTTCTCCAAATATTATCCAGGCGGTTAACGAAGTTTTTCAACAGGTATGTGCGGTTGGTTATGGCATGATGCACATACAGGTTATTGCCTTCCAGGCGGTGTGTCACCTCATCGGTAATATCCACACCATTCACTTCCAGCCAGAAGTAACCTTCATTATTGGCATGCCAGCGTGCATTGATTTTTCCTTCAGTGACATAGGCGGATAATTTCTTCTGCATCCCGGGCTTAACAATCGTGGCTTCTCTCACGTTATTGTCCAGCCGGTTGAAAAAGTCCACCAGGAGGAATGTGGTTTTACTGGGGGTATGGTAAACTTTCAGGTTCCCCTCTTCTGCGGTATAGGTAGTCTCCTTGCTTATATCCACTCCATTGACATACAACCAGTAGTACCCTTCCGGGCTGGCTTTCCATGTGGCCGTTGTGATAGGGACATGCTCAGCCGTTGACTCGCTTTTATCATAATAATCAGACGTTGCCGAGGGAAGGATCTCCGCCGAACGAAGTTTCTGGTCGCGGTTGTTCCAGTAGTTTCGCAGCAGGTATCGCATGTTGGTTCCCTTCTGAATCACCACCAGGTCTTGCCCCGATTCGATCGAGTCCGTTTCCTCGGTTACATCCTCTCCGTTCACCAGGATGGTATATCCCCGGCTGTCAGCCTGCCACTGGACACTCCTCACCGACTCTGTCTCAGAAGGTTGCACAACAATGGCATACGATTGTTCGGTTGGAACAAAATAGAAATCACCAATGAGCGAGGACGATTCCCAAGGGGTCTGCATGCCATCGCTTTTCCGTACTACTTCTGCACGGACATTTTTAAAAACCTCTTCAATCTTAAGGCCCGGGCGCTTTATCTGGTAGAGGAGCTCCTGCGTATAAAGTCCGTTCACACCCGTTCCATCGGCAGCGGTTGATCCTGGGGCGGTTGAATAGGCGATGAGTGTTCCTGTGGGGGCATTCATACCCACCAGTCCCTGTTTAATATCCCTGAATGACCGTGCATAAGGATTATTCCTGCAGGCATCGAGAATCACAATATTCACCCGGTTACGGGCGGCTTCCATCTGGGCCAACACAAAACCCACCTCTACCCCCTCATATTCCACTTCTTCCTCATTCCTGATCACAGCATTTACCGGAACCAGGTAATTATACCCTTTGACCTGTAATCCATGACCGGCATAATAAAACAGCCCGGTACCACCCGCTTTCAACATATCGCCAAACTCACGGATAACCTGTTTCATTTCCGCCTGGTTGCTCAGGTTTTCACGGAGAAGCACATTGAATTTCGCTTCACGGAGCGCCCTGGCCATGGAACGTGCATCGTTCACCGGATTGATCAGCGGACCTGACAGGTAATCACCATTACCAATCACAAGCGCCACACGGTTCTCACTGTACAAGTCGGCCTCCTGGCTGAAAAGGAATGGATATGGAAGAAGAAATACAAATAACAGTAAATATAATGCTCTCATAAGTGCAGTATTTATGCTGTAAGACACGAAATTAAGCATAACTCACCTTTCATATGAAAAACCGGTCAATAAGCATGCCAGTATTGTTACGAAAAAACATGAAGATTTGTTTCCAATCACTGGTCTCCCTGCCTGTTAAACCCACAGGGATTTTTATTTTAAGACGGTAAGCCGACTGACTGTTGGAATGATTAAAATTCATACATTTATTCCAGTAATAATACTGTCATGAACACAAAAGGCTTTTTTTTAATCCTTCTTTTACCAGGACTTTGTACCGCTACATACTCACAGCAGAAGGTGGAACTTCCCGACAGGGGAAAGGTCGGAGTCACTGTAAATACGGGATTTTATGGCCGTATGGGTATCGGGGTGGCCGCCGTCTCACATTTTGAGTATCA
>JAXDBV010000180.1:0-5516 GCA_034678415.1 Bacteroidales bacterium
GTAGCCAGGCCCAGGCCTATCGCCGTTCCATCCTGTATCATCCCGCTCTTCACACTGTTCAGGAGGTTTACCACGACAGCCCTGTCGGTGGTCAGCGGACATTGCGTAAAGCTCTCGGCGCTGAAAACCACGAGCCCCACCCTGTCGTTGATCCTGCCCGAGATGAATTCAATACCCACCGCTTTGGCTGCTTCCAGCCTGTCGGGGATGAAATCGCGGGCCAGCATGCTCCCGGAAATGTCCTGCACGATGATGATATCAATCCCTTCCGTGGAGACGTTCTCCCAGCGGTTTGTCGACTGCGGGCGGGCAAGAACGACAGCCAGCAGTGCAACAATGACCAGGCGCAGAATGAAGAGTAAATGATGCAGGTACAGCCTGAACGGCCTGCCGCTCCCCTCAAATCCCCTGAGAGACGACAGACGGACAGACGGGTAGTTCTCCTTCCCGCGCCATACATACCATGCAATCATCACGGGTATGACCAGCAGAAGAAGAAGAAAATACGGCTGTGCAAATTGTATGTTACCTGTATCAAACATCCCTCATTTATTTTTTTCCATGCCCTCTTCCCGCTTGTATACTGTCTTATCTGCACTGATCTCAACCGTTGCTTCGTCCCTGTCTTCATCCTGTTTCCCGGCTTCTTTTCCTGTAAGAACCTCCACCGGGCGCGTCTCCTGCACAAATTTATATGCAAGGAGCATGCTTTTATCATGTTCATCGGGCAAGGGGCGGTATTTGGCAAACTTGACCATGTCGGCCAAAGAGAGGATACCGAGTACCTGCTCACACAGATCATTTCCCATGCCCGGTACCCGGCGGAGGTCTTCGATGATCTCAGCCGTAACCTGTTCCATCGCAGGGATAGTGTATCTCCGTTCAATATAGGTACGGAGTATCTCAGTGAGCCGGCTATGATATTGCTTTATCATGTCTTTCTGCCACAGCTTCTCTGCCGCCAGCTTCTCGAGCTCCCGCAGGGCGATGACATGGGGTGGCTCCGAAGGCTTCGACAGGTCGAACAAGGGCAGGTTTTTCCTTCTTCTTCTCACGTAATAAATCGTTCCGGCCACGAGGACAGCCAGACCCAGACCGCCGATGATGAACGGCAGTAATTCCCGTAAGGAGACAGGAGCACCATACGGGGTTTTAATATCGTAGATCGTGATGCTTGTGTCGGCCAGCATCCTGTTCACCACCAGTAATTGGGGCAAGCTTAGCAGGGTATCGGCTTTATCCCCGCTGTGTATGATGAAAGGAAGGGGCGGTATTTCAAAGTAGCCGCTGTCAAAGCCGGTGATCAGCAGACGCTGCAGATAGGTGACGGTCTGATCTTTCATCCTCACTGAGTCGACGGGTGAACGGTCAAGCACCTCTATACCACGCGTGAGGGTATCGGGGATGAAGGGGAACTGAACTCTGGTACCAATGCCGGCGTTGGCTTCCAGCCTGAAGTATATCTGGTCGCCCAGCAGTATCTCGTTGGTATCGAGCACAGCCCTGATGCGGGTGGCCTGTCCGGAAACCCTCACAGGAAAGTGGAGGATCACCAGTATGACGGCTCCACGGAGGAAGAAGCGGATATGTGGTGCCATCCCCTTCATCAGGCCCGTCTCTCCCTTCTTTTAAACAACCGTATCAATGGCTGCACGTAATCCATGTCCGTTCTTATCGACACATGATCCACTCCCGATTTCCGGAAGATATCAAGTGCGTTCTTCTGTTGCATTGTCCACCATTCATTATATTGCCCCCGTATCTTTTTGCCCGTTGTATCGATCCATTTCACCTCGCCTGTCTCCGCATCCCGGAAGCGTACCAGCCCGATATCCGGCATCTCTGTCTCACGGATATCATATACCTGGAGGGCAACGATGTCGTGTTTGCTGTTGGCGATACGGAGGGCTTCTTCAAAACCGTTACCGATAAAGTCAGAGATAACAAAGGCAATGCATCGTTTTTTTATGGCATTGGTTATATACCGCAGGGGTTCGGTGAAGTTGGTTCCTGTGCTCACAGGTTCATAATCCAGCAGTTCCCTGATGATATGGAGGATATGTTTGCGTCCTTTCTGCGGCAGGATGAATTTCTCCACCTTGTTGGAGAAGAACATGATGCCGATCTTATCATTGTTTTCGATTGCCGAGAAAGAGAGGACGGCCGCTATCTCGGTGATCATATCCTTCTTCATCCGGCTTTGTGTGCCGAAATTGCGGGAGCCGCTGACGTCGACCAGGAGCATGACGGTAAGCTCACGTTCCTCCTCGAACAGCTTGACATACGGATGGCTGAAGCGTGCCGTCACGTTCCAGTCGATGTTACGGATATCATCGCCGTACTGGTATTCCCTCACCTCGCTGAAGGTCATACCGCGGCCTTTGAAGGCACTATGGTACTGACCCGCGAACACCTGTTTCGACAGGCCCCGGGTTTTGATCTCTATCTTACGAACCTTCTTCAGCAGTTCCGATGTCTCCATAATTACCTGTTATGGTTAGCCGGTTCGATCAGCAGGGTAAAGAACCAGTCTTCCTCCCTGAGCCTGATATGTTGTATCGTACCTCGCCCCACATCCACCCATTCATGATGGTCAATGCTCCTGTAATGCTTGTCGTAATAATCCCTGTAAACATCCAGGAATTCATAGTCGAGCATATATTTGACATAGATACAGGTATCGCCTTCATTGAGGAAGAAGAGTATGGTTCTCTGTTCAAGAAGATCGACATACTTGAGGTATTTGAACGTTTTGTTGATCACATTTTTCTGCCGGATAAAATCGCCATGTTCCTGTTTCATGGCTGCAATGATCTCATCCGTGCTCATTCCCACATAGTGCTGGGAAGAAGCGGCAAGGCAGACACCGATCAGCAGTACTATGATGATACCTGTTCTCATCGTATTCTATGGCACTTCAACCGTGTTCAGTATCTCCGTAATAATATCTTCCGTTGTAATGTTTTCTGCCTCGGCCTCATAGGTAAGGCCCATCCTGTGACGCAGGACGTCGTGGCACACGGCCCGTATATCTTCGGGGATAACATATCCCCTTCTCCGGATGAATGCATATGCTTTGGCTGCCAGGGCGAGGTAGATGCTTGCCCTGGGTGATCCTCCGTAGCTGATCATCGATTTGAACCCGGGGAGCTTGTATTCTTCGGGTTTCCTGGTGGAGAAGACGATATCGAGGATGTATTTCTCGATCTTCTCATCCATATACACATCGCGCACCACTTCCCGTGCGCGTATGATATCGCCGGGTTTCATGATGGCGCTGGCATGAGGGAACTCACTGGCCAGGTTTTCCCTCACAATGAGCCGTTCTTCCTCGTATTCCGGGTAGGTGATCACTACTTTGAGCATGAAGCGGTCCACCTGGGCTTCGGGCAGCGGGTAGGTCCCTTCCTGCTCGATGGGGTTCTGTGTGGCCAGCACCAGGAAGGGTTCTTCCAGCTTATACGTGTTGGAACCGATCGTCACCTGCCGTTCCTGCATGGCTTCGAGGAGAGCGCTCTGCACCTTGGCAGGGGAACGGTTGATCTCATCTGCCAGGATGAAATTGGCAAAGATGGGGCCTTTCCTCACAACAAAATCCTCGCTCTTCTGGCTGTAGATCATCGTCCCTATGAGGTCGGCCGGTAACAGGTCGGGGGTGAACTGTATCCGGCTAAAACGGGCATTGATGGTTCCGGCAAGGGTGTTGATAGCCAGTGTCTTTGCCAGGCCCGGCACCCCCTCCAGCAAGATATGGCCGTTGGATAACAATCCAATCATGAGGCTGTCAAGCAGGTGTTTCTGTCCGATAATCACTTTCTTCATCTCCAGGTTGATGAGATCAACAAACGCGCTTTCCGCCTGGACCTTGTCGTTCAGTTCCTTGATGTCGATATTGCTATGCATAAGATCAGTGTTTTGAATTTTCTGCCTGCCACGTGTCAGTTTTACAGGCAGGCTAATGACATGACAATGATTTTTCAGTACGTAAATTTGGCTCACAAATTTGGGGATAAATTGGCAAAAGTCAAGTTAAAAATTGTTAAACCATTATTGGAGAATGTTTTAATTAATATTAACATTATCGAGTCAGTTTGCCATATTTTTTAATGTTTAGCATTTTATATTATTTATTCCTGCTAAGATGATTTTAATACCTTTGCGCTGGTAACCGGGCAGGCATGGTTCGTTATTTCATACAGCTGTCGTATAAGGGCACTGCGTTTTGCGGCTGGCAGTCGCAATCCAGCGGGCGTACGGTTCAGCAGGTGATGGATGAAGCCTTGTCGGTTCTTTGCCGCGGGAAGATATGTACCACGGGGTCAGGACGGACGGATGCCGGTGTTCATGCCTCCTTTTTCATTGCTCATTTTGATACGGAGAATGATGATCTTGACGGGAAAAAGAATGTTGTGTACCGTCTGAATGGCATCCTTCCCGATGATGTTGCGGTACAGAAGATCGTTCGAGTAAGAAATGATGCACATGCGAGGTTCAGCGCCCTCAGCCGCACCTATGAATATACCATCACACGTGTCAAGGATCCTTTTTTGCTGGACTATTCGCATTACTACCATGCGGGGCTGGACGTCCCTGCCATGGAGGAGGCTTGCAGGATACTGAAGAGACATGACGATTTCACCAGTTTCAGCAGGCTCCACTCGGGCAACAAGACAACCCTTTGCCGCATTGATCACGCCGCATGGGAAGATCAGGGGACGAAACTGGTATTTATTATCACGGCCGACCGTTTCCTGAGGAATATGGTAAGGGCGATCGTCGGCACCATGCTCATGGTGGGGCGGGGCAGGCTCGATCCGGCCGGGTTTGAACAGATCATTCTCATGAAGGACCGGGGCAAAGCGGGTCCGTCGGCACCGGCATGCGGGTTGTGCCTTACCGGCATCACCTACCCGGATGATATCTTTCCCCAACCATAGCGGCATGCCTTTTCAACACACGATGTTAATATTTTTATCATTTTTTTTTATCCCCCACGCAACCATTTGGTACTTGTGATCATCTTCATTCTGGAAGATTTTTTGGTGAGAAGTGGAACTTGTTTGTCCGGTCTTTTCTTTCCTGTGCTTCGCTGGTGATTGTATAAACCGGATGATACGAATGAGTTTCCACAAGGACCTGTCAGATAGACCGTCTGTCAGGTCCTTTTCAAGCGGATGGTAAGCTTCCTCCCAGGCACATCCATGTATATGGTCAACCCGGTACCTATGCCGGGTTTAAAAAGAGAGCCGGTGCAAGCCGGCCTTCTTTTTTATACCAGGTCGCACGCTTCGGGGGGCATCCATTTAGCATCCTTCCCTTCCCATTTGATATTACAGCCGATAGGATTGGTTTTGGTGACCGACACGGGCTTCATGGATGTGAGTTCATCCAGCGCCCGGTCAAGATCATTGACGGTCATGCGTGACGGATCGCGCGGGCTGTCGATCCCCCTGCCGGTATACACCAGCCTCCGCTGTTCGTCAAAAACGAAAAAATGAGGAGTCTTCAGCCCTCCG
>JAXDBV010000181.1:0-46800 GCA_034678415.1 Bacteroidales bacterium
CCCGATAAGGCAAATAAAAGAGAAACCACTATGACAGGTTTATACAAACCGTATTTCATTTTTCCAGCACTTTAGAATATAAACCGGTACCCTACCTGTACCTCCTTATTCATATAGTTAATAGTAAGGCCGCTGCCTGACGAGGTCTGCAGCAGGGGACGGATTGCTTTTTTATTCCTGTTACCGTTGCGGTACACCCAGATCACATCGGCGATCCAGATGGCTGCCGCGATCCGGGTGGAGATAAAATACCGGTGATGCGCATGGTTTGCCTGTTCATACAACTCCTGGAATTCATCGCTGTCGCTTCCCTGCTTGTAATCTTCATAATACCGGTTAGCCTGAACTTTACTGATGATGCCGTAGGTCATTAATCCCAATGTCCCGATAGTGGCAGCCACGGGTCGTATCTTGTTCCCTTCCAAAAAATAACCTCCCAATCCGGGAACCGCCACCGACAGAATAGCGTAAGAAGGCCCCCTTGAATAGATCACTGATGGGATAATGGTGACTACCGCTTTTATATTGCCTGAAAAGACCGTCTGGTCCATGCCGGGATCCCAGACAATGGTTTTCCCGGTGCCAACCCTGACATTTTTTCCAATATCGCCTTTTAGTGCTTTGGGAATAATCTCCTCGTTTGTTTCGGTGATGAATTTCAGATCCACATCGAAATATTCAACCGGTGTATGGGTTATAATGCTGTAACCAACGATGATCCTGTCATCTTCAAGCCAGAAATTGACATCGGTTGCCTCGGCAACCGGCTGCCCCGAAATTACCTGCAGATACATCACTGGCAGAAACAGGAGAAGGATAAAAAATCTCATGGCAGGTCTTCTTGATGCAACACTGTATTCATGGCTATAATGATCATTTTACCTTGAAGAAGAAATTTCCTTTAAGGGAGGTGGATTCCCACGGTGTTTGTACCCCGTTCGATCTCTGTTCGACCATGGTGCGCACGTTCTTGAAGAATTCCTCGATGGGCAAACCGGGGATATGGATAAACTGAAGCAATGCTTCGGTATACAACCCGTTCTTCCCTGTGCCGTCGGAAGCTGTTTTCCCCGGTGACGTGGCATACGCAATGATGGAGCCTGAGGGGGCCGTCATAAAGGCAAGGCCGCTGCTCTTGCCCCCGCTTCTGCCGCTCCACGAACGCTCAAAAGGATTATCCCGGCAGGCATCCAGGATGATGATGTTTGTTGCGGTCTTCGCCGCTTCCATCTTACCCAGCACCCTTCCCACATCGATGCAATCATAATCAACATCCTGTTGAATACGCAGGCTGGCATCAACCGGGATAAGGTAATTGATTCCGTTTACCTGCAGTCCATGCCCTGCAAAATAAAATAACCCCACATTGAATTCAGGCAGCTTCTCTCCGAACTCATCCATAGCCCGTTTCATGGTCTTCTGGTCGGCATCGATAAATGTCATCACGGTGAAATCCAATCCTTTTAGTGCTTCGGCAAATGCCAGGGCATCATTCACCGGATTGGTCAGCGGATTGCTGTGCGAATAATTGGAATTACCCATGACCAGTGCTAGGCGTTTTTCCCGGTATGTCTGGTCAATTTTTTGAACCGAATAATTAATAGTGCGTATCCCTGAGATTGACACTCCTCCGTTGTTTTGTGCTTCTATTCTTACCTCATTATATCCTTCCTCAAGGATAAGATTCCTTCGAACCAGATATTCCTGCGGATGTTCGGTAGGCAGAATGGTAAAAACATTTTTGTCTGCCGGAATCATCCCGTTTAAATACACCTTCAGGTCGGTAATTCGTGTTCCCGAATTCAACTTTGCGGCAATTTCAAATACAGGGAAATCCGTTCGTTCCAGTTCAGCACCGGGAGATATCCATTCAATAACCGGCGAGCCTGTTGATTCTTTGGTTGGTAAAACAATCTGAGCCGTACCGGAGGCGGAACTCGTATTCTCTGTGACGCTTATATTAAAATGTGCCGTTCCGTCTTTCAGTTTATCATTAGCGGAGAGAGGAATGACTACCAGTACCGAATCCCCCTGCTTTAATGCCTTTACCTTGTGCGTGTTTTGATAGCTTAACCCGGCGTTTTGACCGGTGTCGGTTATGGTGATGGTTAACTCCCCGATTTCAAATAAACCTGTGTTGGCTATATAAAACCGTATCGTCCCTTCTTCGTTCCCATCCATGCTCTGATCGTCATTCTGGTCCCTGAAAATCAACTTGCCCACGGTAAATGACGGCGGTATTTCAGTGACACTATTCCCCCCGGCACTTATGGTTACCTTTTTAAAACCGCTCTCTCCGCTCTGGGCGAAAGATCCGTTGATGCCCAGGATACCAAGAAAAACTGTGAAAATGAAGAATTGCTTTTTCATATGAGCATAGCATTGGATGACAGGTAACAACAGCTCACCCAGTTTTAACGAAAGTTAAATAAAAAATTCATTTGTAGAAATAATTGCATATACTGCAGTGATTGTAAAACTGGTTCAATATTAACTTCTATCCCCGTCACAGGATCATCCGGATTTCTTTGTAAGGATTACACCATCATTGTTTGATTATCAATACCAACCTGTGCGCCGATGCTATGGGTGTTGTGAGAATCTATTAAGTCACAATCGTATAGGGTTCCGATTGTTCCCTGGTTATTAAGAGAACTAAGTGAAATGAAGGAATAATGACTGTGTTTTACTTGGATGTCTATTATTTACTTGGCAGAGCTTCTTCATCAACAAATTGGTTGGTATAGTGAAGATATATATCATAACCTCCAGCACCCTCGTTAAGGTCCTGAGGAATGGCCGAAGTATAGCCCACCGTTACCACATACCAGGTATTGCTGCTGCCGGTCCCGAAAGTATAGGCATTATTCACCCTTAATCCCGTGACCAGTTTATCTGAATAGTCGTTCCTGCGTCGATAGGCAAGATAGATAAAATCACCGCCTGCACCGCGGTTAAGATCATGGTTGATCTTTTCAAATCCGGCTGGCAGGGCTGCCAGACTTTCACCATCAGATTCATCAATTGTGGCTACTTCGGCTATGGGTGTGATCGTATCATTTTCCATACCCAGTAGGTAATAGATCCAGATGTATGGTGTATCTCCGCCGCAGTCTGCATTCAGATCATAGTTCAATCTGTAATAATCCCGGTTGTTATATTTAAATGGATTGGCGGCATTGGATCCCTCCAGAATGATCAGGTCCAGTATACATACCCTCGGAGCAGGAAATACCTCGATATTTCTGTCGGTAGCCCAGGTTGAATAGGCGGTTTCCAGCGCAGCCTTCCTGGTTGCATCATTACAAAAATACCAGATCGGGATAAGTCCATTCTGGGTATAGTTGCAGAACACCAGGTTGTTTCCTATGCTGCCTATCCAGGCATCATAATCATCCTTGTTGATGATGTGCTGTCCCAGTTCGCTTGACCCGCCATACACCTCAAGGTGTTTCTCCATGCTTGTGGCAAACTTATTGTAATCAGTTTCAGTGATTACTTCGGTATTAATAGAACCGGAACCCAGCCCCTTCGAAAAACTTGCTTCAGCATATACGCCGATGCTCACGCTTTCCTTGAGATCCCTGGTACGCGCAGAGACACTATAATCAAGCCTGCCCCCAATTACCAATCCTGTCAAACAATGTGTCCCGTAAATCTGAAATATTTCTGAAGGGGGAATGGATGGATCGTTGATTTTTTCTTTCGCCTGTTTTGTAAGATAAGGCTTAAGATCATCAGCATTCCAGTCGGTTGGCAGGCGCAACTGGTATTTATTGATCATGCTGTGATACGTGGCAAAAGAGTACGAATCATAACAATACCGGTTCGAGCTGAAGTTTGTCTTTACTGACCCGCTGAAGAACATATAACTCCCCGACACACCCACCGAAACACTCAGGGCTTGCGAATATTCTGTAATGGTGGTTCCTGAGGTTGTATGAAATGTACTGTGTTCAAGGTTTTTCATTTCTACAAGCCCATCAGAATTGAGTTTATTATAATCCAGGATAGGAGCCTTGACTTTAGAAACATCTGCAAATGTTTCGAACACATCATAGCCTGAACCCAGATTATCAATACCACTGATAGTTGCTGGATTTTTAATAGGATCGAATGGCCCGGGTAGTCCCTCCTCTTTATTGCATCCTGTGATAAAAAGAAAAGTTCCGAATAAAATACATTTCACTCCGGCAAAGAATAAACCTGATGATCTGCTCTCTCCGGCAAAAACCTTCTGGACTGCGTTTTTCATAACAAGGTGTTTTTGTTGGTAGTTACTTTCTTTGATATGCAGAGAATATAAAATCGTAAAGGATTACCTCATCTGGTTATCCTTTCCTATGTATAGCTGAAGCGCATGGTAAATTGAAGATATTGAGTGCTGTTATACACCTTCATTCCCTCTTTATCATAATTCTGTCCCATGACCACTGCCGTTATAATGTCAGCTACCGGTATCTCAGTAGTCGTAACACCATAATGGTCATCGCTGGTACCGTCATCCTCGTGCATCTGGATATTTATCATGATAGCGTCAGTCTGTTTCAATCCGGTCCACGTTTTTGCAGTAGTGGTATTTTCAGAGAAATAGGTTTCACTGTATTCGTCAAAATCGCCATTGGCAAAATGATCGTGAGCCACAGATATTCCAAGGCTTTTTGGATAGCAGTACACTTCTCCGTATAGCTCAAGCGTACCTCCTGCACCGTCGGTGGATGCAGCATACATGTAATATAAAAGCGTTTTTATGTCATAGATAAGATTGTCCGTCCTGGGTAGAGCAGTAACAATGGGGTATGAAGCAGCAAACACAATCTTCCCTATGCTATTGTCCTTGATGTACCTGAGCTTATTGGAGATGGGGGCCCCCGGAGAGGTTTTGGAAAAATTTTCCCCGGCCTGTATGTAGTTTTTGAAGTCTTCAAATCCGTTGATGGTGGCTCCTGCATCACCACCGGCTCCACCCAGTATATAAACCTTCATGCTTGAATTGGCTTTCAGTTCATCAAATTCAGCGGATGCCGATGCATTCACTCCGGCATAGGAAGCATTCAGGTATGATTTAACTTCCGTTTCACTTAGTGACGATTCGATGGTAAAAAGAGCCATGCGGCCATAGGTTACCGTTGAAACATACATTGGCATGTACGTTCCGAATAAAGTCCGGTCAACGTCGTCTTCAAAAAGGTCGGAAGGGTGATTTGGCAGATCCATATCAAGGGTATAATAACTCTGTATGAATTTTGCCACCATTCGTGTCTTGATATTATTATTTGAAAAATCAAATCCTCCCTTTACATTCAGTCCAAAACCTTTGTAACTGGCATGAAGGGAAAGGTCAAGTTGTGATTCAGAATAGGCCTGTTCCACAGTAAATCCCATATTTGCATAAGGCACATCGTATTCCTGCTTCATCAGGCTGTTCACAGCCTCCCTGACGGTCGACAATTTTGGGTCATCAACAACAACCGATACAACATTACCGCCTGTAAGCGATGTGGAAATGGTGATTGGTTTTCTCTTTGCAGGGATCAGTGTATACGTCCCGTCGAGTATGGATTCCCCTTTTACCAGGGCTCCCGGGTAAATAACATCCGTCTGGGGATTTAAAACGATCTGCTCATCGAATCCTGCAGCGGTTTCATAATAATCTGTATGGTAGATATACTCTGTTGTGGTATCAACTTCACTGTTTATCTTTGATGCCGCTTTTTCAGCAGGCATCACTGTGGCAATGGTTGGCAGATCCTGAAGGTATTCAATCAATGCTCCTTTGTCAAACGTGTCTTCTTTTTCACATCCTGAAAGAAGTACAAATCCAAACAGAATGAAACACAATGAAGCAACCGTTACAAAGGCAACTTTATTTTTCATAATAGTTGTTCATAAATTGTCAAAACACAATAAATTATAACAAATTTATATCAATTGCAAATAAATCATTGATAACGAATACGTAACATATATATATATATATTAATATGATTTTAAGAACAGGCAGGTTAATACCATCAGACTGAGCAGGATGAAATTTGAAAATAATGTCAGTAAAAAGGACAGGTCAGTGTTTATCGTACCCTGAAAGTATAGGTATATTTTAACAATAATGTACGCTGGTTGCTGAAGGGGAGAGAGGGTTCAGAATTTCTCCTGCCGGCATTAATATTATCGTTGTAAACGATGAAGAAATCGTTTCCTTCTTTCGGATTGAATCGAAATCGTACATTCCATATAAAATCACTGGAGAGGCTGTTAAACTGCAGATAGCTTGAAGCAGACAGAGCTGTAGAATACATATAAAGCAGCTTGATCCTTGCCAGGTGGGAAAGAAACTTCTGGTCTCTTTCATCAAAGGTGATATGGTTTATACTGTACCCAAGATCCATGTTCCAGCTTTCACCCAAAGTAAATGATGGGTATACAGAGAATGAATTTTTCCATCCGTCATAGAACATTCCGGTTGAAATAGTGGATTCCAAAAAGAGCCAGTTCCCATGGGGCGAGGTATAGCCTAGATCAATATCAAAAAACCTGTATTCACCCACCGGTATTGTTGCGTCCGGCGAAAGCTCAAATTCTTCAACTATAGATTCATATTGCAAAGGAATGCTTAGGCTGAAGTTATGATCTCTTTTGGTTGAAAGAGAATATTCAGGCTCGATTTCGATTGACTCAACAGCATGATCAAGGTTGCGCGAATAGAGATTGGAACTCATTGAAATCATATGCCTTTTCAAATATCTGGATCTTTCACCGGGGATCCATCCATAACCCGCTTCGGCCCCATAACGGCTGAAGTTCTTCCTGTATTCAAAACCCATCTCTGGATTATAGTGGCTCCCAGCCCTGGTATATGTCAGGTCATAATTCAGTCCTTTATATGTTCGCCTTTGCCATTTTACATATATTTTCCCGGGGTCAATGAAATTCCGTTTTGCACTGTCCGAATCAGTAGTTCTTGCTGCAACAATTTTGAGATAATCGTTTTTAAAGAGATTTAGTATTGCATCGAAACCATAACCTATGTTATACTTACCATGAACATCAATTTTTGAGGTAATCAGTCCTCCTATATACGAATTTGTGTTCAGGTCTATCTTTTTTCGTAACCTGAATACTGAATTATTGATGGACGGCAGTATTTCTTCCCTGGTTTCAGGATCCTTTCTTATTCCTGTCTGCAGACTCATTATTCCAACGTCCCAGCCTCCCACTCTTCCAGTCAGACGGCCGCCTCCCCAGATCGGTATCTTTTGATCATCATCAATTCCAATTCTCCTGCTGTAAAAAAGATCGCCCGTTGGGCCAAAGGCAAAATCAAAAATGTTCGATCGTTCAAGGAAAAACTGCCTCTTCTCCGGAAAATAGAGTGAAAAGCGGGTAAGGTTCACCTGCTGATCATCTGCTTCTACCTGTGCAAAATCGGTATTCACTGTAAGATCCAGGGTCAGGTTTTTTGATAGGCCGATTTTAGCATCTATCCCGATTTCCTTCTCCCATGATGTTATGAGGTCGTATTTTTCCTCTTCTTCATCCAGAATATTTTCTGTCTCAATCCCTCCCAACAAATAGGGAGTGAAATACAACGGATTTATCGACTGGATGCCTCTCAACTCAACGTCTTCATACTGGGAAGGTTTGGCAAAACTCCAGAATCCCCATTCATTAGAGGTCTCAGGGTATATATCCCATTCTGCCACACGGGAAATATACCTGAATGCTGACAATCCCATGTTCACCCTGCCGTCTGCAATGGTATAACGAAGGCTGGAGAGAGGAATTTGAATCTCTGCAAACCATCCCTGGTCCGTAACCTGAGTTTTAACATCCCAAACGGTGTTCCAGTCTCTCTGAATCGGGAAATCATCCTGGCCATCATTGAATACCTGTCCGTCCAGTCTCAGACCTGCAGGAGAAGTAGCAAAGAAGAGAGCATTTTCATTATCATTGTAGGTATCAAAACCGATCCCGAACCAGTCATTGCTCAGGCTCATATCATCTCGTTTCTTGCTTGTTGCCCTGATCATTGAGGGTTCTGTATCATACATATAACCACCGATAAAAAGATACTTGTCCGTGTACCCAATTTTAAAATCCGTTTTCTGAGATGCTGTGTTGCCTGCGATAGGATTAAGCATGATCATAGTATATGCTTCAGCTGAATCCCACGCCGGTTCAGTCAGGTTGCCGTCCAGGCGGGGCTCTGATCCTAGTTTCTTAATGACCAGTGGTTGCTGGGAATATATACCATGTGTAAAGGATAGCAACAATAAAATATACCATGATGACTTACTGAATATCATAATCTGTTAATATTCAGTTTATAGTGAAGATAGTAAAGATAAGGTAAATAAATACACGACAGAGGAGATTTATATATATTTAGCTGAAAAGACCAGGAAATTCTCAGGGGCGATTGAAAGTTAAGTTTGTTTTATGAATAGGGTTGCTTCTATTTTAAAAATCCATCTCCAAAATAGTGGCATCCCGGAATTTTACTACATTTATTTGTTCACTACCGGGGATTAAACGATACGTAAAAACGATGTCTGCGGTGAGAAAGAGTATGTATGTCAAGATGTTCTTGTCCTTTTACCATGTTGCACCGGCATCAGGACAGGATGGGAAGGTTCATAAGCCAACACTCTTTCTCATTGATTGTTATTATGATCAACAGTACCATGTGCAGGATTTACGATAATATGAACAGTCAGGCAGTTATATTACGGGCAACTTTATGTTTGGCGCTGATCGGTACACCCTTGAAAATCTTTCCGCAGCGATGGATGGAAAACCTCGACAGGGGTGTGGTGGCCCTACGCCTCGGGGACGACAGCGTTTATGTCGGATGGCGCATGCTGGGTACCGATCCTGCGGATATAGGGTTTAACGTCTACCGCCTCTCATCTTCCTCCAAAGCAGTAAAACTGAACCGGCAGCTGGTTGTCGAAAGCACAAACTTTATTGACACTCCGACCGGTGCTGGTGAGTCCCTCGCGTATTTTGTCCGGCCTGTCATAAAGAAAAAGTTGCTGGGCCCCTCCGACACGGCACGGGTATGGCAAAACAATTATCTCAGCATCCCCGTGCGGACGCCGGAAGGATACAGCCCCAATGATGTGTCGGCGGGAGACCTCGACGGTGACGGGCAATACGACTTCGTGGTGCATATGACCGGACGCGGGAGCGATAATGCACGCGCCGGCTTCACCAGCGAACCCATCCTCGATGCATACAAGCTGGACGGGACATTCCTCTGGAGGATCAACCTGGGCAGGAATATCCGTGAAGGAGCCCACTACACACAGTTCATGGTGTACGACCTCGACGGTGACGGGAGGGCTGAGGTAGCCTGCAAAACCGCCGACGGAACAATTGACGGGCAGGGCAATATCATCGGTAATCCTGACGCGGATTACCGCACACAGGGCGAACCATGGGAGAGAGAAGCCATGAGGGCGGAACCTGAAAGGGGGAGAGAACCCGGAAGGTTCGGAAGGACGTTCCGTAGACCCACAGGCGGCCTGATCCTCTCAGGGCCGGAATACCTTACCGTGTTTAACGGGAAGACAGGAGCGGCGCTGGTGACCGTTCCCTATATTCCCCCGCGTCATCCCGAAACAAATAATCCCACCGTTGACCAGATGCGTGAGGTATGGGGCGATGCCAGTGGGAACAGGATGGACCGGTACCTTGCATGTATTGCTTACCTCGACGGGGAACGGCCCAGCCTGGTCATGTGCAGAGGGTACTATACCCGTGCCGTGCTCGCCGCATGGAACTACAGGGATGGCAAACTGAATAACATCTGGGTGTTCGACTCCGATGACGGTACACCCGGTAATGAAACCTACCGGGGACAGGGAAACCATAACCTGAGCGTGGGTGACGTCGATGGCGACGGCAGGGATGAGATCATCTACGGTGCCTGTGTCATCGATGACAATGGCAAGGGATTGTATTCCACCGGCCTGGGTCATGGCGATGCTATCCATTTCTCCGACCTCGATCCTGAAAACCCCGGCCTCGAGGTGTTCAATATCCAGGAACGGTTTGATGATGCCGGTGCCAATTTCCGGGAGGCAGGGACAGGAAAAGTGCTGTGGAAGAAACCTTCCCTGCTGAAGGAAACCTTCGGCGGTGACAGGGGTGAAGGCCCGGGAAGAGGCTGTGCCATTAATATCGATCCCCGTTACCCCGGATCGGAATGCTGGGTCAAAGGAGCCGGCATCACCGACCTGTTCAGCGCCAAAGGGGAAGTGATCTCCGGCAAAACGCCTCAGGCATGCAACTTCGCAATATGGTGGGACAACGACCTGCTGCGCGAGCTGCTCGACGGAAATACCATCTTCAAATGGAACTGGGAGGAATCACGGCAGGATATCCTGTTCCGTGATGACAACTGCCGTGCGGTAAACGGTTCGAAATCAACCCCCTGCCTGAGCGCCGATATCCTCGGCGACTGGCGCGAAGAAGTGATCTGGAGAACAGCCGACAACAGGGAATTGCGCATCTATACCACCACCATTCCGTCAACAAACCGTTTTTACACCTTCATGCATGACCCGGTGTACAGGCTGGGAGTGGCATGGCAAAACGTGGCCTATAACCAGCCTCCTCACACAGGTTTTTATATCGGGGACGATATGAAACCACAACTCCGCTGCAACATCAGGATTGCGAAGTGATACCCAATGAACAATCGGCGTGCTGCAAGGATCGCAACGGATGTTATTTTCCCGCCACTGTAGTAAAAAACCAATGTATTTCCCTTGACCGGTGGTGTATGTTTTTCTTTTTTTACAAGGTTTCTCCGCGGGTCGTTTGTACGAAGTATCATAGTATCACAGGGTAGCGTGCAGTGAAAGGGCTACCCCGTCACCAGCAGAAAGAACTGACGGATGAAACAGAAATTAAATTACGTAATTAAATCCGATATTATTACGTAATTAATTCAATAATTAAACACCTTTCCTCCTGCCATCACTTCCTGGTTCTCCTCGTCGAAGGTTACTTTTTCGCCGGTCTGCATAGCCGCTGTGACCATGATATCTGCAATGGAATGGTTATAGGCTGCCACCACGTCGGCGTTGCATTTTTTCCGGTTGCGCACGCATTCCATCCAGTTACGCATATGGGCGGTGGTCATGGAGTCGGCACCGGTATTGGCGGCTGTCTCGGTTACCATACCCGGCAGTTCCATCGGTTCAAGGAGGTTTTCTTTCATTCCCATCGGTTCGGCATACCTGGCGGTGAGGCCTCCGTCGGCGCTGATCTGGTTGGTGTCAAGGTTCAGTGTGCCGGCATTGGAGAAATACAGTTCCTTCACCCCGCCATAAGAATTGGTGAAACGAGATGAATACAGCACCTGGAATCCTTTACTCATGTCGTCGGCCGGCCCGTAATCCATCACTGCGGTGAGGGTATCGGCGTTTTCACGTCCGTCTTTCCATACGTAAATCCCGCCGTTGGCCGCCACCGAACGCGGATGTTCCAGTCCTGAAAACCAATGTACTGTATCGATCTGGTGAGCCATCCATTGACCGGGGATTCCTGATGAGTAAGGCCAGAACAGCCTGAATTCAACGTAATAACGCGGGTTCCAGGGTACAGGCGGTCGGTTGATGAGAAAGCGTTGCCAGTCGGTATCCTCCTCACGGATAGCCGCTACCAGCGACGGCCTGCGCCATCGTCCGGGCTGGTTCACATTCCATGTCATCTCCACCATCACGATATCACCAAACTTCCCCGACCGGATATATTCGGCAGCTTTAATATAATTGGCACCGGAACGGCGCTGCGACCCCATCTGGAAAACCCTTCCGCTCTCCTGCACCGCTTTCAGGGCTTCCCTGTTATCGCTCATGATCTCGGCAAACGGTTTCTCCACGTAACAATCCCTGCCGGCTTTCACCGCTTCAATGGTGTGCCAGGCGTGCTGGAAATCAGCCGTGCTGATGATCACCGCATCCACATGCTTGCGGTCGTAAAGCTCATCGTTATTCCTTGCCAGAAATACTTTTATCCCCTTTTCCTCAAAGAAAGCCCTGGCTTCTTCCCTCCGTCGTTTCCAGATGTCGGAGACGGCTACGATCTCAAAGTTGAGCTCCCGGGCCTGGCTCAGAAAGGCGGGGACAAGGGTGGCACGTGCGCGGTCAGACCAGCCGACGATCCCCACACGTATCCTGTCGTTTGCACCCGTGATGCGCCGGTAACTGGCCGGTGTGAAGCCCAGCCCTCCCATGGCAATGCCTGCCGTGCCCAGGGCTGCCGTTTTAAGAAATGATCTTCTTCCTGTCATTTGAATGATATTAATAGTGTTTTTCGTACATGCTAATCCAACACTTTAATCTTGATGCTCCGGAACGATACCTCATTGCCATGATCCTGCAAAAGGATATGACCTGAGGGAGCTTCGCCAAAGTCCTTCCAAATCTTGTATTTGCTTTCCGCCACCAGCTTCCTGAACTCATCGCTTCCCCGTTCATATTCCAGCACCTTGAACCCGTTCAGCCAGTGTTCCACATGCATCCCCTTCGAGACGATCCTTGCCTGGTTCCATTCACCCATTGCATTCCTGCGTTTGTTTGTGGCCCTGATGAGGTCATACAACGAGGCCAGGGTACGGCTACCCTCGTGGTTCCCGAGCCTGGCATCGGGGTGGAGATCATCATCAAGAATCTGGTACTCAAGGCCGATAGCCGATCCCTTGTTATGTTCCGATTCGGTAACGAAATACTTTATTCCGCTGTTGGCCCCGGGTGTGATGCGGAATTCCAGCTTCAGGTCAAAGTTGCTGAATTCATCCATGGTAACAATATCACCCCCGTTGACTGATTCTCCTCCGCCTGACGGGAGGACGGTGAGTATCCCGTTGTCTATGATCCATCCTTTTTCCGGGAAGTTGTCCTTGTATGCTCCGCGCCACCCGTTGCTGGTCTTGCCATCAAACAGGAGCCTCCACCCGTGTTCCGCTTCCCATACCGACAGGGTATTTGGTACCAGGTTCACCGGCTCGATTCCCATATCTTCCCTGATCCGGTATTTATCAAAATCTCCTGTGCATATCCGGATGTTTCTCCACCTTACCTTCTTCCCGGCGCTGGCCGTATCCTTTCCGATGGAGTGTACCTGCAGGCCGATGAAGCCGCTGCTTGTCAGGTTGTCGATGGTCCATGCAGCAGGGACTCCGTTGAGCCAGGTACGGATGGTATCTCCGATCGCTTCAATATGCAGGCTGTTCCAGTCCCTGAAGCGGAAGGCTGCCCTTGCTTTCTCGTTGTCGATCAGGGTATAGAGCCAGCCGCGTCGTGCCTCATCATAAATACCCCCGGTCCAGGCTCGCACGGAGGGATCGATCTCCACCTGGTAACCGTGTACGCGACCTTCCTGGTACTCAGGGAGGCTCAAGCTGCGGATCTGGATACCCGAGTTGAGCAGGGAATCAACCATGAACTCCAGCTCAAGTATGAAATCACCATAGTGCTCCGTGGTGCAGAGGAATGAATTCGGACTTCCCACGACAGTGGTACCCACGATCGCATGATCATCTACTGTATAGGATGCTGTGCCATTGACCAGCTCCCACCCCGTCAGGTCACGGCCGTTGAAGAGGCTGGTCCAGCCATCGCGCCTGTCTGAACAGCTGGTGGTTATAATGAGCAGGATAAGTGGAAGCAGATAACAGGTTTTTTTCATATGGACTATTATTTGTTTCTTACGGTTGATTCCCGGATGATCAGATGCGTGTTTACCTCGACGGTTCTTGCCGGTTTGGCCTGCTGCTTCCCGGCGATTTCTTCCAGGATGAGGTTGGCGGCATTGCTGCCCAGCCGGTGCGCATATTGTTCAACGGTGGTGATGGCCGGATCACAGAATGCCGTAACCTGTTCGTTGGCATAGCCCGCGACGGCGATGTCATCGGGCACCCGCTTACCGGCCTGCTTCAGGCAGAAGAGAACCCCCAGGGCGGCATAGTCGCCCGCCGATACAATGGCATCGGGCAGGTCTTTTTTTAATAACCTGCCGACGCTGTCGAACCCAAACTGGTAGGTGAGTTCGCCGTCACAGATCATCGACGGATCAAGATCAACGGCATATTCCTTCAATCCTTGCCGGAACCCTTCATACCTCTCCTTGTAGATATTCAGGTGCAGAGGACCGGTAAGGTAAGCAAAACGATGGAAACCTTCCTCCACCAGGTGCCTGGCCAGCTCATAGCTCCCCCTGTAATTGGTGTTGACCACCATGCTTGACCGCAGATCGGTTCTTACCCTGTCAAACTGAACGAGCGGTATCCCGTTCTCCGATATGACTTTCAGATGACCCGAAGAGACCGTCTCGTTGGAGATCGATATGATGATGCCGGCAACTCTGCTCCTCATGAGGGTTTTAATGTTTTCTACCTCTTTTCGGTAGTTTTCATTGGACTGGCAGATGATAAGACTGTATCCCGCCGGGCTGGTAACGCTTTCAATACCGCTGATGGTATCGGCGAAAAAGAACCGGTTGATCTTAGGAACGATGAGACCGATGCTATTAGCCTTGCCCGTTCTCAGGCTTGTGGCAATGGAATTGGGCCGGTAATTCAGTTCTTCTGCTGTCTTCTTCACCAGCTCACGGGTCTTTTTACTGATCCTCGGATGATTATGAAGAGCCCTCGAAACAGTTGATGCCGTGAGGTTTAACCGGCGGGCAATATCATGTATGGTAACCTGCTTCATGTTGATGATGTATCGTCACACCCAAAAAAATATATTGAAATGCAATCGATTGTATTTCTCAATAAAATTATTAAATTGTCGCGATACTGCAACGGATAAAAGTAATTTCAACAAATCTAAACAATTCAATTCATGAACGAACTGTCAGCCAGAATCGGTAAATACCGGTGGACAATCTGTGCACTTGTCTTCTTTGCCACCACTGTGAACTACCTCGATCGTCAGGTGCTTAGCCTTTTAAAAGACAGGCTTGAACTGGAATTCAACTGGAGCGATTCGGATTATGCAAATATTGTTTCAGTATTCCAGTTTGTTTATGCTATTTCCATGCTTTTTGCCGGAAGGATCGTTGACTGGCTCGGCACAAAGATGGGATATGCCTGGGCGTTGATTGTCTGGTCTGTAGGTGCCATGATCCATGCCCTGGCAAAAGGGACAGGCGGATTCATGGTTGCACGCGGTGTTCTCGGTTTTGGAGAATCGGGTAACTTTCCTGCCGCCATTAAAACCATCGCCGAATGGTTCCCGAAGAAAGAACGGGCGCTGGCCACAGGAATATTTAACTCCGGCGCCAATGTCGGGGCCATACTGGCTCCGTTGACCGTCCCCTGGATCGCCCAGCACCTGGGCTGGAAAGCAGCATTCCTCATCGTGGGCGCAATCGGCCTGTCATGGCTTATCTTCTGGTTCTGGTTGTACGAAGTCCCTGCAAAGAGTAAACGGTTAGCACGGGCGGAATTTGATTATATACACAGCGATAATGTCGATGAAACGGGTGCTGCAGTGGTTGAAGATACCCAAAAGGTGCCGTGGTTCAAACTTCTCAGGTTTAAACAGACATGGGCTTTCAGCTTTGGTAAATTCATGACCGATGGGGTATGGTGGTTCTACCTGTTCTGGCTGCCGGCATACCTGAAAGCCCAGTATGGGATGACCGGGACAGAGGTGGCAATACCGCTGGCGGTACTGTATTCAATGTCTACCATCGGAAGTGTGATGGGCGGCTGGTTCCCGATGTATTTTATTAAAAGGGGATATGAACCCTATTCAGGCAGGATGAGGGCCATGCTGCTGATAGCACTTATCCCGCTGCTGGTGTTGTCCGCCCAGTATCTCGGCGGTATCAGTTACTGGATGCCGGTGATTATCATTGGTATCGGTACTGCCGCTCACCAGGCCTGGTCAGCCAATATCTTTACCACGGTTTCCGATATGTTTCCAAAGAAGACGGTAGCCAGCGTGACAGGTATCGGCGGGATGGCTGGAGGCATCGGAGGCATTGTAATCACAAAATGCGCCGGATGGCTGTTTGATGGCTTCCGCAGTGCCGGTATCGCCAAAACATGGGTGGAGGCACAGGCTGCCAACATGGGTGAATTCGTTGAAAAGATACGCTCCCTCACACTGACAAACCGGCACGGTGATATAATTAACCTGGATAAAGTCGAACTGACAGGGCTACCGACAGAGGTGATGCAGCAGGTCCAATCCATTGACCCGGCTATGTTTGATCAGTTGAAGACATTACAGATGCCGATCGTTCAGGGAAATATGACCACAGCATATACCATCGTCTTTGTTTTTTGTGCATTGGCTTACCTCATAGCATGGGTGGTGATGCACTTCCTCGTACCGAAATTCAAGAAGATTGAACTGTAACAGGATCCGTGGGTATCAACAGGATCTGAAGGGTTGCAGAAAGCTGTATAGCAGACAGGTGGGAGGCATGTTTTCTCACTGGGAAATTCTGTTCCGTTGATCCCCGGGGTCCCGAATGTTTCAGCCAGGGGTGTTGCGGGATAAGTATGGCAGCCTGTTATGTGAGGAGAAGGTTGGCTGAAGGTCCGGCAACGTCATCCCGCGATGAGGTGGTAAGATTTATTCTGCCGGGATTGTAAGTCTCCTGATACCTGCCTTAACGGTACTCAGACATTATACGTTGATGAGGCCGTTTCTCCTCCCCGGCCCGTCCAGTTGGTATGGAAGAACTCACCTCGTGGCCTGTCTGTTCTCTCGTAAGTGTGAGCCCCGAAATAGTCGCGCTGCGCCTGTAGCAGGTTGGCCGGCAGCCGTGCTGAACGATACCCGTCAAAGTAAGCCAGTGCAGAAGACAAAGAAGGTAACGCGATGCCGTTCATCGCGGCGGCAGCAACCACATTCCTCCATCCTTTCTGTGCCCGGAGCACCACCTCCCTGAAATACGGATCGAGCAACAGGTTTTCCAGCCCGGGGTTCCTGTCGAAGGCTTCCTTGATCTTGCCCAGGAACAACGACCGGATGATGCATCCTCCGCGCCACAGGAGAGCGATCCCTCCGTAGTTCAGTTCCCAGCCGTATTCCTTTGCCGCTTCCATCATCAGTGTGTACCCCTGTGCATACGAAACGATCTTTGACGCGTACAGGGCGTTCTTCAGATCACCGATAAATGCTTCCTTATCACCATTGAAAGATGGCACGGGTCCTTTCAGTATGGCGGAAGCTTTCACCCTTTCTTCCTTCAAGGCTGAGAGACAACGTGCATAGACAGCCTCACCGATCAGCGTGAGGGGGATGCCCAGGTCGAGGGAGGTCACGGCGGTCCATTTGCCGGTGCCTTTTTGCCCGGCAGTATCGAGTATCTTCTCCAGCAAAGGTTCTCCGTCTGTATCCCTGTAGGCGAGTATGTCCCTGGTGATCTCAATGAGGTAACTGTTCAGCTCCGATTCGTTCCATGCCTTGAACACCTGATGCATTTCATCATAGCTCATCCTGAGATAATCCTTCATCAGAAAATAGGCTTCTGTGATCAGTTGCATATCGCCGTATTCAATCCCGTTATGCACCATTTTGACGAAATGGCCAGCGCCATTATCGCCCACCCAGTCGCAGCATGGGGTGCCGTCTTCGACCCTGGCAGCGATAGCCTGGAATACCGGTTTCACGATATCCCATGCAGCTTTTGATCCTCCCGGCATGATGGACGGTCCGCGGAGTGCCCCTTCCTCACCTCCCGACACACCGGTACCGATATACAGGATGCCTTTTGCTTCCACGTATCCGGTTCTCCGGATGGTATCGGGGAAGTGGGTGTTGCCGCCGTCGATAATCACATCCCCTTTGTCAAGGAAGGGAAGAATCTGTTCAATGAACTCATCGACGGGTTTGCCGGCTTTAACCAGCATCATGATCATCCTGGGCCGTTTGATCGATTCAACCAGTTCCCTGACAGAATGAGTGCCAATAATGTTTTTTCCTGCCCCGCGCCCGTTGACGAACTTGTCCACCTTTTCGGTGGTACGGTTATAAACGGCAACGGTAAAACCATGGCTCTCCATGTTCAGTACAAGGTTCTCACCCATTACTGCCAAACCGATCAGTCCGATATCCGCCATCTTTTTCATACCTGTATGTTTTGAACGTTGTGTAAAAAATCAATGCATAGTAAATCTTGACCGGGTAGACCACAGGCCCAGCGCGGGATTGGATATATAAAAGATTGTTTCCCCGTCGGCCAGGGTATTGAAGCCCTCGGTCAGGGTTGAAGGGCTATATTTTTCAAGCATACGATCCAGCGGTGCATAGCTGAAATTCACCCCTTCGATCTCCTCCTTGGTGAGGGTCCCCGGGCAGTAGGTGATTCGGAACCGGTTTTCCGGTGAACCGTGGATGAGATGAGCGGCGGCGGCAAGGTTGTTCCGCAAGTCTTCATTTTTTTTCACATAATCAAGTATTTCGGGGGTGGTACGGTATCCGTATTTCCTTATCAGTCGGTCAATTTCCAGGTCTTCTCCAAAGGTTTTCACCCCCGGGGCAAGCACAATAAGGTCACCCCTGTCAGCAATAGCCATCCTTGTGCGGTAGATGCTTTTATTTCCCAGCCATGTGCTTTTGAATTCGTCCCTGTCAAGGTATACCACCACTTTGTTCAGGGGTTCATCGAGCATCTCAAAGTTCTTCTCCAGGCTGAGATCGGCAGCCGTTGTGAAACATTCCATATCATCCCCGATGAACAGACCGTTCATTCCCAGTTTCATTTGTGTATCCCTTGAAACTACCGTATGGAGATAGATTACGGGGAGGTGAGATGCAAAGTGTTCGGAGGCGTAGTTCAATACTTTTCTCACCGGGTTAATCGCCCTTCCCATGATACGTTCCATGCCGTATACCGCTCCCAGGAAATGGCTTTTGTGGATCCCTTCAGTTCCTCCAGTCCCAACGAACAGGTTTTTGTTGTAGTTGGCCATGCCTATCACCTCGTGAGGCACTACCTGCCCCACAGAGAGAATGAGGTCGAACCCTCCCTCCACGATCAGCCTGTTCACCTGTGCAGGCCAGGGATAATCGAGCTTTCCTTCTGAGACCTCCCTGATGAAATGTCCCGGTACCTCACCCAGTGTCAGAACATCCTTCCGCCAGTTATGGTGGCGGAAAAGGCTGGCCGGCACCCCCGGATACATTGACGCAATCTCTCCTGCGCTCATGGCAGCATGGGTGCCAATGGCCGGCAGGATATCCGTTACGGCTGAACCGTAGTATTCCAGGATATAGCCCGTAAGGATTCCGGCCATGGAATGAAAGCGGGTGAAATCGGGAGGGACAATAAGCACCTTCTTCCGTCTCCCGAGTGCATCCAACGCCCCAAACACAAGTGTTTTAATCTCTTCGCGAGAAAGAAAACAGTCCGATTCAGCAATCTTGTACCACAGCATCGTTTACTCTCCTCTTTTCCATGGGGGATTCTCGGGAAGGTATTTCATGAATTCCTTCATGAGGCTGTCCTGGTATGATCCTTTATATTTCATGGCAAGGAACATGTCCAGGCCTTCGGTATAGAATCTCTCCCACGAATGTTCCTCATGCCCCGGGTTTATCGGGAAGAAGAGGACACCGTTATCCCTGGCGGCATTCAGATCGCCCAGGGCGTCACCAATCATCAGGATCTTGTCTTTGTTGTACTTTCCTCCGGCGGCCAAATGCAGGTGTTCAGCCTTGGTCCCGTATTCCTGTCCGGCAATGAACTTCACATACTGATCAATGTCGTTCTCCTTCCATTCCCTTTCCAGAGCTTCCACCGGTGTTTGCGACACCACGATGGCATCACAATGACCGTTCATTTTTTCCAGCGATTCCCTCACGAAAGGGAAGGGAGGCATGCCGTATACCATCTCTTCAATGGCACGGTTTACTGCTTTTGACCACTTCAGGCAGGTATGGATAAATGGATCGTCAACCGTTGCGGCATATTTTTCAAGGGCAGGGTTTCCCAGCTTTGTTTCTTTACCGGTCCATTCCTCCAAGGAGCGTGTGTCGTGCACACGGAAATGTCTTGCCCTTACCTCGGGCCGTTCGTTCATGAGTTTGAAGGCTTCGATTACGGCAAGGAACCTGTTAACCCCCCGGTGCACGGAATAGAGGTTCACAAACTCCCATACCTCACGCGCGTATTTCTGTATCTTCTGCAATTCGAAATGAAGGATGAGATTGGGGCAGAAGCACTCCTTCTGCTTGATCTCCATCGTGTCGAAGGCACAGCCATCCGAGTCGATACCTATGAAGAATTCCCTTTCAGGTTTCAGGTTCCTTAAAATAGTCTGGGGATTCATAGATCATTATTTTTTAAGGTATGCTTCAGGTTTGTAAGAAGGCAGTTTTTTTTCAGCAAAGACCGGTCTGAACCGGGTGAAACGCTGCAGTCCTCCCATCAGTGGCACGGAGGGCCAGTCGTTCCCGATCAGCGGTGCGGCATAGGTGATGAATGCATCGGTCACATCCGTTTTGTCGGGTGTGATCCATGCTGCGGGGAATGTACGTTCGGAGAGAGCCACTTTTTCGAGCGGTACCTTATCGTATCTCACCTGGTACATGGTTGATGGTTCCCTCAGCAGGGTGGCCATCCAGCCGTTGCCATGATGCACCGCGATATCTGCTGCCTTCTGTCCCAGCTTGTAAGCCTCATCGAGGTCGATGGTGGATGCATAAATGGCTGATGAGCGCTGATCGGTACCCATTACCTGGCCTCTGGCAGCTCCCCGGGCTTTGATTCCGGCCCTGTTCAGGTAGTTCACCACCATCTGGAACACCGACATCGCGCTTGATCCATAGGAGGTATGACCAAAGGCATCCTTCACCTCTCCGAGGTCTCCAACATGGAATCCTTCCGAGACCACGACGATGCAACGTTTGTTTTTCTTCAGGCAGTCGTTGATCCTGTCAGCCATTTCTTCCATACTGATGTTTGTCTCGGCCAAGTAAATCTGCAGGGGCATCTCCCTGGCGGGATCGGCCAGGCGTGCCGCCGCAGGTATATAACCTATCTTCCTCCCCATGGCCTGGAGCACCAGCACAGGGTCGGCCGGCCATGAACCCATGTTCTCCTCGTTAGCATTCTGTACCAGGTGAGCCCAGTAACGGGCAACTGAACCATAGCCTGGAGTGTGGTCAATAAGCTTGAACTCATTGTCTCCGAGATCATTGTCAATGGTTTTGGGCACGCCGGTGGCGACCAGCTGGAGCCCTTTCTCCCGCGCCAGCTCACTTACCTTGAAGGCCGTATGCTGCGAGTCGTTGCCTCCGATGTAGAAGAAATATCCGATATTATGGGCGGTGAACACCTGCATGATTCTTTCAAAATCACGGTGCTGGTTATCTTTCAGCTTGTAACGGCAGGTGCCGATGCTTCCCGCTGCGGGTGTGCTGCGGAGCAGGGCGATCTCTTCCCTGTCCTGGGCCGACAAATCGAGCAGTTCCTCCCTGAGTACACCTTCAATACCGTGCCAGCCGGCATAAATGGTGCCGAACAGGTCGGGATATTCGCGACATGCATCGATGATCCCGCGTAACGAATTGTTGATGACAGGCGACGGCCCGCCCGACTGTGCAACAACGATGTTTTTCTTTTTCTCCATGGTTATTCAAACATGCGGTTAGGTGATACGTGTTGCTAAACTCCTCCGTAAGCGCTATAGCCTCCGTCGACAGGAATTACCACACCCGTGATGAATTTCGACAGGTCGGAAAGCAGGAACAGGGTTACACCCGTAAGCTCTTCCACCTGACCGTATCGCCCCATGGGTGTATTGGCAATGATCTTCTCCCCCCGTTTCGTGGGTTTCCCCGATTTCTCATCGATCAGCAGGAAACGGTTCTGGTTGGTGAGGAAGAACCCGGGGGCGATGGCATTGACACGAATGCCTGTTTTTGCCAGGTGTACCGCCAGCCATTGTGTGAAATTGTTAACAGATGCCTTGGCAGCGGAATAGGCCGGGATCTTGGTCAGCGGCCTGAACGAGTTCATGGATGATATGTTCAGGATTACTCCTTCGCCCCTGCGAACCATTTCGCTTCCGAACACCAGGGTGGGTAATAAGGTACCCTTGAAATTCAGGGCAAAGATCCAGTCAAATCCCTCGGGATCAAGCCCGAAGACGGTGTCCCTGATATTCCCGGCATCATCGGGAGTGATCTGTTCAAGGGCGGTAGTTGCCTTTGGAGAGTTGCCACCGGCACCATTGATGAGAAAATCCACCTTACCGAAACGACTGGTTATTTTACTGCAGGCCTCATCCAGGCTCGCTCTGTTGAGCACATCGGCTGCGATACCGGCGGAGGGGCAACCGGATTCCTCCGTTATCTTCCCTGCCACCTCATTTGCCGCCGCCTCATTGATATCGACGATCGCCGTCCTGATGCCTGACATTGACAGACCTCTGGCAATAGCCGAGCAAATGATCCCTGCTCCACCAGTGATTACAGCAACCTTTCCTTCAAGGTGCCGGTACATTTCCGTGTGTTTCATAATTATAAGGTATTGACCGAATCGTGATAACCATCATTTCCTCTACAAAATTAGGTATTATTCAAGAAAAAGCAATCGATTGCACTGATTTTTATTCTATTCATGAAATATGAATATAATGCAAGAAGAATTTAATATTGATAACATTAGATTGTAATATAGTTAAATATTTATTAATAAAAGTAAAAGCATCGTTAATATTATTTAGCCTACGTTTAGTTTATGACATAGAATGACACAAAACGTTAAGAAATGGATTTGATTATTCAATATAAGAGAAGGTGAGATGGAAATAAAACCATAATTTTGATTACTTTAGTCAATCGATTGCATTACTGATGATCGGGAGGCGGGAGCTCTACGGAGCGGGATACGGGGAAGCTTGAATATCAGTAAGTAACATTAAAAACTTTACCATTGTATGAGATTAGGAAAATACTCCTTTGGAACTGGTGACCGTTTCGGCCACCAGGGGGAAGCCCAGCTGAGAGCTATAATGAAAGCCAATGAGATGGGAATACATCTCATTCCTGTCTGGAACAAATCCTTCAGAGAGCATACCATCGTGCATTCGCAGCCGTCGGATGTAAGAAAGGAAGCCGATGAGGCGGTGAAGAATGCCGGATGGAAAGATGAATACTATGTGGATGCTGACCATATTAATATAAAGAATGTGGATCTGTTCCTTGATTGCAGCAATTTTTTCACCATTGATGTAGCCGATTATATTGGCAGGCCGGCAGGGAAGGAAGAGACGGCGGCCTTTATTAAGAGGAACAGCAAGTATCTTGGCAAGCTGCAGATACCGGGGATCGATGAAGCCATTGAGCTTACCGGGGATCAGCTTGCGGCCATTGCCTCGCGGTACCTGTATGCCGTCACGGAGGCATCGCGCATCTATCATCATATCGCAGCAAAGAAAGGAAGGGATAATTTTGTGGCTGAGATTTCGATGGATGAGGTGAGTGAGCCCCAGACACCCCTTGATCTATTCTTTATCCTTGGCGCACTTGCTGCCCTGCAGGTGGAAGCGCAGACTATTGCCCCGAGATTTACCGGAAGGTTCAATAAAGGAGTAGATTACGAAGGTGATGTGCAACGGTTCGCAAAGGAGTTTGAAGACGACCTGCTCGTGATCGATCATGCCATCCGCGAGTTTGGACTGCCAGCCAACCTGAAACTCAGTATCCATTCCGGCAGCGATAAGTTTGCCATCTATCCTGCTATTGGACGGCTGATACGGAAATACGACAAGGGGATCCATGTGAAGACGGCTGGTACCACATGGCTCGAAGAGATAATCGGGCTGGCTCTGTCGGGAAAGGAAGGATTGCATCTGGCCTGCGATATTTATGAAAAAGCGCTGGGCAGGTATGATGAGATGACCGGCCCGTATGTCAATGTCCTTAACATTGACCGGCTACAATTACCCGATCCCCGGGAGATCAGGGCATGGAACAGTGAGAAATTTGCATCCGCCCTCAGGCATGAGGCCACCAGCAGTGAATACAATCCTCATTTCCGGCAGTTTATGCATGTGAGCTATAAGATTGCCGCGGAAGCAGGCAGCTATTTCACCGGTATGCTGAAAAAGCATGCGGCTGTTATTGCCGAACAGGTGACCCTGAACCTGTTTGACCGGCATATAAAACGTATTTTTAATTGTTAAAATAACAAGCTGTGACTATCATGAAACCATTCATTGACGAGAATTTCCTCCTGTTCACGAAGACGGCACGGAAGCTTTTCCATGAACATGCCAGCCTGTTGCCTGTTATTGATTACCATTGTCATCTGAGCCCGAAGGAGCTGGCTGAAGACAAACGGTTCGGGAACCTCACCCAGGCCTGGTTGTACGGTGATCATTACAAATGGAGAGCCATGCGGACCAACGGGGTGGATGAGAAATACTGCACCGGTGATGCCAGCGATGAGGATAAATTCATGAAGTGGGCCGAGACAGTGCCTCATACTCTTCGCAATCCCCTGTACCACTGGACCCACCTTGAACTGAAGAGGTATTTCGGGTTGGATGCACTCCTGGGACCTGACACGGCTAAGGCTATTTACAACGAGGCATCGGCAAAACTTGTAACGGCTGATTATTCCGTGCGCAACCTGTTGAGAAAGATGAAGGTCGAAGTGGTGTGTACCACGGATGACCCGGTCGATACACTGGAATATCACCAGAAGCTGAAATCCGACGGCTTCGAGATAAAGGTGCTGCCCGCCTGGCGTCCGGATAAAGCCATGATGGTTGAGAATACAGAGAATTTCAACCGGTATATCCAACAGCTGGAGCAGGCAGCAATAATGGATATCGTGTCGTTTGATGATTTAATAGCTGCCCTCAGGAAACGGCATGACTACTTTGCCGAAAACGGATGCAGACTATCCGACCACGGACTTGAAACCGTGTATGCCAGTGATTATACGGCCACTGAAATCAATCATATTTTTAAGAAGCTCAGGGAGAGAAAATCCCTGGAACATGAAGAGATCATCCGATTCAAGTCGGCCATGCTGTATGAGTTTGGTGTTATGGACCATGAGAAGAACTGGGTGCAGCAATTTCACCTGGGAGCCCTGCGCAACAACAACACTCGTATGTTCAGGCAGCTGGGACCGGATACCGGGTTTGATTCAATCATCGACACGGAGATGGCCAGGCCTCTTTCCCGTTTCCTCGATCGTCTTGACCGGGATAACCGCCTGGCAAAAACGATCCTCTACAACCTGAATCCCCGGGACAATGAACTGATCGTTACCATGGCAGGCAACTTCCAGGACGGATCGGTGCCCGGCAAGATACAGTTTGGCTCAGCCTGGTGGTTCCTCGACCAGATGGACGGGATGGAGAAACAGCTGAATGCCCTTTCAAACCTGGGATTGCTCAGCCGTTTCATTGGTATGCTCACCGATTCAAGAAGCTTCCTGTCTTACCCGCGACATGAATATTTCAGGCGTATCCTGTGCAACCTGGTGGGCAATGATGTGGAAAAAGGACTGATACCTGACGATATGGAACTGCTGGGTCCATTCATCGAAGGGATCTGCTATTATAATGCCAGACAGTATTTTGGTTTTTAATATACAGTAACCTGCCTCTTTTCACTCCTGCGCTTTATTTCCCGGCAGGATGAGCACCATCCTGGTGATGATGGACAGGTTAATGTAGAGAAGACCGCCGACCCGGAGCAGCTTTTTACAAGGTCGTTTCATAGCGGTTTCTTAACGATTACCCTCCCTGGTGCCTTGGAAACACGATTCCCTGCGGTTGAGAAACCATCTGTCTTTTGACTGAGCCCGGACAGTGAAATAATGCTAATGCACCTGTGCGATTCACTCCTGGACTGCCAAAGTCTATTTCTGGATTAAATATTTATAGAACCTTGAGAATTCATGTCTGATCTCATCCCTTACCCGCCGGAAGACAGCCAGTTGTTCTTCTTCTGTTCCCTTTGCTTCTGCGGGATCATCAAAATCGATGTGTAGTCTTGATTTTACTTTACCCCAGAACACGGGGCAGTTTTCCTTAGCAGCATCGCATACCGTCACAAGGTAATCGAACTCTTCATTGACGAACAAGTCGGCATTCTTTGGTCTGTAATCTGAAATGTCTATGCGGGTCTCCTTCATCACCTTCACTGCTTTGGGATGTACAGCATCAGTGGGGAAAGTACCGGCTGAATATACATCCAGGGTTGGGTCGAAGGATTTGAGGAATGCCTCCGCCATTTGACTCCGGCATGAATTACTGGTACAGAGAATGAGTATTTTCATGGTACAGGGAAAGTTATTAAAAGGGTGAACAGGGAGAAATTATGAACCCGGTAAGATATCTCATCACCGACTTCATAAACACATCGGTTCCGGCAGGATCAAGCGGTTGTGTATTTCCCAATGCCATTACTACCTCTTATGCAGCCAAATGTACTTAAAAATTTAGTATCCTGACAAATAAGTACAACATCATTGTTATGCATAATAATAAAATACCTCAGGTCAATATGTGATGTGAGGTTGTCCGGATTCCGACAGAGCCGGCGTCAGGAATAGAGATAGCGTTTTATTTTCTGTGTGGCTGTTTTCTCAAAAGGCTGAGGCTGGTATATCACTGCATGCAGCTGTGAGAATTTATTTACCCGGGCATTCACGTATGTCAACAGTTCTTTCAGCAGGTCATCGATCACTTGTTCCACGTTTCTCACGGCTTCCTGCCGGACTTGTTTTGCATCGTTCAGGAATACCTGGAGTCGTGCTTCCACCTCTTCTTTGTTCAGGTGGACGAGGGCTACCAGCTTGTCTTTGTGTTTTACAACAACCGATTCCAGCACGTGGTGAAAGGTATTGATCACCGATTCGATCTCCTCGGGAATAATATTTTTCCCGTTGGCACCAATGATGATGTTTTTCAGGCGGCCGTTGATATGCAGGTTTTTCTGCTTATCGATATATCCCAGGTCGCCCGTGCGGAACCACCCGTCGGATGTCATCACCTCGGCGGTGAGGTCAGGTCTCTTATAATAGCCTTTCATAACATTAGATCCGCGAACCAGGATTTCCGGCAGTCCGGTCTCAGGATCGTTCCGGAGTGACACCTCCACCTCAGGCAGGACGCGTCCGGTAGATTGAAAACGGATGTTTTTTCCTATGCCTCCGGCCACGAGAGGCGATGTTTCAGTAAGTCCGTAACCGATAGCAAAGGGGAACCGTGCTTCACGCAGGAACTGTTCTACCGTTGCATCAAGCTTTGCACCGCCGATACCGAAAAATTTCAGCCTTCCTCCAAAAGTTTTCATCAGTTTCCTTCCGGCCGCCAGGTGCAACAGGCGCCGGAAGAGGGGGATGGCATAAATGAAACGCAAGACAGGATGGTGGGTAAATTTGGGCAACACGCTGTTTCTGAATACTTTCTCAATCACCAGAGGAACACTGAGCATGAGGGTGGGTCTCACTGCAGCCAGTGCCGGCAGCAGCACGCTGGCGGTAGGCGGCTTATCAAGGTAAACAATCTGCGAACCACCGAGGAGAGGCATCATCAACCCGATTGTGTTTTCATACGTATGCGCCAGGGGAAGGATGGAAAGAAATACATCACCGGTAGTGGCCGGCTGTACAGTAAATCCCTGCAGGGCATCAAACACAATATTTCTGTGCGTCAGCATTACTCCTTTGGAGTTCCCGGTAGTGCCTGATGTATAAATGATAGCTGCCAGGTCGTCCTCGTTCACTTCGGCAGGTATCAGGCGGAGATCTGCTCCCGGCCGGTTCATTGACGTATCTGCCTTCCAGTTCTCATCCCGGAGTGAGTCATCCGTGACGGTAAGATCCTCAAGGAGTACCCTGTGCTGCAGATCGGGCAGGTCTTCTCCTTCGATCCTTGCCAGCTGTTTCTCCGAGGCAATAAGAAGTTTGGAAAGAGAGTGGTTCAGCACCTGCCGGATCTCGGCCGGTGTGAACTCAGGCATCACGGGAACAGCAATGGCTCCCATGCTCGTGACAGACAGATAGGCAACAACCCAATTGGGCATGTTAGGTCCCAGTATAGCTACCCTGTCACCCTTACGGATCCCTTGTTGCTGAAGCTTTGATTGAAAATTTGAAATCATCCTTCCCAGCTCAGCATACGTAATCGCTTCGTTATTTACATATGAGAGACAAGGCAGGTTGTTGTATTCGCGTATCCCGTGTAAAACAACCTCGCGGATGGTTTGTCGACCTGGTAGTTTCATCCCGTATTACTTCCTGTTTCTGCAAATGTACGGTTAATTTTTTGATTTATTTTTAAGCTTTACAGGCAATGACAAACAGCTGCCCCATGTTTTGTCATGGCACGAAAGGCCTGAGATGACATCGATCAAGTCGGAACAGGAAACCATGGCAAGAGCTTTCATGTTCTTACCCGGATACCCCGTTGCTGTTGCATTGATTGCGGGGCGAGCTCTTTGTGCTGTCAGCAATCGCCGGTTAAGCACGAACAGGAAGGAAGAAGCAGCGTTCGTAAGGAATTCTGCGAGAACTTATCCCATCTTCCGTTAACAATGTACAGATCACCCGTTGCCGCATGACTGATCTGCCTGAATTTTCAAAACCAGTTACACGGCATTTTCATCAGCGGTACTTTTCATCATAATTGTCCCTGTTCAGGCAATATGTGATACGGGGATGATTGATTTCTCCCCGGATGCGACCAGCCTTTTTAATTCGTTCATATGTTGTGTAAGTGTTGATTTGGCTCTTGGCAGCACTTCCGACAGGTGGGTGCCAAACGCGTATGTATGGGGGGAGAGGAGGTCAGGGATAAACATTTGCAGGGAAGGTCCCATGGTCATGGCTAATCTTGCAGCATCCTTCGGTGATTCTTCCTGGCGTAATTTCCCGGGCGGGTAACATGAAGGAAATCTGACCGGGTGGGGGCAAAGAAATCTTATCGTTTTCTCAGGATATCCAGAGCACACATATAACCGCAGTAGATAGCTCCGGAGAATCCCCCTCCATATTTACCCCAGGCGGATGCCACATACAGGTTGTCAAGCAGGTCCGTTTCTCCCGACCGGGTTTTCCCCGGTGCCTGTGCAAAGCCATACACCGCCCCGCCGGGATTCATGGTATACCGTTCAATCGTTCTTGGTGTACCTGTTTCATAGTATTCGATGAGGTGCTGGAGGCCAGGGAAGAATGAGTCCAGCCTTTGTATGAATGTCCGGGCTACCGTTTCTTTTTTCAATCGATACTGTTCCTCCTCCATTTGTTCCCAGTCGGAAGAATAATCGGTACAACAGACGGCTCCCACGCTTTTTCCCTCGGGTGCCAGTGCTGAATCGAGCTGGCCGTAGTCAACAAAAACAAAACTTCTATTTGCGAAAGGGCCCCTGTTGTTCCCTGCAATATCTGCCTGGGTTTTCACGGACGGATCGAAGAAGAAGGTGGAATAATGGCGGTTTCCTGTCTCTTTCAGTGGTTTGCTGAATCCGAAATAGACAGTGAGCAGCGATGGGCCTATGGTCAGTCCCATGATTTTCTCTTCCATAAGGCTTCCCGGTTTCCCAGGCAACAGGTCTTTTGCAACCTTTGGTATGGCTGCATTCACAATGACGGTATCGGCCTGTGCCTGTGTCTGCAGTTTCCCGGAGCTTTTTTCCCGGAAGATGACGCCGGTAGCTTTTCCTCCCTCCACAAGTATTTTCTCGGCTACATTTCTGAGCAGTACATCTCCTCCATATTGTTGAATCGATCCGGCAAGATAATCGGAGAGCACCTGTGATCCTCCGCGAATGAAGTTACCTCCCCCCGAGAAGTAACTGGCCTGCGCAATGGCATAATAGTTCAGCGACAGTGCGTATGGATCATCATGGAAGTAGCCGAGGTTTCCCAGCAGTACCAGCTTGAGATCATCATCCCTGATGATGGAATCGAGAAAATCACCCACACTCATGTCGGGCATTCCTTCTGATTCTTTCATTATCTGCCGCGCATTGAGCAACCGGTGGAAGTAGTCATTGATCCCTTTTTCTTCCTGTGGAAATCGTTCTCTCAGGGCTTGTTTAGCCCGTTCCGGTTCATGGGGCATGACCATGTCCACACGGTTGTTCACGAACCGGTAAAGTTCAGGTACTTTGAGGAACACCACCTTGTTGGATACCCCGAGGTCCCGGAAGATCCGTGTCTTCATATCCCGTTGGTCGAGGCCGTCCATCTCATGCAGTCCCGCTTCAAGAATAAAATCTTTCCGCTTAAAGGATGTGGCACATCCGCCCGGTTTATCATGCTGTTCGATGAGCAACACCTTTTTACCCTCCTTGGCCAGCTTTGATCCGGCCGTAAGTCCGCCCAGACCGGCACCGATGATAATCACGTCGTACTTTTTCATACTTTACGGATTTAGTTGTCCTGGCCGGGAACAGGAAATCTTCTGAACGGGGCATTCCTGTCAAACAGATACCGATATGTTATGTAATGCTTGGCTGGTACGCTTCCCACGGAGAGGAAGATCTTGCGCATTTTGGGATTGAAATCGCCCACCCATGAGAATTCAATCTCACGGTAATGCTTTTTTCGTTCAAATACCTTTGACAGGTGGTAAATGATGGCCGATTCGATCCCCAGGCCCTGGTACCCGGGTATGACACCCATGAGCACACCCCTTGCACGGGTCATGGTCTTCCTTTGTTTCAGGTAGAGGAATTTGAGCATATTCCACAGGTGCATCTTGCCATTGAGGTGCCTGAGGATCATGTTCACATCGGGATACATCAGGTAGATGGCGATGGGTTTTCCCTCATGGTATGCCAGCCAGATAAACTCCTCCTCTATAATGGCTTTTCCTTTTTTTAGCCATTTGACAATATACTCCGGCTGGAGGGGTTCAAAATCCTCCCTGAACGATTTCCAGGCAATGTTATACACCTCAGCAAAATCGGCGACATACTTATCCATCTTCTTCCATGAGAAGTGTTCGAATGAGTATCCCGGCTTTTTCCCCACCCATTCTGCGATTTTCATGAACCGGTCGGGGAGAGGCCTGGTAAGATCAAGGTGGAATCCTTCCTGCTTATAGTAGAGTCTGAATCCATATGATTCAAACAGATCCTGGTAGTAATTGTGGTTGTATGCTATCTCAAAGGACGGATGGGTAAATCCGTCGACCAGCAGGCCCCAGTAACGGTCACGGTCGCCGAAGTTTATGGGTCCGTCCATCGCATGAAATCCTTTGTTCCTGAGCCACTCACGTGCGGCATCGAACAGCATGGCAGCCGCATTCCTGTCATTAATACATTCGAAAAAGCCAATCCCTCCGGTGGGCAGGTCCCCGTTAACAGCCGTCTTTTCGTCGTAAAATGCAGCGATTCTGCCGGTCAATAGACCGTTATTGTCCTTCAATACCCAGCGAATGGCATCCCCGTGACGATAATAAATGTTTTTTGAGGGGTTGAAGATGTCATCAATATCCTTGTCAAGCGGGCAAACCCAGGTATCGTCGTTGCGGTAAATCCATTTTGCTACAGCGATAAAATCCTTCCTGTTTCTTTTGCCGGTCACCTCTTCCAGTTTCATTCCCGTAGTATAAATTATGGTGAACAGGTGTTAATAGTTGTGTTTCTGGTAGATATCGGCCAGTACATGGCTGTAACGGTTGAGTATGAAGGAGCGTCTGAGCTTGAGGGTGGGGGACAATTGTCCTGATAAGGGTGACCATTCTTCCGGAACAAGGCGGAACCTCACAATTTTTTCGTATTCAGACAGGGCTTTGTTGATACGGTTGATGTCATCGCTGATCATTTTTTGCACCTGTGGCAGCCGGATCAGGCTGTTTTTGTCTGTCACAGGTATCTTTTCCGTCTCACACCACTGTTCAAGATAGGAGAAGTTGGGTGAGATGATGGCGCTGGCAAACTTCTCATTTTCGCCCACCACCATTACCTGGTCGATATATACCGATTCCCTGAACTTGTTTTCAATGATTTGTGGTGCGACGAATTTACCGTTGGAGAGTTTGAATATCTCTTTTTTCCTGTCGGTAATCTTCAGGAAACGGTTGTCTACCCAACATCCGATGTCACCGGTACGGAACCATCCATCTTCGTCAAAAGCTGCGCGGGTCAATTCAGGATCTTTGTAATAGCCGAGCATCACGTTATGTCCTTTACAAAGGATCTCTCCGTCATCAGCGATTTTCACCTGTATGCCGTCGATGAGTGTTCCCACGGTTCCCAGTTTTACATCGGGCAGGGTAGTTTTATTAATCGTTATAATAGGGGATGTTTCGGTAAGGCCGTACATATTGATGGCTTTTATTCCTGCCGCCCAGAATATTCTTTCTATCCTGGGCTGGAGGCTGGCTCCGCCGCAACCCACGAGTCTTACCCTGCCGCCCAATGCTTCCCTCCACTTGCTGAATACCAGCTTGTCGGCCAGCCGTAGCTTCAGGCGGTAGAACCTGGAGCTTTCATCATCGGTCTTATAACGGAATCCCAGGGATACAGCCCAGAAAAAGATGAGACGTTTCAACCCGGTCAGTTTTTCCCCCCGCGCGATGACTGTACTTATGATTTTTTCCAGGATACGGGGCACGGCATCGAACCCGTCGGCTCTGATCTCTTTCATATTGGATGCAATGGTGCCCATGTTCTCGGCATAGTAGATGGTACTGCCGCTGTATTGAGTCTGGTAATTGCCCAGTCGGCCTCCCACGTGGCACAATGGAAGGATGCTAAGGTACTTGTCGGTGGAGGTGAGACAGAATACCTCTGCTGCCGCCAGGAAATTCCTGACAAGGTTTTTATGAGACAACAACACACCTTTCGGTGTACCTGTAGTCCCCGATGTATAGATCAGGGTGGCAGGATCATCGGCCTGTATGTCTGTTTTCCTGCGTTCAAGGTCACCAATGAATTTGTCTGCCATCTTTTCTCCAAGACTTACTATATCCATCCATGACCTGGCACCCGCCATATCATCAAAGGTATATATGTTGTCAGCATTGACCGACCGGTTGGCCTGTGCTATTTTTTTATACAACGCGGGATCACCGGCAATAACCATCCTGGCATCGGAATGATCCAGGATATAGGTATAATCATCATTACTGAGGGAAGTGAACACAGGGACATGAACCACACCGGTCATGGCCATTCCCATATCGGCGAAATTCCATTCGGGACGGTTATTGGTAACGGTGAGGATCTTATCCCCTTTCCGGAATCCCAGCGCCAGCAATCCGCAGGCAAATGATGTGGCAAAGCGGATGTATTGTTCTGCTGTATAGGTTATCCATTGCCCGTCCTTTTTACAGGCGAAAGCATCATGACCGGGAAACTTCTCCCTGTACCTTTCAAGAAGGTCAAAAATCCTGGTTATTTCCATGGGGATTGTTCTGCAAGGATTACTGTTATTAAAGGTAAAGATAATCAATTATTAAATCTGATAAATCTGACGTCCCTGAATCCGGCCGGAAAAAGAAAATCACGACAGGTCGATTGATGTGAGGTATGCAGGGGTGTTCCTGAAAACATCCTTCTCCTCCTCGCTGTAATTACTGAAGCGGGCGTAGATCTTAACCGGTTTTCCTTTGAACACTGTGTTAAGGGTTCCCAGATGACCATGGTTTTTCAGGTCGTGGTATATGCTGCTGTCAATATCGATCCAGCTCAGGGAAACATTTCTTTTAAATTCAGCCAGTACGCTCTCCATCAGTTTAACAATATCGGCCACATGGCCGGGTTTATAATACAGGGCATCCATACCGACAAAATGCAGGGTGCCGGGAGAGAATATCCTCCTCATAACGGGCAACCTGCCGATGACTTTAAACATGAACCAGCCCCACAGTTCAGGTAGCTCAACCACATGCAGGGTGCCCGCTTGTGCATTTACCGCCGCGGTGATAGCCCCGTTTTTCCTCATCACGAAATACTGGCCTTTCCCGTTGGCATAATCAAGGGTGTAGAGGGAGTAAGGTTTGTAGAAATCGCAGAGCAGCTTCTCAAGGCTTTCCTTTTCCCACGGTTTTGCCCTGTCAAATCCTTCATGTTTCCTTGGATTGATCCTGCTGAAAGGGAAGGTGGCGGCAGAACGGATATGTTCGTACCCTGCCTTCCTGATAATATTTTCAGAACGCTGGTTATAGGCTTCCAGGCAGTTATATAGTAAATACTGATGGTTTTCTCCCGGCTCCAATAATTTCAACACTTCAGGATTGGTAAGTACCTCCAGTATTTTTTCCTTGATGGATCCTTCACGCACGGGCCGGCGTTTCTTTCTTGTTTCTTTTTCCTGTCCTACCAGTTTTCGCTGGTAAGGGGTGTCAATGGAGAAGTATCGGACATAAAATGAGGGATGGGCTTTGCCACGGGTGAAGATGGTTCGTTTACAGAAAGCGATAATCCCTACCAGCCTCGACTGTCTCCGGCCTGTGATGAAAAAGATGTTATCGCCGTACGACATGATCTGGTTTTGCACGCCCCTGAGAGCGTAACGGAATCCACCGGGATTGCCGATCACGGTCCGTTTGAGAAGCGCCAGCTCATCGTCCCGCAACTCATTGGCCACAGTGATCTCAAACTTGCCTATGGATATTTTCTGGATAATATTCATAACTGTTAATTATTCAGGAGATGTAAGGACAATGGGGTAGAATGAAACTAAACTGTGATTTCCGCAAGGAAGACTTATGAGATCATGTTATGATTCATTGTTATGAATGTTGAAGGCTGAAAGAATATCAGAAACGAACCGGTTATAATCCATCATCTTTTCGCCATAACCAAGCCTGATGATGATCATGTTCCGGGAAGGAATGATATATACCAGTTGACCCATAAAACCGCGGAAGTAGAATATATCCCCGGGACAGTCGGGCAGTTTTCCTCCCCTGTTAAGCCAGATCTGCGCGCCATAGTCACCGTTCGATCCTTCCGCTGGTTGGATGGAATAGTCCACCCATCCGGGGGGGAGGATGGTATCACCTGCGAACACTCCTTTGTTGAGGAAGAGAAGGCCAAAGCGTGCCCAGTCGTGGACTGAGGCAAAGCAGTAGGATGAACCCGTAAACGTACCGGCGGCGTCCGCTTCCAAAAGGGTATTGCGCATCCCTAACCTGTTGAAAAGAGACGTGTGGGGGAACAGGTGATACTCATGAATATCGTTGAAACAATGACGGATAATCCCAGAAATAATATTGGTGTTTCCCGACGAATAATGCCATACCTCGCCGGGTTTGCTTGCCGCAGGTCTTTCAATGGCATACTTATACATGTCTCCCTTCATATACAGCATCCTGGTAACATCCGACAGGTCAAAGTACGCTTCCACCCATTCCAGTCCACTGACCTGGTGCATCAGGTGGTTCAGCGTGATCTCCTTTCTTTCATCGCCGGTCCATTCGGGAACAGGGGCGGGAGCGTCAAGTACCAGTTTCCCCTGGCCAACGAGTATGCCCACCATGGCATTGGTAATGCTCTTGCTCATCGACCAGCCAATCAGCTTCGTATCGGGAGTGATATCACCGGCATATCTTTCGCGTACCGGCAGGTTTTTATATATCACCATGACGGCCAGTGTTTTGAGCGACGGTTCGGCCCCTTCCGGATCAAATACACGGTTAATGGCTGTGTCGAGAAGCGGATAATTGATTTCAGGAAAGAGGGTGTCCCTGTAACGGTTTCCGAGCGGCCAGTCAATGGTGTCGGGGTCGGACTGCAGCCGGGGGATATCCGTGACAGCCTGGGCACGGATGGAGTCTTCATCAGCATCGGCCACGGGAGTGGCTCCCAGGCCTTCACGGTACACCGCCTTCCTGCGGGCCAACCCCAGCAGACTGGCTGTAACCGACTGATCTTCATAATTCACCTTCGTTTTGGCCAGTGTCACCGGGAAGAAACTCTGCGCACGCACTTCTTCAGGGCTGCGATCAGCCATGAACAGGCTGGAACACATGAGCTTAGCGGATATGCTGGTGAGGATGGGCAGGCGCGGCCACACCCAGAAAACACCCAGAATAACCGCAATTGCCACAATGAACAGAAGGATACGAATGATGATCTTTTTCATGACTCAGGTTTTGTTCGGGTCATTAAAGTAAGATAATCCTTGTGTATTTTCAAATTTATGGATTCAAAATGTGCCGGCCAGGCTTTTCCGGTATTAACACGATTAGCGACCATTGAAAAAATATCGTCGGAAAGCCTGTTCTGGCAAGTATTTTGCTCATGAACCATTAGGTGGGAAACCCATTAAAAATGCAGGTCATGAAAAAACATATCTACATCGTTTTCATCCTGATACTCTCTTGCTCGATCAGTGGTCTTTCGCAGCGAAGATCAACTGAGCAGCCGGATGATAAAAGAGAGAAGAAAGAAGTACCCGATGTACGCCCTGCCGGTTCTTCTGAGCCGTCATCACGGGAAAGGGATGAACAGGTCAGCAGGCCCGCGGAGCAGCCACGGCCTGAACGTGAACTTGAGAGGAATGTCGTTCCCTCTCCTCAGGTTGAAAAGAGGGAAGCACAGGAGGTAAGGACGTATGAACCGCCGCAGCCGGCACGTGAACCCGAAAGGGAAGTGTCACGTGTACAGAGCCCCTCTGAAGAACGGACGATACGCTCCTCGGCCACGGAGGATGATACACGTCGCACCAGCAATCAATCCCGGCCGGAGAGCCGGGAGGGAACAGCCGGCGTAAGGAATGCTGATCAGCCACGCCAGGAGAGTGAACCGGCTGACAATACACGTATTGAAAGACCGACGGAAGAGGGGAAGGTCCGTGCACGGGAGACCGGCAGTATGTCACGCACCCGGGTTGCATCTTCTCCGGAACCGGCCGACGGACGAAGAAGGGAGACCGACAGCCCGACGGAACAGACCGGCAGTTCATCCGACGGTACACGCCCTGATGATACAAGAAGACGGGCAGCCGGTTCACAAAGGTCTGCGGATAAACCCTCCGGGATTTCAACAGGTACAATAAGGCCTGAAATCGACCGCAGTAGCGAAAAGGTCAATATGAGGCCAGCGATTACCCGCGTCTATAAGCCCGGTGAAAGAGGAGTGTACCGTTCCGACAGAAGACATAATTACGACCGGGTCGTACCTTACCATTACGACAGGCATCCTGACAGGATTCACCGGTCCATGAACCGTCCACTCCGGACCCCGCCCCGGCTGAATATTGTCTGGAATATTGAGATATACCACTTCTATGCCGACCTGTATCCGGTAATAAGCTACTGGGATTATGACCCGTGGTATGAAGTGTACACCATACCGGCTTATGACGCCATTGATCATATCGGCCAAGTAAGAAGGGTATTTGGACGGGTGCAGGAGACCTACTACTACCCCTTGTCAGATGAATATTTCCTGTATATAGGAGCTTTCTTTCCTTACCAGGATTTCACCGTGATCATTCCCGGCAAGATAGCCCGCAGGATCTCCAGGAATCCTGAAAAGTACTTTTTACGTGAGGACATAGTTGTTACTGGACTGATAACCGAGTATGAAGAAAGGCCGGAAATGATCGTCAAAAAACGATCACAGATCGAACGATATTGATGCAGATGAAAAGAAGCTGCTTCCATCGAAGCAGCTTTTTTTTATCTGAATTCCTCTCGTCCCGGCTAATCGAATTTCGAAAATTTATATACAAAGGAGATGCGCGTTTCGTTCATGACAGGGCCATGATCTTCCTGGAAAAATGGAGTGATCATATAGGTAAATCCCATTCCCACCCCGCTCTTTTTATGCATAAGAAGAGCATTCACACCATACTTGGTATGATTGAGGGGGTAGTCCCTGAATTCCTCATTCTTCACCAATTCAACCTCTTTTTCCCCATCGGCTTTGAATTTCCTCTTCAGCTTTCCGCTGAGGTACAGGTCAATAAATCCTCCCGCTGAAAAATGCATGGGTCCCAGGGAAACGTCAAGGTTCAGCGGGAAATATACACTGCTGTATACCAGTTTGCTCTTCCCGTATCCGAAAAAAGTATTTACATAATCATGGTCGGGATCAGGATCTTCTTCGTATACTATCTGATCATTTTCATTGCCAATCACAAGATTGTCGGCAAAACGGTATTTATTGATGGCCAGGCCGACTCCCAGGCTGAGGTTTGCCGTCTCAGAACCGACAGTAATAAGATCCAGGGAATATCGACCGGTAAAAATGTCGAAAAGAAACCCTGATCCGAATCCATTGATGCTGGTGCGGAAATCTGTAGCATCGGGACCGGTGAAGAAGTTATATGCAATGCCTCCGTCAGTCCTTAGATTTGACATATATTTCACCTGGGATGAAGCCAACAAAGGAAAGAAGAACATGGCGAGAAGGAGCAGTCTTTTTTCAAGGGATGATTTCATGTGCTTGTTTTTAGGGTTTAGATATGCAAGTTACATTTTTTAGCATATAAAAAAGGAAATCAGCGATTGTATTTTTTAGTACATTGATACGGAATTCAAATACAAAGAACAGGCGATATGAAAGCGTTACGGTTCACACTGGTTGCATCCTTCCTCATGATCCACCCGGGAATGTGGGGTCAGGCTCCGCAGAGGCCACGGGCGATGGGTTTTGTCACGGGTGAAATGGCTACGGGGCTCTTCAACGCCATCACCGACGTGCCGGGGGTGGCGGTAGGGCATAAAACCCTCATCAGAGGGGATTCAGTAAGAACAGGCGTCACCGCCATCTTGCCCCACCAGGGAAACCTTTTCCAGGAAAAAGTGCCGGCAGCTATCAGCGTATTCAACGCGTTTGGCAAACTGGCAGGGTATACCCAGGTGAAGGAACTGGGAAATATCGAAACACCGGTAATCCTCACCAACACACTCAATGTGGGTACTGCCGTCGAAGCAGTTGTTCAATATACATTGCAGCAGGAAGGAAACGGGGACGTACGGTCGGTGAATGCTGTGGTGGGAGAGACCAATGATGGCGGCCTGAACGATATACGGGGGATGCATGTGAAAAGAGAGGATGTATGGGAGGCTATCAGGTCTGCTGCCGGCGGTGCAGTGGCAGAAGGTTGTGTGGGAGCGGGAACAGGAACCGTTGCCTTCGGATTTAAAGGAGGTATCGGAACTTCATCGCGCATTCTGCCGGAATGGGATGGGAAAGTATATACCGTGGGAGTGCTGGTACAGACAAACTTCGGCCGTGACCTGGTGATACATGGCGTACCAGTGGGATATGAGCTGAGAAAAAGAGCGGAGGAGAACAGGAGCGGATCATGCATGATCGTGATCGCCACCGATGCCCCTCTCTCTGAAAGAAACCTTGAACGAATGGCCAACAGGGCATTCATCGGCATGGGTCGTACCACCACCGTGATGTCAAACAGCTCGGGCGATTATGCCATCGCCTTCTCAACCGCTTACCGGATCCCCCACCGTTGTGATTCGGCTACCTATCCGGTTCCCCGATTACTGTCAAACGACAGGATGACAACCCTGTTCAGAGCCGTTGAGGAAGCAACAGAAGAAGCCATATACAACTCCCTGTTCATGGCTGTTACTACTTCAGGAAGTAACAATAACCTGATCGAAGCATTGCCCGTTAAAAAGGTTATGAAGATTATGAATAAATACGGAAGATGATCCGGAAACTGACATTGTTTTTTATCGTATTGATAATCAGTCCAAACATCTTTGGCATATCTTATTATGTTGCGGTAAATGGAGATGATTCCAATAACGGCACCTCGGTGAGCACCCCGTTTGCCACCCTTTCCAAAGCATTGGGCCTTGTAAAGGCGGGTGACGTTATTTACGTGGGGGGAGGCACTTACCATTTTACCTCATCCCTGGAAATATCGGTGAGCGGTAATGTCAACGACAGCTGCCGGCTCATGGCTTATCCGGGCGAACGACCCAGGCTTGACTTCTCTGGTACCCCCCTGGGTACACGCGGTATAAAGCTAAAAGGTGACTACTGGCACATAAAGGGATTTGATGTGTGTAAGGCAGGTGACAACGGGATACATATCTCCGGGGGGAATAATGTGATCGAATTCTGCCGTTTCTTTGAGAACGGGGACAGTGGCTTGCAGCTAAGCAACGGGGCACACCATAATGCCATTATTAACTGTGATTCTTATTTTAATGCCGATCCCACCGACTATGGTGACGCGGATGGCTTCGCCTGTAAGATGGATGTGGGGAGCCATAACCGGTTTTACGGCTGCCGTTCCTGGCTCAATGTGGATGACGGATGGGACGGATATCTCAGGGGAGCCGATGATGTGACTTCATCGATAGAAAACTGCTGGACATGGAGAAACGGCTACTTTAAAGATGGAACAGACGCCGGGCCCAGCGCCAACGGCAATGGATTTAAAACGGGTGGCAGCGATGACAAAACCCTGAAACATAACGTTACACTTAAAAACTGCATCGCATTTGATAATAAATCAAAAGGATTCGATCAGAATAATAACCGGGGCAGCATGATCCTGTACCATTGTACAGGCTACCGGAACGAGGGGAAAAACTACAGTCTGAGCCAGGAACTGGCCGAGGGGAAAATACTGGAAGTGAAAAACTGCGTGGCAGTGGATGGGAAGGTGAGTATCGCTGCCTTTGCCCTTCAGCTTACCAACAGCTGGATGGAACCTTTCATCGTATCCGTTGAGGATTTTGTGAGCCTTGATACCACAGGGATCTCACAACCCCGGAAACCTGACGGCAGCCTGCCCGATGTGGATTTTCTCCACCTTGCCGAAGGCAGCGATCTTATCGACGGCGGCACCAATCTTGGATTCCCGTTCCTGGGAGCAGCCCCCGATCCGGGCGCTTTTGAATTTGATCAGGTGAATAGTATTTATCCCGCTTTTCAGGATGATGAAGGGTATTTCAGGCTCAGGCTGGGAAGGAATCCCGTTGATGATCTACTCGATATTTATTTTGAAATATCCGTGGCAGATGAAATCACCTGGATGATTTGGGATATGCAAGGCAGGACCCTCTGTACGAGCCGCCGGCACTATCCGGCAGGACCGGGAAATGTCATTGTTCCCACTGGTGATTTACCCGCTGGTGTCTATATATTTGGTATGACTGCGAACCGCGGCGTACAGTATATCAGGTTCGTAAAATAGATCATCGCTTCCCCGGACGGTTCAGGTATTCCTCCAGCATGGTATAGCCGGATGGCGATATTTTGTTGCGGTCTTCCGGATTGCCAGGATTCAGATTGTTCATTCGCTCCCATTCATCCGGCATCCCATCCCTGTCGGTATCGGTTTTCACATCATAGGTTCTCAACATCGGCCATCCTTCCGTGTTACGCTGGGAATCAATAATACCTGTTCGGGGTCCATAAGAGTCGCCAAACGTACATTTTCCGGCTCTTGTCTCCCTGATAATCCTTGTGTCGACAGCATCGCGCTGCGGCAATACCGCACCGGCATGCTTCAGCACAAGCCGGTAGGCTTTTCTTGCGTTGTGGGTGGTGACGGGTGCGGCATTGAAAGGTTTGTTAACCCTGATATCCTGTTGTGAGGCAAAGTCACCCTGCACGCCCCCGGCCCAGTTATCCGATGATATCATCTCTGATCCTCTGACATAGTTCCCGTTAAGATACCACCTTCCTTCGGAGTCGAACGGTTCGACAATACGGTGGATCACTGATTTTATTGTTGCCGGCCCCGCCTTGTAATAGTTTTTGATCATGTTCTGTTGTCCCATCTCTCCTCCATAGGCACTGTTATATCCCCAGTTGAAAATGACATTATTCCTGAAGTCGACGATCTCCGTTTCCCTGGTGTCAGGGTGGTATCGTGCCCCGCAGAACCGGGGGTTACGGCTGCTGTGGCTAGCCAGCAGGTTGTGATGGAAAGAGGCGCCCATTCCTCCCCATATGCCTCCAAATCCATGTTTTCCCTTGGGATGGCCGGCATTATAAAGGCTTTCAGAGATGAGGCACCACTGAAGGGTAACGTTCCGGTTATCATAGAATGAGGCGGCCTCATCCACAGACCAGCTCATGGAGCAGTGGTCAATGATGATATTTGTATGCCGGATGCACGATATTGCATCCTTTGGCTCCTCCGCTGGAATATCATTGCCCGGCCTGAACCGGATATACCGTATGATAACATTATCCGCATCGATGGATACGGTATGGTTTTTAATACAGATGCCGTCGCCCGGGGCTGTCTGCCCGGCGATGGTTACATCTCCTTTGGAGATTATCAGTTTACGTTGCAGCTCTATGTTGCCCGATACGGCAAAGACGATGGTTCTTGGTCCGGTTTTGTTCAGCGCCCAGCGCAGCGATCCGTGTGGAGCTCCGGTTACGGAATCGGCCAGGGTGGTTACGATATACACGTCACCACCCCTTCCCCCGGTGGTATATCTTCCGGCCCCCTCGGCTCCGGGAAACGCCGGTAGCTGTGAATGAACCTGCAGGGGTATGAATATACATAAGGCAAATACTATTCTCACTGTACCCAGTCTGTATTATTATAATATCTCGATCGATGTGGCCTTCACTTCCTCGCCAATGACAGTCGCTGTTCCTGCAACGGAAGGTGTGACCGATTGTATCCTTATATTCTCCGTTTTTTCTCCCCTTATTTCAATACCGGTTTCTTCCATATTCGGTACATCAAGTCCTGCAATATCCACGTTCATGCTATTATATATCTGTATTGCTGGCTTGTTTTTAATGACAAGGCGTATATTCCTGACATACACCCCGTTGGCATCCATACAGGTGAGCCCGTTATCGGCTTCCATATGGATATTTTCCAGCATGACATTTTCCAGGTTCAGTTCAGGGAGACCCTGGAGGAACAGCGCTTGCATAGCACCTTTACAGGTGATATTCCTGATGGAGATATTCCTGAACCGGGGAGTCTCCTCCGTCATGGGGGGATATGTACCGGTACCACCCTTATTCTTTTCTTCCTCCAGCATCTCAGGAACCGACAAACCATTATAATACAGGTTGAAAGATAGGGCGTAGGTAGGGATATTGATCATATCGATATCGGAGTAGAAGATGTTTTCTACTGTTCCTCCCCGTCCCCGGGTGCTTTTAAAACGTAGGCCCACATCCGTGCCGATGAAGGTACAGCCCGAGGCATGAATATTCCTTACCCCTCCTGACATTTCGCTGCCAATAGTGATGCCTCCGTGTCCGTGGTACACGATACAATTTCTTATGACTACATTCTCCGTTGGCAATCCCCTTTTCCTGCCATCCTCATCCTTTCCCGACTTGATGCATATGGCGTCATCCCCCACATCGAAGCTGCAGTTATGCACGAGGGCATTCCTGCACGATTCAATGTCAAGTCCATCGCCGTTTTGGGAGTACCAGGGGTTCTTCACCGTGATGTTACGGATGGTGAGGTTTTCACACATCAGGGGATGGATGCACCACGCGGGGGAGTTTTGAAACACGGGCCCGTCAAACAGCACCTTGTTGCACTGTATCAAGCTTACCATCACCGGTCGCAGGAAATCTTTTATTGCTTTATAGTCTTCAATGCTTTGCAATTGCCTGGGCACATTCATCTCGCTGATCTTTTGTCCATGCTGGTAAGATGCCGAGGGGTACCATGTCTTGCCATCTTTATCGACGATGCCGCCCGACCTGACCAGTGTCTTCCATTGTGATTCGGTGGTCTTGCTTTTCTTCACCGGCCTCCATACCTCACCTGTACCGTCAAAGATCCCTTTTCCGGTAAAGGCAATGTTCTCAAGGTTTTTTCCATAGACAGGCGACAGGCAGCGGACAGTGTTATACCCTTCGAAGCTGGTTTCAATCAACGGGTATAGATCTTTATCGGCGCTGAAGATCACAAGGGCGCCTTCTTCTGTATGAATATTGATGTTGCTTTTAAGGATGATGGGGCCGGTAAGCCACAGCCCACGCGGTATGATTACCCTCCCGCCGCCCCTGGCCGAAACATGATCAATGGCATCAGCAAAAGCCTGCGAATTCAGTATCTGCCCCCCGCTGACAGCGCCAAAGTCAGTGATGGAAACAGCGTAATCGGGAATCACCGGTTCTGATACTACCGGCATCTCAAACTCAAGGTTCTCAAACCGTGCGTGTGAGGGAGCCACCCCTTTTTCAACCGGCGCACATGAGAAGACGAAAAACAAGAGAATGATATACGGCAAAATGATACGGTTCATGATGCAACCTGTATAATTATTTATTGTCTTCATTGTTCTTTTCTATTCTGAACCAGTCGATATCCAGTCCTCCGGCATCATTGACAAATCCGTTGCTCAGGGCGAAGAATCCTGTTTTGGCGCCGATCCACATACCGGGGCTGGCATTGAACACTTCCCCGCAGGTGATGAACTGCCGGCCATCGGTGCTGTAGCTGAAGCTGCATGATGCACCCGACTCAACCTTCACCCGTAAGTAAACCTCCGGTTCCTGAATTTCTTCCGAATATATGATTTTTTCTTCTGTTCCCTTGTTTGCGCCTGTACATTGCACCACGCGTACAAAGAGTTTTTCGCCGGCACGCATGAGGGAGATGTACTGGTAATCCTGTCCCATCATCACCAGGCCTGCTTCATCTCCTTCAGCCCTGGGGTGGAATATCACTGAAGCGGTGGCTGTAAATGCCTCGGCGGGGAGTTTCTGCAGAAACAGGTTTGGCACATCCCAGAGGTTGCGGTAGTGGTCTGGCCTGGCGATGCAGTTAAGACGATAGAACCCCATCAGTCCGGCCGGATATCCCCAGGTGATGGAAGGGTTGGCATGCCACTGCCATTGCAGCCCCGACGTGGGACCGTTGAACTCGTCACTTTCAGGAGGTGTGACAACAGGATACACCATAGCCACATCGGGTTTCCTGAACGATGTCACCGGTTCTCCAATGCCGTCATTGTCACTGTCTGTACCAATAACAGGCCAGTCATCAACCCATTGCATCGGCTGAAGATGAACCACACGTCCGTAAGGGCCCTTATCCTGGAAATGGATGAACCAATCCTCGCCGGTATGCGTGTTCACCCAGGCTCCCTGATGCGGCCCGTTAACTGAAGTGTTCTCCTGTGCAAGAACGATCCTTTCCTCGTATGGACCATAGATATTCTTTGAGCGCAACACCAGTTGCCAGCCATATTTGACACCGCCGGCAGGGGCAAAGATGTAATAATATCCGTTCCGTTTATAGAATTTGGGCCCTTCGACGGTGGGGTGTGCAGGGTGGCCGTCGAATACCATAACCCCGTTGCCGGTCACCCGGCAGCTGACAGGGTCCATTTTACATACGATCAGCACACTTTTTACACCGGCGCGGCTGCCGGCAAAAGCAAAGACGAGGTAAGCATTCCCGTCATCATCCCAGAGGGGTGAGGGATCAATCAGTCCCTCTCCCGCCATTACAAGCTGGGGCTCACTCCAGGGACCGGCAATACTGCCGGATCGTACCAGGTAAATACCCCTGTCGGGATCAGGGTAGAAGATATAAAACTCATCGTTATGATAGCGCAGGCACGGAGCCCACACACCTCCCCCATGCTGTGAGGTGTTAAACACTTCTGTGGGTGAAAGCAACGGAAGGGCATGACCCACCAGGTTCCAGTTGACAAGATCCTTTGAATGGAGAAGCGGTAACCCCGGAACACAGTTGAACGAGGAAGCTGTCATGTAAAAATCATCCCCCACCCGTATGACATCCGGATCGGAATAATCGGCATGGAGGACGGGATTCCTGTAGGTGCCGTCTCCCCGGTCGGCTTGCCATACCCCTGGATCCGTTTTTTTTGCCTCACCGTCCTGGTCCCTGTTTTCTTTCCCGGCGAAACGCGTCTGACAGGTTACACCTGACGAAAGAACCAGTATGGCATTGATATACAACAGGATACGTTTCATAAATTACGTAATTAATTCAGTAATTGATTCAATAATTAATTCAGTAATTAATGCATTTCTTTCCTCTCATGGTCTTTTCCGGTGCAACCCCGGTATCGCAGGAATAAAAACCGGATGTTTTCATGGGGTATCGCTGTCTGATGATAAACTGAACCGCCCTCTGTGTCTGTGTTTCAGGTTATTTCCCGCACAGTGCCCCGGGAAGGTATATCTTGTCAAACACCTGCGATGTGAAGGAGAAGAACAATTTACCTTGCCAGCGGATGTACAGCCGGCGGATATTTCAATCATACATCTCATTTCATACATAAAATTCTATGGGAGAAGACCGATTGTTCCTGGTCGGTTACCCTTACTATCAATATTCCCGGCTTGCTCTCGGGCAAGGTGATCATCACCGACAGGATGTTGCATCGAACCGTTTTCAGTAATATGCCGGTGACGGAAAAGATTTGGACTAACCTGACAGGCTTGTGATGATCAATCCTCAGCGTTCCCGATGCGTGGTTCAGGTACAGGGAGGGTTTGTCTGATATTTCTTTCACCGGAGATACATACGTTGATGGCTCTTCCTCGTTCTGTTTTTCCACGATGGATGCAACGATGCTGTTGATATACACTTCTACATTCGGGTATATTCCATCCACCGTTTTCAGTTGTGCATCGCCGGGATCGACGGGAGAGAGGCCGTGATCTGTTTCCCATGTGTCGGGTATGCCGTCATTGTCGGTATCGGTGGGTGCCGTGGTGGAATTGAGCTGGGGCCATCCCCCGACGGCTGCCTGGGTGTCGATGATCCCGTTGACACTTCCGTTGCCCCCGTCCATAACGGTGGCGCTTCCTGTTCTGACATCATGAACGATCCTCTTGTCAACCGTATCTCTCGCCAGGCTGGCTCCCGCATACTTAAGTACATTTTCATAGGCTACCGCTGCGGTATGCGTGGTAACCCCGTTTG
>JAXDBV010000182.1:0-6990 GCA_034678415.1 Bacteroidales bacterium
CTCCTCATATTTCGGTCTTCAGGTAATTCACGAGTCCCTTCATACTAATGATCTTCATCAGCTGTTCAGGCAAGGGTGAAAAACGGAAGACTTGCCCGTTCCTCAGGATCTCACCTTTGTCAAACCGCACCTCCACCTTGTCGCCCGGCTTATACTCATTCACAAATTCCCGGTGGACAATAAGCGGGAGGCCCTGGTTAATGGACGAGCGGTAAAAGATACGGTTCACCGATTTCACGATCACAGCTTTAACTCCCGCGTGAGCCAGCCCTACGGAAGGGTGCTCACGTGAGCTGCCGCATCCGAAATTATCCCCTGCGACAATGATATCGCCCGGCTGTACCCGGGCAGCGAATGAAGGGTCGAAGCCGGCGAGGAGATGAGGGGTGATGGCGGCTCCGTCGGAGCTGAGGATGTTGTATGTAAGATTTCCCGCGAACATCTGGTCAGTGTTCAGGTTATCCACTTCGGCATAGTTCCACACCCCGTTAATCCTGCGGTCATCGCCTTCCTTAATCTGCACGGTTGATAGTGGTAGTCCGGCATAAGGATATTTTTCGTTTGCCGTGGTGCTTCCCGGATCGGTGATCCTGCCGTGGATGGCCGTATATGCCACTGTAGCCGGCGAAGCAAGGTAGATCTCCGCTTTCGGGTTTCCCATCCTGCCGCGAAAGTTCCTGTTGGCGGTGGAGATCACCGTTGTGCCGTCGGCCGGTATACCCTGTCCTGTTCCGAGGCAGGGTCCGCAGGAAGGACTGAGGATGCTGGCTCCTGCCCTGACCAGTTTCTGTAACGTGCCTTCCTCCATTGCCTGGAGGTAGATTTGTTCGGAAGCAGGGATCACATGGAGCTGAAAACCGTCGGCGATCTTTTTTCCGTCGAGGATGCCGGCAGCAATACGCAAATCGTCCAGCCGCCCGTTGGTGCAGGTGCCTATCAGTCCCTGCTGCACCGGTGTTCCTGCCACCTCGGTTACCGCTTTCACATGATCCACGGCATGGGGTGCAGCGACAAGAGGAAAGACATCCCCGAGGCGGATTGTGATCTCCTTCTCATAGACGGCACCAGGATCAGCCCAGATGCCATTGGTTATTTCTTCTCCGTAAAATTCCGCGAGCACTTTGTCGGGAGGGAACACGGCATTTTTTGCTCCCATTTCGGAAGCCAGGTTTGCCAGAGTCATCCGTTCCGATATGCTCAGGTTTTTCAAGCCGTCGCCGTGGAACTCCACTGACATGTAATTAGCGCCGTCAGCACCCAGCATACCTATGATCCAGAGGGAGAGATCCTTGGCATACACGCCGGGGTTGAGTGTTCCGGTGACTGTTATTTTCATTGACCCGGGCACCCGTAACCATGTTTCACCCCGTTTGAATATTCCAGCAGCCTCGGTCCTGTCGATGCCGACAGCCAGGGTGTTGAAGGCGCCGGCCGTACAGGTGTGGCTGTCGCTGCCGGCAATGATCATTCCCGGCCGGGCATAATACGACATGATCTGGTGGCATATCCCTTTTCCGGCATCGTGGAATTTCATGATACCCTGCTGTTTGACGATCCTGCGTATCTCCTCGTACTGGTTCGCCAGCTGGGCGCTGGTGGGCGGAGCATTATGGTCAAGTACGATGAGGAGCTGGTTGGGATCGGCTACTTTCACGCCCCCCATCTTCCCGAAGGTTTTTAAGATGCTGGATGTATTATCGTGTGTGAGGAGGAGATCAGGTTTCCTGAACACGATGGTCCCCCGGGTTGCACCCATGATCTTTTCGATGAATGTCTTATCGGCCATATCAAACAAGTATGATATTGTTTTTTTTACACTCTGCAACCATTTCTTCCGGCCATATACTTGCCTGCACCTCACCGATATGTGCTTTTCTAAGGAAATACATACACAGACGTGACTGTCCGATGCCGCCTCCGATGGTCTGCGGAAATTCGCCGTTAAGGAGACGTTGGTGGAAGAGGAGGTCTTTCCTGTCCATGGCATTTTTCATCTCAAGCTGGCGTACCATGACCGATGGATCGACGCGTATACCCATGGATGAGAGTTCAAAAGCTGTTTCGAGCACCGTGTTCCACACCAGGATATCGCCGTTGAGCCCGTGATAACCCGGCGAGGTCTCCGTGCTCCAGTCATCATAGTCGGGCGCTCTGCCGTCGTGCGGTTTACCGTCAGGGAGGGGATAACCGATGCCCACGATGAATACAGCCTTGTGCTGCATTGTGATCAGGTATTCCCTTTCCCGGGGATCCTTGCCGGGGAACATACGGCAGAGGTCTTCGCTGTGTATGAAGGTGATCTCATCGGGCAACTCGGGTTTTATGAGGGGATAATGTTCATTGACAACAAATTCAGTGCGTTTGATCACTTCATAGATTTTACGCACGATTTTCTTCAGGTATTCGATGTTTCGTTCTTCATTCTGCATCACTTTTTCCCAATCCCACTGGTCGACATACACGCTGTGCAGGTTATCGAGTTCCTCGTCGGGGCGAAGGGCATTCATATCGGTGTAGATGCCGTATCCATTACCGATCTTATAATCGGCCATCGCCATTCGTTTCCATTTTGCCAGTGACTGCACCACTTCCGCCTTCCTGTCGTCCAGGTCTTTGACGGGGAAAGCTACCGGCCGCTCAATGCCGTTCAGGTCGTCGTTGACTCCCGTGCCCGAGAGGACCATGAGGGGGGCCGTAACTCTTCTCAGCATCAATTCCGTGGACAGGTTCAGCTGGAAAAAATCCTTCACCAGTTTGATAGCCTTTTCCGTCTGTTTCAGGTCGAGTACAGGTTTGTAATTCCGGGGAATAATCAGTTTCATTATTTTGATTCGTTAGAACAATCCACCTTGTAAATAGATATTCATTTGTACCTCGGAGAAGGGGTTGATCGTTGTTATTTTCCCCTTGGTGATGTTTTCCAGTACTCCTGTTCCGAGGTTTATTCTGATCCTGTCGCCTTCATTGATATCGAGGTCAGTGATACTGTTACAGGTAAGCACCGGGAGGGCGGCATTAATGGCATTTCTCTCATAGATAGCGCTGAATGATTCAGCGATAATAGCCGAAATGCCGAGTGACAGGAAGCAGTCAACGGCCTGCTGGCGGGAACTGCCTGCCCCGAAATTTTTTCCGGTAACAATCATATCGCCCGGTCTTGCCTTCACGGCAAAATCTTCGAATCCTTTCAGGTTTCCAAAGGCATATTGTCCCATCTCCCTGATATCGGTCACAGTAAGGTGCCTGTTATGGTAGATCATATCGGTATCGATATTATCGTTCCTGATGAGCCATACACGTCCTTCGAGAATGGTCTGTTTTTGGGTTGTTGTCATTTTTCTTTTAACAGTGGCGGCAGTTTTTGCCGGTTTCACGGGCGGAGCTAGCGAAGAAGGGATCTCCTCCGGGCCGGTGATATATCCTGCCAGGGCTGATGCAGCCACCACGGCCGGTGATGCGAGGTAGACATCGCCCCTGCCCTGTTTCCCCGGGAAGTTACGGTTACCGGTGCTGATGGTCACCTCGCCCGGTCCGTTCTGTCCCACCTGTCCGGCAGCACAGCCTGCACAGCCGGCATTTGAAACCAGAGCCCCTGCTTCCTTGAACACCTGTATGATGCCTTCCCGGAGGCATTGCTGCCATACCTCATCAGTTGAAGGGACAATTTTCAGTACCACGCCGGGCGCCACTTTTCTTCCCCTGAGTATACCGGCGACAACCCTCATGTCTTCCATCCTTCCGTTGGTGCAACTCCCGATGAACCCTGAATCAATCCTTAGCTTTTTCACCTCCGGCAATGGTGCGGTATCGTGAGGTTTGCCGGGACGGGAGACGCGGGTAACAAAATCCTCCAGGTTCAGTTCATAAATCCGTTCATATACGGCATCCGGATCAGCCTGTATCATTTCTATGGCGCGGCCGGTTTTCATGCTGCAGTATTCAAGTATTTCGCCGGAGGGGGTAAAGAAAAGGATGACCGCTCCCATCTCGGTACCCATGGAAGCGATGGTGATTCTCTCATCAAGCGTGAATTCATCGACGGCGCTGCCATGTATCTCCGCCGAATACCCCAGCAATCCATCGGCTCCGAAGTGGTGGAGGAGGTTAAGAGTGATATCCTTTGCACTGAGACCGGCTGGCCGCCGACCATTGAGAATGATCTGTACGGAAGGAGGCACCTTAAACCATATCTTGCCGGTTGCCCATACGGCAGCGACATCCATATCGCCCATCCCCTGGCCGAAGGCCCCGATAGCGCCGAGAATATTGGCGTGCGAGTCGGTAGTGACCGCGGTGCAGCCGGGCCATGCCAGGCCGTGGTCAACCAGAATATGGGTGCCTATGCCACTGTTGATATCGTAGATTTTTATGTCATGCTCCCTGGCATACATCCGGCAGATATGCTGGTTTACGGCATAGCTCTGGTCGGATCCGGTGGGATTGCAGTCGAAGGTGAAAAACGTCCTTGAATGATTTTCAATGGTCAATCCATGATCGTTCAGGTTTTTCACCACATTGGCCCCGCCAAAGTCACGGGCGGCACGGGTATCAATAGATACATCTATGATCTCCCCGGGTTTCACCATTTCGTGTTTCGAATGGCCGGCAAGGATCTTTTCAATAAGGGTCATTCCCATTGTCAGTTGATTTTGGGTTTCTTACAGAACTATTGACACAGGTCAACCCGTCAAAAATAGGTACTTTTTTTCATTGAACCATATGGGATGAAAAGAGCGGATATTCATGCATCTTCATACCTCTTTCCCTTCCCGGAAGAGTCACCGCGGAGGATTTCCCGGAGAAACCGGATCAGCCCAGTCAAGAAATGGCCTCCTCCGGGACAATATGTATTGCCCCGGAGGGAGGTATTCAACAACATGGAGGGAATACAGTACAATTCATGCATAAAGCCAGGTTTTCGTTCTCATTTCACGTTACTACTCGTATCAGAACAACTCCTGAACTCTGTGTGGTGTACTTCCCTCACCTTCTCATCAGACCTTTACCACCAGTCCGTCATATGCCAGTTCAACGTTGGCCGGCAGTTCGCGACTCACCTCTTCATGCAGACCCATCTGGTGGCTGATATGTGTGATATAAGCTTTGGCAGGTGATGCACCGGCAATTATCTCCAGCGCCTCCGAAAGAGTAAAGTGGGAATAATGCTGTTTCTTCCGCAGAGCATTGATAACCAGAACTTTGCTTCCCTGGATTTTATCTATCTCCTTTTGCTCTATATGGTTTGCATCAGTGATATAGGTAAAATCACTGATCCGGTAACCAAAGACCGGCAGGTTGTAATGGAGTGCTCTCACGGGGATGACGGGTATATCTTCCACCAGGAACTCACGGTTGGATATCTCGTGCAGTACCACTTGGGGTATCCCGGGATATTTATATTCAGCAAACACATATGCGAATTCCCGTTTGAGTTCATTGATCACACCCTCTTCGGCATAGATATCGGTAGGTTTCCGGTTTATAAAGTTGAACGCCCTGATATCGTCGAGGCCGGCTATATGGTCTTTATGTCCGTGGGTGAACAGTACGGCATCGAGTTGGTCTGCGGCGGCTCTCAGCATCTGCTGGCGGAAGTCCGGACCGGTATCGATGACAATGACTTTGCCTCCCGTCTCCACCATCACCGATGCCCTCAGCCGGTTATCGTGAGGCTGCCGCGACATGCACGTCCTGCATTTGCATCCGATGACGGGTATGCCCTGTGATGTTCCGGTGCCAAGAAAGGTTATCTTCATCCATGAACGGTTAAGATCCTGCGGTTAACAAATTTATCTTATTTTATGTATGAAAGATATTGCCGGTCATTTTCTTTTTTTATTACTTCGGTTTTCAATATGAGCGTATGAAGGGAACGTTATACCTGATACCCGGGCTGCTGGGCGACACACCTGTCGGCAGGGTTCTCCCGCCGCATATCGGGGAGGTCACAGACATGATCAGGTATTTCATCGTGGAAGATACACGTACCGCGCGCCGGTATCTGAAACGAATCCATCCTTCCATTTCTTTTGGTGATATCGTTTTCTTCGAACTGGACAAACATGGAGATGAGTCGGCCATGGCACATTTCATCGATCCGGCCGATGAGGGTCATGATATAGGATTGTTATCAGAAGCGGGTGTGCCGGCCGTGGCCGATCCTGGCTCAGCCCTTGTACGTATCGCCCATGAAAGGGGTATACGAGTGGTCCCCCTGGCAGGGCCCTCATCCATTCTGATGGCTCTCATGGCCTCGGGCATGAACGGACAGAATTTTGCTTTCAACGGTTACCTGCCCATACACCGGAAGGAAAGGATACTGGCGATCAGAGAGCTGGAACAGCGGGCAGGCAGAGAGAACCAGACACAGATCATCATTGAGACCCCTTACCGGAACCAGGCCTTGTTCAATGACCTGGTGAACACCTGTAACCCCTCCACCCTCGTGTGCGTGGCTACTGACATTACCCTGGGAGATGAATTCATCAGTACAAGAACAGCCGGTGAATGGAGAAAAGACATGCCAGACATTGATAAAAGGCCCACCGTATTTCTGATCTGGCAATTACCCGTGAGAAAGAGAAGACCTGGCTAACAGGTACGATCTTATGATTCATGGATTCCTGTTTAATCACATAAAATAATTGATCATGCACAGATATTTGTTTCTTATTGTTACCGCAGTGTTCTTCATTGCTTCCGGTTCAGCAGCTGCCCAGAAGCTGGACATGGGAAGATTAAGGGAGCTAACGATTCCGTCATGCTGACGGTGAAAACCGATCCCCGCATGAAATTTTCTGAGGAAGTGGCAATGAAGAATGAAGCCATTGTCGAACCCTGCATGAGAAGGCTGTAAGTGCTGGCGGAAGGGATGGATCGTATCAACGAGGTGAGAACAGCAATGGATCTGGTAAGCAGGCAGATGCCGGAGAAGGAAACAGAAGAGATAAAGAAGCTGAAAGAAATCACGAGGATCACAACTGATTCACT
>JAXDBV010000183.1:0-20630 GCA_034678415.1 Bacteroidales bacterium
TTTTCCAGAACCTGACCTCTTTCAGGATAGGGTATTTTACCGTTAATCCTTATATGAACGATGGATTCTATGACCTGGAATTTCTCTCTCAATGCCAGGGAGTATATGAAGATGAGTTCATCCGGCAGGTCAGGTTTGAACGGCCGCTGAGAATACAGATTGACGGCAGGCAGAAAGTGGGCGTCGTGATGAAGCCTGAAAATGCCTGAAAAATGATCGGTTTATAATCCTGTTACACTGCCGGTTACCGCGCGGTTACTGATCTTTTTTACCAGCCCCTGGAGTACATTTCCTGGTCCGATTTCAATAAAGTCAGTGGCGCTGTCCTTTATCATGTTTAGAACCGTTTGAGTCCACCTTACAGGTGAGGTGAGCTGAGCAGCCAGGTTCATCCTGATGCTATCCGGATCGGTAGAAGGTAGAGCGGTAACGTTTTGGTAGACAGGGCATGATGGTTTACGGAACGGGGTCGATTTGATGGCTTCTTCGAGTTCTGCCCGTGCCGGCTCCATGAGGGGTGAATGAAAGGCGCCACTCACCTTCAGCTTCATGGCTCTTTTAGCACCGGCCGCGTTCAGCCTCTCAATGGCGAGGTCAACACCCCGGGTAGTGCCTGAGATGACCAGTTGCCCGGGGCTGTTGTAATTTGCCGGCACGACAATCTCGCCCGTCTCCCGGCATATTTTTTCCACGATCTCATCCTCCAGCCCAAGGATAGCGGCCATGGTTGAGGGTTCCTTGTCACAGGCTTTTTGCATGGCCAGGGCACGTTTATATACAAGCCGGAGACCGTCATCAAATGAAAGGGATCCCGTGGCTACCAGTGAGGAAATTTCGCCAAGGGAATGGCCGGCCACCATATCGGGGGCAAAGGTATTCCCCATGACCCTGGCTAGGATAACCGAGTGAAGGAATATGGCCGGCTGTGTTACACGAGTTTGCCTGAGATCCTCTTCCTGACCATGAAACATAATATCGGTAATCCTGAATCCAAGGATCGTATTGGCTTCGTCAAAAAGTTCCCGGGCAACCGGCCGGGAGTCGTACAGGTCCATTCCCATCCCGATAAACTGAGCACCCTGCCCGGGGAATAAATATGCTTTCATGGTCTGTGTGTCCTTTTATTGTTAATTAAGTTTTGAGCCGATCAGGTGAATGAACTCCTCCCGTGTGGGTTCTTTCAGGAATTCGCCGGTAAAGGCGGAGGTGGTGGTAACCGAATTTTGCTTCTGTATCCCCCTCATCATCATGCACAGGTGCTGGGCTTCAATGACGACGGCCACACCCAGGGGTGAGAGGGCCTCCTGTATGCAATCACGTATCTGCGTGGTGAGCCTCTCCTGAACCTGCAACCTTCTGGCAAAGGCATCGGCCACACGGGCAATCTTACTGAGCCCCGTGATGTATCCGTTGGGAATATATGCTACATGCGCCTTGCCGAAGAAAGGGATCATATGATGTTCACAAATAGAGTAAATCTCAATATTCTTGACGATAACCATCTGCTGGTAATCCTCCCTGAACTTTGACGATATAAGGATATTGGACGGATCAATATCATATCCCTGTGTGAGGAATTGCATCGCCTTGGCAACCCTCACGGGAGTAAGCGTAAGACCCTCACGATCAGGATCTTCACCCAATTGTTTCAGAATGCCTTTATAATGTTCGGCCAGAACACCGGTAGTCTCCGGATCGTACTTTTCAATTTTTGAGTACCCGAAATCATTACGGGTATCCATCCCGTCGTTAATCGTTTCCATCTCAACAGTTATTTTCCATAATATTCAACAAAATTATTCTCGGTTTCTTCCAGCCGGATGCAATGCAACTCCACACCCAGCATTAAGACCTCATTTTCCAGCTGTTTCCAGATAGCCATGGCGAGGTTTTCCGTGGAGGCTATCTGTCCTTTCATAAAATCGACCTCCAGGTTGATGTTTTTGTGGTCAAGTTTATCCACGATCTTTTCCCTGATCAGTGTGCTCAGTGTTTTCAAATGAACCGTAATACCGGTGGAAGAGTCGGGTTCGCCCTTTACCGTGATATACAGGTTATAATTGTGCCCGTGCCAGTTGGGATTGGAGCACTTTCCGAAGACCTCAAGGTTCTTTTCATCGCTCCAGTCACTCCGGTACATCCGGTGCGCTGCATTGAACCTTTCCCTGCGGGTCAAGTAAATCATGGCTCTATGTTTAAGGGGTCAAGTTAACACTTTTCCACGGAACTGCCGATGGCAAATGCTTCATACGGTATGTTTTTTGCTTGCATCAATGAAATATGAGAAATCAATAGGCTTGGCCGATTAATTTTATAAATTCGCAACCGTATACACCTGTCCATGATTGTAATAACCGGAGCAGCGGGATTTATCGGCAGCAACCTGGTTGCCAGGCTTAACCGGGATAGGTTCCGCGATATTGTCGTGGTCGATGATTTCAGCCGTGAGGATAAAATGAACAATCTGGCGGGGAAAACTATTTCGCAGAAGGTTCACCGCGAACGGCTTTTTCATTGGATCGGCGAGAACCACCGGTTTATACAGATAATCATTCACCTGGGAGCAAGGACGGATACCGCCGAATTCCGGTGGGAGGTGTTTGAAACGCTGAACCTTGGCTATTCAATGAATGTGTGGAAAGCCTGCGTTGAATACGGTATTCCCCTGATCTATGCCTCCTCGGCCGCCACTTACGGAAACGGAGAATTGGGATATGATGACAGCCATGATCTCATACCATCACTCCGCCCCCTGAATCCTTACGGAAAATCAAAGAATGACTTTGACAAGTGGGCGCTCGAACAGAAGACATCCCCCTTTTTCTGGGCTGGCCTGAAATTTTTCAACGTTTATGGTCCCAATGAATACCATAAAGGAAGAATGGCATCGGTGGTGTACCACGCATTCCAGCAGATCCTGAGATACGGCGAGATGAAACTGTTCCGGTCACACCGGCCTGATTACGGCAACGGTGAACAACAAAGGGACTTCATCTATGTAAAGGATGTTGTTGATGTGATTTCATACCTGATGCACCACCGGAAAAACTCGGGTATCTACAACCTTGGAACAGGCCTTGCGAGATCATTTAATGACCTGGCTGCTACTACATTTAAAGCTATGCTGAAACCGGTGAAGATACGGTATATCGATACCCCCGAAGATATCCGCGACAGATATCAGTATTTTACACAGGCTCCCATGCAAAAGCTCAGGACAACGGGCTATTCAAAAGAATTTACCACGATCGAGGACGGAATCGGGGATTACGTGAAAAACTACCTGTCTGTTGGGAAATACTGCTGATCTCAATCCGGAAATATTAACAGCTAAATGTGGAAAATTATTATCCTTTCATCAAATATCTTGTATGAAAATTATTTGTTTATTGCATGAAATATATTTTTAAAAAAACTATTTCCTGATCTTCAGATACTACAATTGTGATGTCAAAAAGCAGAAATGGCAGGCAACATCCGTTATTTGGCAAGGCGGAAAAATACCGGGGTACAGTAAAGTCCATGGACGAAAAATGGCATGTAAGGCTCTATGATGTCGATATCTATTTTTTAGGTTTCAGGATCGCCTCATACGTCGATGAAAGGGTTATCAAAGGACCTGTGACCAAAGTTTCCTGATTCCGAACCGTACTCAGAGCAATTTATTTTGACGGCAGGTGGCCTGGCTACCTGCTTTTTTTTACCCGCCGGTGAACATTCACTGATCTTTATTGTTTGATGTATAGTTTATAATTAATGAAACAAGGTTAAATACTAATAAAAATCAGTCCCATGTCATTCATACTTCCCGATTTACTATATAGTTACAATGCGCTGGAGCCATATATTGATGCACGTACAATGGAGATTCACCATTCGAAGCATCATGCCGCATACACCAATAACCTGAACGCAGCCATCAAAGATACCCCTCTGGAACAGATGAGTATCGAGGCAATTTTCAAAGAGGTTTCGAACGCTCCGGTGGCGATACGAAACAATAGTGGAGGATTTTATAACCATAACCTCTTCTGGGCTGTCATGTCTCCCAACGGGGGTGGCCAGCCACAGGGAGAACTGCTGAAAGCGCTTAACAATACGTTTGGCAGTGTTGAGAATTTCAGAAAAGAATTCTCGGCGGCAGCTGCAACCCGTTTCGGTTCAGGCTGGGCCTGGCTCATCGTCGACTCCGAACATAAACTGAAGGTTGTCTCCACACCAAACCAGGATAATACCCTGATGGATATTGCCGACGTCAAAGGATTTCCCATTCTCGGACTGGACGTGTGGGAACATGCCTATTACCTCAAATACCAGAACAGGCGCCCTGAATATATTGATGCGTTCTGGAACGTTGTGAACTGGAACGAGGTATCCAAAAGATATACATCTGTATAACATAACAACAGGAAAGGAAATTTTATAAAACAGGCTGTAACAAAAGAAAATACCTGCCGTTACCTCCTTTTAAAGGGGATATGAATGATGGTTGAGACCAGTGATCCTCTCAGGGGATTAAGAGGAGGAAGGGCAGGGTAAAATCTTTTGTAACAGCCTTTTTTTTCCCGTTCAGACACGGATAAGCACTTTTTTTGTACCTTGGAAGTTATCCGTTACATCATCATAACTATGTCATGGCATTTGAACTTCCTGTACTTCCTTATCTGCTGGATGGCCTTGAGCCGCATATCAGCAGAAACACCATGGAATTCCATTACGGAAAACACCACAGGGTTTATGTCACTACCCTGAACAGCCTCATTCCCGGGACATCATTTGAAAAAGCCGACCTTGAGACCATTATCAGGAAAGCGGACGGAGGTATATTCAACAACGGTGCGCAGGTATGGAATCACAGTTTCTATTTTTTAACTTTTTCACCTCATCCGGAAACCGTACCACGGGCACAACTCATGGAAGCCGTTAAAAGGGATTTTGGCTCCCTGGATGAGTTGAAAGAAGCGTTCAGTACTGCAGCTGCCACCCTTTTCGGTTCAGGATGGGTATGGCTGGTGCAGAATGAGGAAGGCAGGCTGGATATCATCAGGGAATCCAACGCGGGCAATCCTCTCCGGTCGGGGTTGAAACCGCTGCTTGCCTGCGATGTCTGGGAGCATGCCTATTACCTTGATTACCAGAACCGCCGGCCCGACTATATCAGGGCTTTCTGGCACCTGATTGACTGGGGCATCGTATCGGGAAGGTTTGAGATGTAGGTGCTATTTCCCGAATTTATCAGCCAGTTTATCAAGCCTGGCAGATACATCACTCCAGTTGATTACCTGGAAGAATGCTTTTATATAATCAGCCCGCCTGTTCTGGTACTTTAAATAGTATGCGTGTTCCCACACGTCACAAACCAGGATGGGAATAGTGATCCACTGTGACAGGTTATGATGTTTTTCCGCCTGGAGTACCACCAGCCTGTCGGCTCCAGCCTGGTAGCCCAGGATACCCCATCCGGAGCCCTCAACAGCATTGGCTGCTGCTGTGAAAAGATTCGTGAACCGGTCGAAGGAACCAAAGGATTCCGTGATATATTTTTCAAGGAAAGGACTGCGGGTGCCACGGTCGGGTCCCATGTTTTTCCAGAAAATGGTATGAAGAAAGTGTCCCCCGCCATGAAAGGCCAGTTCTTTCTCCCAGTGTTTTACCAATGAATAATCGCCATTACCCGCAGCCTCTCTGATCTTCTGTACGGCTATGTTAAGCCCTTTCACATAACCGGCATGGTGCCTGCCATGATGGAGTTCCATCGTGGTTGCGTCAATATAGGGTTCCAGCGCATCGTACGAATAATCAAGCGCCGGGAGAATATACTCTCCCGAATCGTTCAACGGGATGTGAAATTTGTTCATACCCTCTAAAGGGGCTGAACTATTTCCCAGTACCGGCCCGCCAATAAATGCTCCCATACCGACGGCGGCTGATGTCTTCAGAAATGTTCTCTTGTCCATATAAATATGTTTTGGTGTTATCCGTTTGTATACACAAACAACCATGGTATGAAAAAGATCAAATGAACAGCGATGAATCTTATTAAATGCTAACTTGCATGTGTTATACTCTGTTAAAATTATTGATGGGAATCCTTTAAATAATTAAATTATATATTGATAAAAGTGAGATATATATTAACAATATTAATTAATAATTTAATAATATTCAACTGTTATTCACAAACAATAACTGAGCCGGTATTTGTATTTACAGGGGTGGTGATGGACAAGGACAGTTTAGCTCCCCTTCATCAGGCTCATTATTTTTTGAATAACAGTCTGGGCGGGCTGACCGACCAGGAAGGGCGTTTTACGGTGAATGTCAGGAGTGGTGACCGGTTGCGTTTCACATATGTGGGGTACAGGGATGTTATCTACACTGTTCCGGGGGAACTGAAAGAGGATGATTACCTGGCCGGTATTTTCATGTCGCGTGATACCGTTACCCTAAAAAGAGTGGTCATTGTACCCAGGATACGGAATCTCAGGATGGAGATGGTGACAACCCGTCCGGAAGAAGATCCTGCCATGGAGAATGCCATTCGGAATGTAAGACTATCGGCTTACCTGGGGCTGGTTAAGGTTCCGCGGGAGATGGATGCTGAGATGAACCAGGACATTGTACAGCAGCGGTATATTCAGAGGGCGTACGACAGGGGTTTGATCCCTTCTGATCAGTACCTGCCGATTACAGCTGTTATACCGTTCACCTATGCGGTGATCAGGGCATTGAATAATCCGCGGGAAGGTCCGGAAATACAGCTGAATCCTGCTGATGTGGACCGGATAAAGAAGCTGTATCTGCAGGAGGTTGAACGGATGAAGGCAGACACGGGTGTGATTAGAATCCGGTAGAGTTATTTGAAGGTTTTTTCAGGCATCCCGTCTCCCGTCAGTTTCAGCCGGTTGAAATAGGCGGGCACTGTTTTTCCTGTCAGCTGGTCCACATACATTTTTGCCAGGTACTGGCTGAGCATGAAACCTTGTCCGCGCAATCCCAGGAACAGGCCGTGTTCAGTATCAATGATCATTCGGGGTTCAACGTAATATCCTGCCCAGACGGCTTGGAATCCCACCGAAGAAAGTTTTGGCAGCCAGTCGATAAATATTTCAGCAGCGATTTCGATAAATTCCCTGGAATTGACCTTGAGGTTTTTGCCTGTTTCAAGAGGTTCAACAACGGGTGAAGCACAGCCGATGATCTGTCCTGTTTCTCCCAGTTGCTGGCCGTACACCGCGGAAAAACCCTTGTATTTCCTGCGATCGATGAGCATGTCAAGGGGCTGACCATTGGTTCCGAGGAATGGAAGCCTGCGGGTGATGAATGCCTGGTGTTTCACAGGGTATAACCCTGTATGTATTCCCAGCATACGGGCAAAGGATTCTCCCCCTGGGCCAAGGGCATTAATAAACACGGGGGTTTTATATTCGATGAATTGATGATGGTGATCGCGTACCAGCACTCGATAGTGATCTCCCTCTTTTTCAACGCTTATCAGGACACAGTCCTCCATAACGGTTCCGCCATGATTTAATCCTATACGCCGTATCAGATCGATAACTTTTCCGGGAGTAGCCTGCCAGCAGTTATTTGTTACCTGTGCGCCCAGGTATGTAACAGGAGAGGGATTGAAATGAGGGGAAATTTCCCGGTGGAAATCGGCAACTTCGATCATATAACCATCGGTCCACTGTAGTGATGCTTCCAGCGATTTTATCATCTCCTCGTCATGGGCAAAGGTGATGTAGCGTGTCTGGCGGAAGTTCACGTCTTTCAATCTTTGCAGTTCGCGGAATATTTCTAGATTTCTGACGGCGATCTCGGCCAGTTCGGGCACGCTGAAATTCGGTCTGCCGGCGGCGATATTTCTCCACGATGCTCCTCTCCCGGTGTTGATGAGCACCGGTTTCTCGCCTGCTTCAGCCAGGTAACGGAACAGGGCGCTGCCGCCCATCCCTCCGCCTGCAACGACGGCACAAACTTCAGTTTTGAGGATTCCCTGGTGGTCTGTACAAGGAATGATCCGTTCGTGAAGAGGGCGGGGATAGAGTTCCCCCATGGCAATCTGGTTAGAGAGGGGGCCTCTGGGTGTAGCATCTCCTACAAGCGAAATATCAAAACTTCTGAGGATTTGCTTCAGTCTGGGTATGCAGCGCTTACCACGACAGGCGCCCATCCCCAGTCGGGTGGTATGCTTCACCTCATCGACAGAGATGAACCGGCGGTCACCGATGGTCTCAAGGATCTCATCCAGTGTCACATCGTCGCAGTGACAAATATATTTTTCCGGATGCCCGGCAGGTTCTGCTTTTTTGTAGTTCACCGGTTCCGGATACTGGTCTTTCAGGATGAATCCCCGCACCTCCATTAGCCTGTCACCGGCAATATCGGCCGATTTGATTCTGGCGATATGGGTTTTATTGGGTTTACGCATCACTTTTTCAATCGTTCCCTCACCCAGGGGGCGGCCATTGTTATCGACGAGGAATACCTGATTCTGCTTTTCCACATCAAATTCAACAGGAATATACAGGTTGTTCTTCTTTAAATCATAGCCAAATATTGCCAGTCCGGGGCACTGATAAACGCATGACATGCATCCTGTGCATTTTTCGAAATCGATATACGGGATGGTGCTTGATGAGGTTTTTGTTATTGCGCCATGGTGGCAGGCAAACTGGCAGGGGTTGCACGCAAAGCCGTAGATACAGTCGATCAGTACAAAAGGTTTGCTTGTTCTTCTTGTTTCATCAGGGATGAAGGGTGTCTCGATTACTTTCACTGGATGCTGCTGCGAATCGATGTATTCTTTCGACAGTTCGAGGTATGCATCGTAGTCGATATGTACACCCATATCCTGTGCTATTTCGCAGGCTGCTAGTTTACCTCTGAGCACCGCGCTGGTTCCTTCGCCGATACGGATAGCATCACCAGCGCCGAAACAGTTACGTCCAAACACCTCGTTTCCTTTGATCAGGAGCTGATCATCCTGTACCAGTCCCGTGCAGATATTGATCGTGTCAATCTCCTCGATGATCTTTTCCGTACCTGGGATGGGAACAAAATCCTTGCATTCGGCCACCACAGCTCCCACGATCCCGTCATTGTTCCGGTTAGGGATGGCTTTCATCAGCATATGGGATGTGATGATGGGTATACCCAGCCGTCTGACCCTGTTAGCCTGTACCGGGAATCCTCCTTCGAAGGGCCGGGCTTCGATGATAGCTTTCACGCGGGCTCCGGCCTGCATCAGCTGGTAGGAGGTGAGGTAACCGATGTTTCCGGCTCCAACGGTCAGGACGTTCTTTCCCAGCAGGGTGAACTCGATGTTCATCATCTTCTGTACCACTGCCGCGGTATATACTCCGGGCAGGTCATCGTTCTCAAACGCAGGCATGAAAGGTACGGCACCGGTAGCAACAATAAGGTAATCGGCATCGATGTAAAAAATGTCGCCGGTGTTGATATTTTTAATTGCCAGTCGTTTGCCTTCGAGTATATCCCATACGGTACAATCGAGGAATATTCCGCGTGGATTCTCACCGGCGAGCATATTGGCGATCTCAAAGCCTCGCATACCGCCATATTTCTGATCCTTCTCGAAGAAGAAAAACTGGTGGGTTTGCATGAGGAACTGGCCGCCGATTCTGTCATTAATATCAATAACAACATTCGGTATGCCGTACTGGTTAAGCACTTCGCGGGCAGCAAGTCCGGCAGGCCCGGCTCCGATAATGGCCACATCCGTCCGGTAAACATTGATGTGTCCTTCCCGGGAGTATGGAATCGTTTCCGGCTTATAGCCGGTTGGCAGTTCCATCACTTCTGTGACATTATCAACCCTGGTGATGCAAATCCTTTTCACCTGGCCGTCGACCAGCATTTCACATGCACCGCATTTACCAATGCCGCATTCAAGGCTCCGGTTCCTCCCCTTCAAACTATGGCTGTGTACAGGGTATCCGGCCCGGTGGAGGGCTGCAGCGACAGTATATCCTTTTTCCGCCTCAATGATTTTTCCATGAAAGCTGAACTGTGTCTTATCCCTCGCCCTGACCGGAAGGACGGGATGGTGTCTCACTGTATACATGCAGCACAGATAATAATGCTCATTAAATGAGCAGGAAAAGTAGCAAGACCGGTAACTCCAAACCTATGACCTTTGTCAGTGTACCTGATGATATTTGACAGATGAAGCTGACTGTGCTGCCATTTGCCTTGCCCGATAGAAATACCGCGGAGGAAATACCGCCTTATGAACCTGTTGTTGACAGCCCTTCATATTGTTCATGGAAGATGACCGAAGGTTCAGTACATCCGCTTTCCTCCTTTTGCCCCTCTTTTTTGCCCGGGATAAGATTGAGCTAAATAAATGAAACATAATGGTTTAATATTACGTAAATATATAGGCTTTATTAACGGTTACCTGTTGAAACTCCGGCACACAATGCTCGATCCGATAATTTTTTTAATTCTAATTTTGAAAGGGCTGTATTTCAATATGTGAATAATGCAACCTTTTCCCGTATGAAATAGTCATCCTTTTACCGGTGAAATCTATGCTCAGTGATGAACAGATTATCAAACAGTGTATCAGGAAAAACCGGAAGGCACAGCAGGCATTGTATGACCGGTACGGAAAGATCCTTCTTGGTGTGTGTTACCGCTATGCGGATTGTATCGAGGAAGCCGAGGATTTGTTGCAGGAAGGACTGATCAAGGTTTACCTGAATATCGGTAAGTACACAGGTGCAGGTTCTTTCATAAGCTGGCTGAAGGCGATCATGATCAATACTGCTATTACCCATTACCATCGTACGAAAAAATTCAGGTTTCATCTGGATATTGATGATGTGAAGGAATCAGTGGTGGAAGGAACGGTGACGGAGATGACAGAATACACGAGAGAGGAATTACTGGGAGTGATTCGTTCGCTGCCCGTGGGTTACAGGATGATATTCAACATGTATGCGATAGAGGGATATAAGCATAAAGAGATCGCTGAAATGCTGGGGATTGATGTCAACACATCAAAATCACAGTATTCCAGAGCTAAGAGGCTGATAAGGCAAAAACTAGAACAGCTGTCAGGGGTACGCAAAACAAAGGATGAGTAACGATAACAACATAGAAAATATTTTCCGGAAGGAGTTTGCAGAGTTCACGGTTGATCCTTCAGAACGGTGTTGGCCCGAACTGGAGAAAAAAATCGCCCGCAAGGAGTTTTTGCATTTCAGCCCGAATCATTTTAACATATACTATCTTTCTGCCGTTATTGTCGGTATCGCGGTAGCAGTCATCTCGCTGCGCAATCTGCCATCTCCGGTTGATAAACATCTCCAGAACCAACCCGTCAACATTGAAAAGAAGGATACCTTGACGCAGGTTGATGAGGTTTCTGTGACCTCAATGGAAATGGAGAATAAGCTATCATCTCCAATCGTTCAGATCCCTTCAGGAGAAGCCAGAGGGATCCATCCGGTGCAGGCCGATACCGTACATCCCTATATGTTTCCTTCGGAAAAGACGAGTCAGGAACTGAGTGTATCGGAAGGACAATCCGTTCCGTCGGTGCAGCCTGTCATGCATGAAATTGATGTGGCAGGGACAAAACTACCAGGGGCTGATTATTTTTCCTCCCCGAAATATGGTTGTGTGCCACTGATGGTAATGTTTATCAGCGTTTCGGAATATGCCGATAAGTTTTACTGGCACTTTGGTGATGGTCAGACCTCGACGGAGGAAAATCCCTCCCATCTTTTTGCAGAAGCCGGAGAGTATCCGGTAATGCTGAGAGTTACGAGCAATGAAGGGGAATCGGTTATAGTAAAAGATACAATAAGGGTTTACAATACTCCTGAGGCGGTTTTTGATTTTTTCCCGGAACTCCCGTCAATACCCGGTGAGCCGGTACACTTCAATAATTATTCCAAAAATGCTGTCCGTTATCTCTGGGATTTCGGTGACGGCAGCTATTCGGAAGACAAGAACCCGGTTCACAGCTATTCCATGGTTGGTGAGGTGAATATCACGCTCACCGTCTGGTCGGATCATGGATGCAGAGATACATTGTTCATACAGGATGCGTTTGGTGGCGGAAATTACGGAATAATTTTCCCCAATGCATTTACTCCCAATACAGAAGGTCCCACGAATGGTTATTATAATCCTGCGAGTGTGACCAACGAAGTATTCTATCCCGTGTGTCAGGGAGTCATGGACTATCATCTTGAGATCTACAGCCGGACAGGTGCCTTGCTGTTTGTTTCTGACGATGTGAATTACGGGTGGGATGGTTATATAAAGGGAACACTGGCCAAACAGGATGTGTACGTGTGGAAGGTAAGTGGAACATATGCCAATGGGAAGAGTTTTGAACGGTACGGGAATGTGACATTGATACGTAAAAAATAACAAACAAAATATTGAACCAATGAATAACCAGGCAACGGAAAAACGGTTCATGAGAAAATCACTGCTGATGCTGATCGTTATCACCGGATTGGCGATGCAGAATGTTCAGGCACAAGAGCCGGTATGGACTTCAGGAACGCCTGTTGTCACACCCGGACCGGGAAGATTTGTACTGGACTTGTCATTGAATATGCCAAGCACAATATATTACATTGTTTTGAACTATAATGTTACCGGTACAATAACTCCGTGGAACTGTCGGACGCAGGCATTGGCAGGCCCTGGCGGCAACCGTGTTGCCACGGGTATCCTGGATTATAACAGTGGCATCCTGAGAGAATATGTTCTGAACCTTGCCCTCAATACTGAACATACGGTTTTTATTGTGGCTGAGAATAAAGCAACCGGCACACTCCAAACTTCGGTGTATAAATGGGTTGGATTCACACAGGGCTGTCCCGAGATACAGGTTACCACAGGTTTTTTCCAGACCGGAGAATGTCTGCCTGACGTTCCCGTGGTATTTGTTGCCCAGCTTATTCCCATGGTTCCTTCCGGCGTCCTTTATGGAACAGTGTGGCAGGTAGACTGGGGTGATGGATCACCGGTTGAAACTTTTGTCTCACAGTTTGATGATGACCTTCCCGACGGAGCGGACCAGTTTGTACACCATTATGATGCCATTGATGATGAGTGTAACTATATTGCCACATTTACCGCATTGAATCCATGCGGAAAATCTTCGAACGGCAGGAAGATTCTTGTGGTCCATGGACAGGATAACGAAATTGATGGTGAGCTGGAGATACAGGATCCCGTATCAGGTGCCACAGAGGAAGTATACGTATGTGAGGGTACCGAAACAATAGTTACATTATGGGATAATTCGATTTGGAACTGCCAGAATCCTGTTCTTCCGCTCGGCTTACCCACACAACCTAACGATGATCCCAGGTGGCTCCAATGGGATTACGGCACACTGTTAAATACTATAACGGGCCCTGTGGATATTGAAGGGAATACCGCCCCGTATACCGGGGCTGTAAACTATCCTGTGACTTCCATTCACACCTATGCCCAGAACATTACTATCCCGGCCTCCGCTATTGCCGGAGAGCGATTCAGGGTTGAGTTGAGGAACTGGAACAAGTGCAACCCTTACGGCTTGGAACCATATATTGCCACCACTATTGACATTGTAATTATTGATTCCCCGGAGGGTGCCATGGGGCCGGATTATTCACGGTGTGAAAATAATATCTCTTCCGCTACCATTACCCTCTCCGCTACCGGAGGGGGAGGTGGAAGTAATTTCCGTTATGTTGTTCAGAGACCTTCTGGTGGAAATATTGTGTATAATAATGTACCTAGCCCTTATTCCCCGAATATCTCTGCATACCTATCGGTTGGCCAGAACAAGTTTAAGCTTATTGAAGTACAGAGAGTCCCCGGTAACACATGTATACAAACAGGGAATATTGATTCTACCATAATAACGGTTTATCGGAATGTGACGACTCCCACCACAGGGCCTGACGCCACTGTGTGCGGTACCACCTATCCAAACCTGGGAGGAAATACGCCTACAGTAGGTACCGGATCATGGACTACCCGTGCAGGGACCGGGATAGTAACCAATCCATCAAGTCCCACATCAGGTGTGACCAACCTGAGTCAGGGTGCCAACACATTTCGCTGGACGATCGTCAATGGCGACTGTGTGGCCTATGATGAAATAACCATAACCCGTGATGTTCAGCCCAGCCCGGCAAATGCCGGAATAAACCAGAACCTTTGTAACAGCACAACGGCCACCATGGCTGCCACGGCTGTGAATAACGGCGGATCGGGCTACTGGAATGTGGTATCAGGCCAGTTCTGGCTGGAAGATTTCAATCTTGCCGACGGTACTACCACGGATGCCGGGCCGACAGCCTGGACACGAACCATATCCGGTGGATCACCCGGTTATGCTGAAGTAAGAAACAAAAAATTTGAAGCTTCCAACATCGGTAGTACCCGTGAAGCGATATGGACAGGCACCGTTAACATTGCCACCCGAACCAATGTGGGCATATCGGTCAATCTGTCCAGCCTTTCCACCAGCAATGGATTCGAATCGACCGATTATGTGAATATCCGGTATAGGGTGGACGGCGGGAGCTGGATTACTATTATTAACCGGACAGGTGCAGCGGATGGAAGCACCGGTGGAGGCTCCATGGCATTCAGAACCCGTACTTTCACAGCCACTGGTATCCCAACGGGAACAACGTTGGAAATACAGATACGGATACGCAATTCTGACGCAGGAGAGATTTATTACATTGATAATGTATTTGTCGGTGAAGGGTATACAGCTGCCTTTCCTTCTATAAATAATACATCATCTCCTACAACCACGGTCAGTGGATTATTGCAAGGGCCCAATGTCTTCCGTTGGACCGCAATCAGTCAGTACCGGGTATGCGATGAGACATATGATGAAGTCACAATACTCAGGGATGTAGCCCCTGCCGCTGCAAATGCCGGCCTTGACCAGCATTTCTGTGAAACCACGACCGCAACCATGGCGGCCAACACACCTACGAATAACGGTACAGGATTATGGACCCGTACCGGTGGAGCTGGTACCATTACCACTCCTTCCTCACCAACCACAACCATAACAGGTCTGGGTTATAACAACAATACTTTCCGCTGGACCATTTCCAGCCAGTATGGCATATGTCCTGACGATGATGATGACGTCGTCATTACACGGTACCAGCAACCCACTGCCGCTTCCACAGGTGTTGACCAGGACCTTTGCGCTGTCCTGACTTCTAATTCACTCGGAGGAAACACACCATCGGTTGGTACAGGTACATGGAGTATGACAAGCGGGCCGGGAAGCATAACGTCCATCAATCCCAACGCCAATACACCCAATGCCACCATCACGGTGAACACAGCGGGAACATATGTTTTCCGCTGGACCATTGTGAATGGTGACTGCTCTACTTATGATGAAATACAGGTGATTTACAGGCCTGCACCCACCACTGCCAATGCCGGTCTAAATGCCTCCACATGCGGTACTGCCTATGTATTGAATGGCAATAATCCCACCTCAGGTACAGGTACCTGGACACAGATCGCCGGTCCGGGGATCGTAACCTTTGATAATCCCAACCAATACAATACAACGGTAAGGCTTGCAGTACCATATACCTATGGGGCATATACTTTCCGGTGGACAATCTCCACGGGTCCGGCCTGTAACAGTTCCGATGATGTTGTCATCACGTTTTCGCAGGGAGGCGAAGCAACCGCGAATCCTATTTCAAACTACTGTATGAGTTCAACCTCGCTGGTGAATATACCTGTCTCAGGGACTGTAGGAGGTACCTCTACCCAGGGCCGGTGGGAGCGTGTTTCAGGGAACGGTGTGTTTCTCAGCAGCGGTGCTGCCAACGGCTCCACATACCCCGCGGGTGTGATCAATGATTCCTATGTGCCGGCTGCTGCCGATATAGGTACAACAGTGCAGCTTCGCCTCAGAGCCAATGATCCTGACGGTGGCGGAAGCTGTACCGATGAGTACAGCTATATGTCCTTCGAGATACATCGGGAAGCGACAGCAGATGCGACCACGGATGGAACCAACACTACTGAAACACAGGTTTGCAGAGTGAAAGCAACCCCGGCAGTCATTAACCTGTATGGCAGGATTACCTCATCCACCACCGGTTACTGGCGCGTGGTAACCGGGGGAGGTGTGATCGGGTCCAGCGGTACAGCAACAGGCAATACAAAAACAGGTCCTGCCATCACCGATACATACATACCCCAACCGGCCGACGTGCCCGGATCAGTAACATTACAACTTGTAGCTATTGATCCCGATGGCGGTGGGGCTGATAATCCCTGCTCCAGCGTGACAGATGATATCTCCATCCAGCTATTTGAACAACCTTCCGTAAATGCCGGTGTTGACTACGCCATCTGTGAAGCAGCTACTATCGATGTTAGCGGAACCATTGGAGGAGGAGCTTCGAGCGGTACCTGGTCGGTCGTTACCGGTTCAGGTTCCTTGGGGTTAAGCACAACTGTGGGTAACACAGTTACAGCAACCTATACCCTGGGAGCAACCGACCGTGGAAATACCATTACACTGAGGTTAAGCTCCAACGATCCTGTGGGGCCATGTACCACGGTCACAGATGATGCGGACATCACCATCAGACAATACCCCGTAATCACAACTCATCCACCAAACAGAATCATATGTGATAATGGTTCTACTAATTTCTTTGTAAGTGTAACCGGCAGCTCATTAACCTTTCAATGGCAGGTTGATGAGGGATCCGGTTTTATTAACGTAGTGAACGGAGGCATTTATAATGGTGCAACCTCCATAAATTTAACCATTACGGGAGCAACGACTGCCGAGAGCGGTAATAATTACCGGTGCATAGTTACCTCTGCGGGACTCTGCTCAACCACCTCAAATGCCGGATCACTGACCGTGCGGGCGTACCCGGTGATAACCCTTGATCCCGTTGACCGCGAGATCTGTGAGAATGGTACAACAACATTTACGGTTGCTGCCACTGGTACAACCTTGTCGTACCGCTGGCAGGTTGACAACGGATCAGGATTTACCAACCTTTCCAATGGAGGATCCTATTCCGGCGTTACTACCAGCACCCTGACAATTTCCAATGCTCCTGCCTCATTTGATAATTATAAATATCGGTGCGTCGTTACTGAATCAGTTTTGTGCTCCACCACTTCCGGTGAAGCCACATTAACGGTTTACCCCTATCCGTCAATTACCGTGCAACCCGTTGCGACAGCTACCTGCAACGGCGGTAATGCTACATTCTCTGTAACGGTTTCCGGTACAACGCTTACCTATCAATGGCAGTTTAACGATGGATCGGGCTGGTCGAATATCTCTAATGGCGGGGTATATAGCGGGGCATTGACTAATACATTAGCTCTAACGGGTGTAACCCTGAGCTATGATGATTATATGTACCGATGCGTCGTCACAGAGTCTGCTCTCTGCCCGATCAATACCAGCGGAGTAGTGCTCGATGTGCATGCATACCCGACGGTGACAACCCAGCCGGTTGATGGAGAAATATGCAATGGCGGTAATACTTCCTTCTTCGTGGTGGCTACCGGTAATTTTCTGTCTTACCAATGGCAGGAAAACCAGGGTTCGGGGTGGGTCGATCTTACCGATGTGGGAATATACAGTGGTGTTACCACCAATACCATGACCATAACTGGTGGTACTGTGTTAATGAACGGATACGATTACCGTTGTATCGTCACTGAATCGGGTCTGTGTTCAACCCCCAGTGCTTCCGCAAATCTTATCGTCAGAGCTTATCCTCCAATTACGGCTCAACCGGAGAATCGCACCATCTGCGAGAACGGAAATACTACTTTCTCCGTAACCGCAACAGGTACCTCATTGACCTATCAATGGCAGGAAAACACAGGGAGCGGCTTCAATAATATTACTAATGGAGGTATATATAGTAATGCCACCACCAGTACACTGAGCATCTCCGGTGCCTCAATGAGCTATAACAATTATGCCTATCGTTGTCTCGTAACAGAATCAAATATTTGTACCACAACAAGTGCTGAAGCTACACTGACGGTTCGGGCGTACCCGGTGATCAGTACCCCGCCGGTGGATGATGTGGTATGTGACGGACAAGCTGCATCGTTCTCTGTCACAGCAACAGGAACCTCTCTCACTTACCAGTGGCAGGTTGATCAGGGCAGTGGATTTGTTAGTATTCCTGAAGGAGGATTCTATAGTGGTACAGCTTCAATTACACTGACAATCGATCCTGCGTCTGTCGCCATCAACGGGTATGATTACCGTTGTGTGGTTACTTCATACGGCCTTTGTCCTGTCAACTCTGCATCGGCCGACCTTACTGTATTTTCTTACCCGGTTATAACTATCCAGCCGGCCGATCTTACCATGTGTGAGTTCGCAGATTCCATGCTTACCATAAATGCAACCGGAACCACACTAACCTACCAATGGCAGGTGGATGTTGCCGGAACCGGGACTTTTACTGATATTCCCGATGGAGGAGTATACCTGGGTGCTCAGACAGATACTTTGCAGATTTTAAGCCCCACAGGAACGATGAATGGGTATGACTACAGGTGTGTGGTAATGGAGTCCGGTGCATGCCCGACCATTTCAAATGCTGTGAACCTGGACATCGTTCCGGCACCTAACACCACTGATATCTCAGGTGGATTGATCCGGATGTGTCAGGGAACGAATGGACAGTTTTATTCCGTCGATTATCATGTGGGGAATACCTATACCTGGACTGTGGTACCTGCAACACCCATTGCCGGTGGTGGTGGTACCAGGAGTACCAATAGTTACATTGTATTGAATTTCCCGAATCCGGATACCTACACCATCAGTGTTCAGGAGTATGCTCCTGCACCGGCACAATGCCCTGGTCCGGTCAAACAACTTGAAGTTCATGTGTATGCTCCGCCGGTGGCTGATGCCGGTACTGATCAGACTATTTGTACCGGTGGCAGTGCTGTGCTGGGCGGAACACCCAACGGCGTTGGCCCCAGCGCAACAGGCGGTTCAGGCAGCTACACTTTTATCTGGTCGCCTTCCGTTGGGCTTGATGATGCCGGCATTGAACATCCTCAAGCATCACCCAATGCAACACGTACTTATACACTGTTTGTCGACGATAATGTTTCCAACTGTTCCATGGTGCAGGATCAGGTCACAGTTAACGTCCAGCCATTACCTGTTGTAGATGCCGGCAGTAATGGAGAAACATGCCAGGGTGTAGCATTTAACCTTGCATCATTGACTATTCAACCTAGCGTTACAAACTATACAAGCCTGTTATGGACGCATAACGGAACAGGTTCCTTTGATGATCCTGCACTGTTGACACCTGTTTACACACCGGGCGCCGGTGAAACGGGTACAGTCGTTATGACCCTGACAGCAACAGGTATTACACCATGCGGTGACATAAGTGATCAGACCAGTCTGATCATCACCCCTGCTCCACAGGTAAATGCGGGTAGCGATGAGGAAACATGCGAAGGTGAATTTTTCGATCTCTCCACTTCTGCCACACCGCCAACAGCGTCCAATTATGTTACTGTCACATGGACTCATAACGGTACAGGATCATTCAATAATTCAAATATTCTCACGCCGACCTATTATCCTGGTGGCGGAGAAACAGGTGTCGTCCAGCTTACCATGACGGTTCTGGGTAATGGATCCTGCGGAACCATTTCCGATGTTATGGAACTTACCATCACACCTGCCCCAACTGTAAATGCTGGCAGTGATGAGGCAGTGTGCGGCGAAGATCCTTTTGATTTCTCTTTAAAATCCACGCGTCCAACAGCAACCAACTATCCATCTCTTCAATGGACACACAATGGACTGGGCACCCTGAATAATGATGCGATACTTGAACCTGTGTATACACCGGGTGTCGGCGATGCCGGTAACATCACATTTACCCTCACAGTAAATGGAAATGGAGTATGCGATCCTGTAACTGATGAATTTATTCTTTCCATCAGGCCTGAGCCGATACTGAGTCCGTCTTTGAACAGGACTGTTTGTAGTGATGGAATATCGGGTATCACCCTGGGTGTTGCACCGGCAAGCATTGCCGCTGCATCATATAATATAACGGACATAAGAGTTGATCCGGGACTTGCTCCGGACGCAGGAAATGCAGTACCTGGAAACGGCCAGACTGCAACGGCGATTTATAATGACCGGTTCAATAACGTTACGACTGCACCTCTTGATGTTGAATACGATGTGGTTCCGGTTAGTGTTGCGGGATGCCTCGGCGATATGGTGACTGTGGTACTGACTGTGAATCCTGAGCCGGTGCTCGATCCCGACCTGGATGCCGCGGTCTGCAGCGACATAACTTCAGGCATCATGCTGGGTACAAACGGAACCTCAGTAGCTGCCGCTACATATAATATCATTGCTATCCGCAAAGCTGCAAACCTCGTCGCGGGAGGCGGCAACGCTTCGATAGGTGCCGGTAAAGCGGCGGATGCAATAGCGGGAGATATTTTCACGAACACGACAGCCAACGCGCTGACGGTAGAATATGATGTAATACCGGTGAGCGGAGCGGGCTGTGCGGGTGATCTGGAGACGGTGGTAC
>JAXDBV010000184.1:0-4660 GCA_034678415.1 Bacteroidales bacterium
TCCAGCCCTGCCGACTGCCATGTTATGCCCCCGTCGGTGGTTTTCAGGAGACCGATGCCGGGCAGGTCGGGGGAGTCCCTGTCACCGGTGGCAATATACAGCGTTTCCGGTGAGCCGGGATGAACAACGATATCGGCAATACCGATGGACGGTAGAAAATCGGTCAACGGTCGCCATGATCTACCCCGGTCGGTGGTTTTCCATACCCCGCCCGTAGGGGAACCAATCCACATGATATTCGTATCCGTGGGGTGAAATTCTATACAGTCAATCCTGCCCATCCCTGACAGATAGGCGGTATTATATATATATGGTACGGAATCCGGTCCTATGTACTTCCAGTCTGCCACCGCTCCTTTTCCCTGCATACCAGCGTCATCCCTGTTTGCGGCAGCCTCCCACAGTAACCGGGCGGGAAAATATCCCTGTTCGTCAACCCTGGCTTCCATCAACCATTCCCATCGCCTGAACACATTGTACCCTATCCCTCTTCCGGGCTCTTTTTTCTTCCAGTAATCATGGAACGCTTTCTGCAACTCGAAAAAGTCGGGCTGCACAGCCGATTTCTTCCGGTCAAGCTTCTCCAGCCATGCCTGTGGATAGCCATGCAGTGCAAAAGAAAGCAAAAGGAGGAAAAGAAAACCTCTTCTCATTCAGGCGTTGTTATGTTCCCGGTGGCACCTCCAAAATACCAAATTTAGTCAAATTTGAAAATAATTCCAATCCTCATATACCCTGACAGGGATTTTATTCCGGTAATTCCAGCCCTTCACCTTCCAAATATGCGGGTTCAAAATATATTTCTGATAAAATAACTTAACTTTGTCCATCGTATTTATACTTCTGAAAGAATATCAGCATGAGCATCATTTCCAAGGTACTGGGCACATTCCTGGGTAACAAGTATGAAAAAGACATGAAAGAGGTTGAGCCTTTCATTGTCAGCATCAAGAAGGAATATGAAACAATAAAACTCCTGACAAATGATGAGTTGCGGCAAAAGACTGCGGAACTGCGTGAAAATATCAAACAACAGGTGAGGGGGTTGGAGGAACAGATTTCTGCACTGAAGGAGCAGGTGGAAGACCCGGAGATGGAGATAACAGCAAAGGAAAGGATTTACCAGCAGATCGATCACCTGGAAAAGGAAATCGACGAAAAAATAAAGATCGTTCTTGACGAGGTGTTGCCCGTAGCCTTTGCCATTGTGAAAGAAACAGCCCGCCGGTTCAAGGAGAATGAGTCGATTGAAGTCACAGCATGTGATTATGACAGGGACCTTGCCGCCACGCGCGAAAGCATTCAGATCAGGGGTGATAAGGCCGTTTGGTTTAATTCATGGATTGCCGGCGGGAATAAGATCACGTGGGACATGGTTCACTACGATGTTCAGCTCATCGGAGGGGTTATACTGCACCAGGGGAAGATTGCTGAAATGGCTACCGGGGAAGGAAAAACCTTGGTCGCAACACTGCCTGTTTTTCTTAATGCCCTTGCAGGCAGGGGAGTACATATCGTTACCGTGAACGATTACCTGGCCAAAAGAGACCAGGAATGGATGGGCCCCATCTATGAGTTCCATGGATTATCGGTCGACTGTATTGATAAACATCAGCCTAACTCCGAGGCACGCAGGAAAGCCTACAATGCCGATATCACTTACGGCACCAACAATGAGTTCGGCTTCGACTACCTCCGTGATAATATGGCCGTCAGCCCGGAAGACCTGGTGCAGCGAAAACATAATTACGCCATCGTGGATGAGGTCGACTCCGTTCTCATCGACGATGCAAGAACCCCGCTCATCATCTCAGGTCCAATCCCCAGAGGTGAGAACCAGCAGTTCGATGAACTCAAACCCAAGGTTGAAGTACTGGTGAATGCCCAGCGGAAACTGGTTACACAGGTACTTACCGAAGCGAAAAAACTCATCACACAGGGCGATACCGAAAAGGGAGGTATGCTTCTGCTCCGTGCCCATAAAGGCCTGCCCAAAAACTCCGCCCTGATCAAGTACCTCAGCGAAGAAGGAAACAAGACCCTCCTGCAGAAAACGGAAAACTTCTATATGCAGGAGAATTCAAAGAATATGCATCTCGTTACTGATGACCTCTATTTTACCATCGACGAGAAAAATAATTCCATCGAGCTGACCGATAAAGGTATTGACCTTATTGCTGCCACGTCGGAAGAAGCCAACCTTTTTATTTTGCCTGATATTGGCAGTGAGATCGCCGAGCTCGAAAAGGCCGGGCTGCCCGACCAGGAAAAATTGCAGCGAAAGGACAAGCTGCTACAGGAATACGCCGTCAAATCCGAACGCCTGCATACCATCAACCAGCTCCTGAAAGCTTATACCCTGTTCGAAAAGGATGTGGAATATGTGGTGATTGATAACAAGGTGAAGATCGTGGATGAGCAGACCGGCAGAATACTGGAAGGAAGAAGGTATTCCGACGGGTTGCACCAGGCGATCGAGGCCAAGGAACGGGTGAAGATCGAAGCCGCCACACAAACCTTCGCCACCATCACCCTCCAGAACTACTTCAGGATGTATAAAAAGCTGGCAGGTATGACCGGCACCGCAGAGACCGAAGCCGGTGAGTTCTGGGCTATCTACAAGCTCGATGTGGTGGTCATACCCACAAACCAGCGCGTTATTCGTGACGACAGGGAAGACCTGGTATATAAAACCAAACGCGAGAAGTACAACGCCGTCATCGATGAGATTGTAAGCCTGGTCAATGCCGGCCGGCCGGTGCTCGTGGGTACCACATCCGTGGAAATATCCGAACTGCTCAGCCGTATGCTGAAAATGAAAGGATTGAAGCATAACGTGCTGAATGCCAAACTGCACCAGCGCGAAGCAGAGATCGTGGCACAGGCCGGGCGTAAAGGCCAGATCACCATCGCAACCAACATGGCCGGTCGTGGAACGGATATCAAGCTTACTGAGGAGGTGAGAACGGCCGGCGGACTGGCCATCATCGGAACCGAACGGCATGAGTCGAGAAGGGTGGACCGGCAGCTCAGAGGAAGGGCCGGACGACAGGGTGACCCCGGAACATCACAGTTCTTCGTGTCACTCGAAGACGACCTCATGAGACTCTTTGGCTCCGAACGAATAGCCGGACTCATGGACCGCCTGGGACTCAAGGAAGGCGAAGTGATCCAGCATGCCATGATCACCAGATCCATCGAGAGAGCACAGAAAAAAGTGGAGGAAAACAACTTCGGCATACGAAAACGGCTGCTCGAATACGACGACGTCATGAACTCCCAGCGGGAAGTAATCTATACCAAACGACGGCATGCCCTCTTCGGCGAACGCCTCAGCCTCGATATCGCCAATATCATATACGACACCATCGAAAACCTGGTGAATGAACACTACGGTGGTAGCTTTGAAGACTTTAACTACGAACTCATCAGGAATTTCTCCATTGAATCACCATTCAACGAAAAAGAATTCCTGAAACTCCCGCAGAATGAGATTACCGATAAGATTTACCAGATCGCTCTTGATGTCTATAAACGCAAAAGCGAAGCCATAGCACAACAGGCCTTCCCCGTGATCAGAGAGGTATATGAGAAACAGTCTCATATCTATGAAAATATCGTCGTGCCCATCTCCGACGGACAGAAGATGTTCCAGGTGATCACCAACCTGAAGAAAACCGCCGATACCAAGGGAAAGGAACTGGTGAAATCAATTGAGAAAACCATTGTCCTCATGACCATCGATGAAGCATGGAAGGAGAACCTCCGGGAACTCGATGACCTGAGACAATCGGTGCAGACAGCCACCTATGAACAGAAAGACCCGCTGCTGATTTACAAGTTTGAGTCGTTTAACCTGTTCAAGGCAATGATAAACAAGGTGAACAAGGAGATTGTTTCCCTCCTTATGAAGGCTCATATACCCATTGAAGATCCCCGCCAGGTGCAGGAAGCCAGGGCCCGCAGGAAACTTGATATGAGCCAGTACCAGACATCCAAAACCGATGTTCCGGCCTATACAGGCGATGCAGGTCAGGAATCCAGGCCTGACCAGCAACAAAAAGTCCAGCCTATACGCGTGGAGAAAAAAGTGGGGAGAAACGATCCCTGTCCCTGCGGCAGTGGAAAGAAATTCAAGCATTGTCATGGCAGTGCCACCGGCATACAGCCGGGAGCACCGGCCGCCCGGCCAAGGTAGATCCTAGAAGGACAGGGTACTCTTAACGAGTCGCTCTGTCTCTTCCGCGATGCGCGACATGAGATCACGGCTCACCGGTGTCAGCGGCAAGCGCAGGAAATTGGAAACGATATTCATCGTGCTGAGCGCTGCCTTTATTCCTGCCGGGCTGCCTTCAGCAAACATCAGACCGGTAAAATACAACAACTCATAGTGTATCTTCCGGGATTCTTCAATCTTGCCGGCCAGCGCATGGCGAACCATGGTGGAGAATGCATACGGGAAGGCGTTGGCTACTACCGAGATCACACCACTGCCTCCCAGGGCTGTCAGCGGAAACGTTAACGCATCGTCGCCTGAAATGACCATGAACCCTGCAGGTTTGTTCCTGATAATCTCCATGACCTGACATATATTTCCCGATGCTTCCTTGATGGCAATGATGTTTTTAAAATCCCCTGCCAGCTTCACTGTCGTCTCGGC
>JAXDBV010000185.1:0-26532 GCA_034678415.1 Bacteroidales bacterium
CCTGCCCAGGAAAAGGAGTCTGACTTAGAAATCAACGGGTACCTTTCAGGAATGCAGAGTACCCTTTTTGAGAAGTGGAGCGATAAATGGTTTAAGGAGAGTCTTATTCATAACAGGCTGAATATCAAATGGTATGCCTCATCCAGCTTCACTGCTGATTTAGAAGTGAGAACCCGGTTTATCTTTGGTGATTTCGTGGAGGACATTCCAGGGTACCCGCTGATGATCGATCCGAACCAGAGCTGGTCTGACTTGTCCGGGTTTGTGTTCGAAAAAAAGAATTTCCTTCTCCATTCCGCGATTGACAGGGCCTGGATTGATTACACAGCCGGAAAATTCCAGGTAAGGCTGGGACGGCAGCGCATCAACTGGGGCCAGAACTTCGCATGGAATCCCAACGATATCTTTAACACCTATTCCTTTTTCGACTTTGATTATCCCGAACGCCCGGGCAGCGATGCCGTTAAACTGCAGTACTATACGGGGGTTTCTTCACTGGTGGAAGCAGGCGTGAAGATCGATACACTTAGAAATGTTACCGCTGCATTAAAATATGGTTTCAGCCGGTGGAATTATGATTTCCAAGTCATGGGCGGTTTATTGAACAGTGAAGACCTCGTGCTGGGCATGGGATGGTCCGGCGATATTAAAGGCGCCGGATTCAGGGGCGAATTCAGCTACTTCCATCCGAAAGAAAATATGACCGACACATCAGGCTCACTTATCGCCTCCCTGGGACTGGATTACACATTCAAAAACTCGCTGATGCTGCAGATGGAGGCTCTTTACTGTGGTACTGCAAACCACACGTCAAACTTCCAGGAGTATTATTATAAACCCCTGTCGGTGAAGACCATTTCATTCACCCGGTGGTCTCTTCTGCTGAAAGGATCGTATCCTGTGACACCCCTGTTCAACGCCGGGCTGTCGGCCATGTATTTTCCCGTCATGGATGGCTTCTTCATCGGCCCGGATCTGTCCTATTCCGTTCTCAACAGCCTGTCTGCCTCTTTCATGGTTCAGTATTTTAACGCCGAATTCACCAACGGCATACGCCAGAAAATAAGCCTGGGATTCCTCCGTATTAAATTCAGTTTTTAATTTTTTTTAACAAAAAAATCCCTCCAAAGACCCTGGTAACAGAAAGGGTTAGTGAAAATATTTCTTAAAATTGCGGATTCGGAATTTTCTTTCTGACACTCATAAATATTTCACAGTATGATGGATATTGTTGTCGAAAATGTTACGAAGAGCTATGGCTTTCAGAAGGCGGTTGATAATATCTCATTTACGGTCCATACCGGTGAGGTATTGGGATTCCTGGGCCCCAACGGGGCAGGAAAGACAACCACTATGAAGGCCATCACCTGCTTCATGGCACCCGATACCGGAGATATAAAGGTAGGCGGTAAGTCCATTAGAAATGATGCTGAAGAGATAAAGAAGAATATCGGTTACCTGCCCGAGACTAATCCCCTGTATCCGGATATGCCGGTGATCGATTACCTGAAATTTGTTGCCGATTTGCACGGGATTCCGAAACAGGTGATCAGGGAAAGGATCCTTGGTATTATACGGGTGTGCGGACTGACCAGCGAAAAGTACAAGAAGATCGGCGAATTATCAAAAGGGTATCAGCAACGGGTTGGTCTTGCCCAGGCACTGATCCACGATCCCAAGGTGCTGGTGCTGGATGAACCCACCGCCGGCCTCGACCCGAACCAGATTGCCGAAATAAGGAACCTCATCCGGAAAATAGGAAAGGAAAAAACCGTCATCCTCAGTTCACACATTCTGGCCGAAGTGGAAGCCACCTGTGACAGGATACTGATCATTAACAAGGGCAGGATCGTAGCCGACGGCACAGCGGAGGACCTGCGAAAAAGCAGCCAGGGAAAGGAATTGTTACGGGTAAAAATAGAGGGAGGCGACAAAAACGACATTTTTCACGCACTAAAGCAACTCGACTCGGTTGAAATGGTGGACTTTACGGGTGCCGATAAGGAGATGCTCGAGGTACAGAGCCGGCCCGGCCGGTCCTCTGCAAAAAGCGTGTTCCGTCTCTGTGTGGAAAAGGGATGGTTCCTTACCCAGCTTACACCGGTGGAAACAAAGCTTGAAGATGTATTCCGTGAATTAACCCTGAAATAATCCGCTATTTTATGAAACAAATATGGATCATCGCTAAGAAAGAAATCAGGTCGTTTTTTGATTCGCTGATGGCCTACATCATGATGTTCTTATTTCTGGGCTTCAGCGGACTCTTCACATGGCTGTACGGATCCGACATTTTCTTCATCAACCAGGCCAGCCTTCAGGCATTCTTCGGTATTGCATACTGGACCCTTTTCTTCTTCATCCCTGCGCTTACCATGCGTCAGCTGGCTGAAGAGAGGAGGACAGGCACTATTGAGCTTCTCCTGACCAAGCCGGTTACCGACTGGCAGGTGATCGCAGGAAAATTCCTTGCCACGCTTGTGCTGATCTCAATTGCCCTTGCCCTGACGCTGCCATACTACTTTACTGTCTGGAGCATCGGACCCATCGACCATGGCGCCGTGTGGACAGGCTACCTCGGGCTCCTGCTCATGAGCAGCGCCTACATCAGTATCGGACTCTTCGCCAGCAGCATTACCAACAACCAGATCATCTCATTCCTCCTCGCCCTGTCCATCGGCTTGTTCTTTCATATCATCTTTGATGTGCTGGCAGGCAATCTTACCGGGCTGGCAGGAAAAATACTGAATTACCTCAGTCTTACCACTCATTTTGAATCGATCTCACGCGGTGTGATTGATACAAAAGATATCATTTATTTCCTGTCGCTCATTTTCCTCGGCCTGACCTTTTCCGAGGTATCCCTGAGTCGTCGTAATATTGTTCGTTCATAACAACAGTAAAGCTATGAAAACGAAACAGACGGTAGTATATTTTTCCATCCTGATCATTGCCATTGTTGTTGTAATCAACATATTATCCGATCGTTTCTTCCTCAGGCTCGACCTGACAGGTGATCATCGCTACACACTCAGCCAGGCCACACGGGATATCCTCAGGAATCTGGATGAGCCCATCACTGTATCGGCTTATTTTTCTGAAGACCTCCCGCCCGAAATTGCCCGGTCCAGACGCGACTTTATGGAGATGTTGATTGAGTACCATAATATTTCAAAGGGAAGGGTAGTATATGAATTCATTGACCCAAACAAGAATCCCGAGGATGAACAGAAAGCAGCAGAGGAAGGGATACAGCCGGTAATCATCAATACCAGGGAGAAGGATGAATCGGTACAGAAAAAAGCCTACCTGGGAGCCGTTATTCAGAAGGGTGAGCAGAAAGAGGTACAACCGTTCATTCAGCCGGGAGCGGCAATGGAATATGCCCTCTCTTCGGGAATTAAAAAGCTGACGGTAATCAACAAACCGCAGGTCGCGTTCATCCAGGGGCATGGAGAACCTGCCCTTAACGCGCTGACCCAGGCCATGGAGCAGCTTACCGTTTTATACGAGCCGGTGCCGGTCACCCTGTACGACAGCATTTATAACCTGGGTGACTATACAACCGCTGTGCTCATTGCCCCCAGGGATACTATATCACCGGTCCAGCTCGGCTGGCTCGACCGCTTCATCGCTGAGGGAAAAAACCTCGTCATAGCCATGAACCGGGTGGAAGGAGACCTGAACAATGCCATGGGGTACGAAATTAATACCGGCATTGAAACATGGCTGAACAAATACGGCATCAGGGTTGACAACAACTTCATTGTCGATGCCACCTGTGTGCCTATCACGGTCACACAGCAACAGGGGGCATATACCATTTCCTCCCAGGTGAGCTTCCCCTATATTCCCATACTCAGAACCTTCTCTGAACACCCGGTAACCACCGGCCTTGAAGCCGTGGTGATGCAGTTTGTCAGTTCCATCACTTTCCTGGGGGATACTTCATGGTCATTCACCCCACTTGTGATGACGTCAAATAAAAGCGGCACAAGGCCGGCCAGCACCTATTTCAATATCAGGGAACAGTGGAGAAATGAAGACTTCGCCCTCTCAGGCCTCGTGGTGGGAGCAACAGTGGAAAAAATGAATCCTCAGGAAAAACCCTCCCGTATCGTCCTTTTTTCCGACGGTGACTTCCCCATCAACGGTATTGGACAGGAAGCACGCCAGGTTCAGCCTGATAATGTCAGCCTGCTGGTGAATGCCATCGACTGGCTGTCCGATGATACAGGGCTCATCAGTCTGAGAACCAAGGGTGTGACTGCCCGGCTGCTCGACGAAATCGATGATACAAAGAAAACCTTCCTTAAATACCTGAACTTCCTGCTCCCCTTGTTCCTGATTGTAGGATTTGGTATTCTTCGAATGCAATATAACCGTAACCTTAGGTATAAACGAATGGACGAAAACTATGTTTAAGAAATCAAGCATCCGTTTCCTGGTAATCATTCTGGCCGTATTGCTGCTGGTTCTTATTATTCAGCAGCTAACCGATTCCAGGAGCAGGGACAGGAATTTTGCCGGCCAGGTAATGGATATTGATACATCGAAGGTCACGCAGATTGTTTTTGAAAACAAAACCGGGACAGCCCGGAAGACAGTAGTTACAAAAACCGGCGGCAGCTGGAAAATAACCCGGGATGGCGTTGAATACCGCGCCGACAGGCAGGCCGTGAGAAATATGCTTACGGAGCTGATGGGATTGAAACCTGAAAGGGTGGCAGCCACCGGCAAAGACAAATGGGCCGAATATGAGCTTGCCGACACCATGGGCTTGCATATTACTTTGAGAAGCCCGAGAAAAACACTGGCAGGTATCGTGATTGGCAAGTTTTCGTACCAGCAACCCACCAATCCTTACGACCGGCAGGGCAAACTGACCAGCTATGTGCGGCGTGCCGAAAAGGATGAGGTATTCGCCGTAAACGGATTCCTGCGTATGACCTTATCCGACGACCTGAGCACCCTGAGAGACAAATACCTGATACGACAGTCTGTTTATGACAATTTTACAACGCTGACATTTACTTACCCGGGCGACAGTTCGTTCATATTAACACGCCAGGGAAACCGGTGGCTCGCAGACGGTATCATGACCGATTCTACTTCAGTGGTTCGCTACCTTGACAACATCACCCCCTTGAACAGTTCCTACTTTGCGGATATTCCTCCGGGTTCAAACACCCACAGCCACATGCTGTCCATCGAAGGGACCAATCTTCCTTCCAGGATAGAGATAATGGCATTCCCGGCAGACTCTGCAAACCAATACCTCATCACTTCCAGCCAGAATCCCGGTACGGTGTTCAGCGGCAGGGAGAAAAATCTTTTCAGCACAATTTTCAGAAGTAAGTCATCATTCATCACCGGGCAAAAGAACTAATACCTGCTTCCTGTACTGTTTGGGTGCTTTAAATTGCTAATTTTACTGACTTGAAACAGTGTCTTATTTTCAGGCATTTTGTTCTATGGCTCTCATTGAGGAATTCCAGAAAACGGGGAACTGGCTTTTTAAGAGAAGAGGATACCTGCCGGGGATGCTTGTTGCTGCGGGTATTGTCGTAATGGCATTCACCGATTACAGCAATCACCCCGCACCGGCTGTATGGTACAAGCTTTGTTGTCTTGGCATTAGCGCTTTCGGGCTCTGGATACGGATGTTTACCGTCGGCCACACACCCAAGCACACCTCAGGTAGAAACATTTCCAGACAGAAAGCACAGCAGCTCAACACCACCGGTATATATTCCCTCGTAAGACATCCACTGTACCTGGGTAATTTCTTTATCTGGCTGGGCATAGCCATGGTCATAGCCAATGCCCCGTTTGTTATCATCTCCCTGCTGGTTTTCTGGCTGTACTATGAACGCATCATGTTTGCCGAGGAAGCGTTCCTGAGGGAAAAATTCGGGGATGAGTTCAGCTCATGGGCGGCATCAACCCCTTCTTTTATACCCAGGTTAAACCGTTATGTTTCTCCCGGGTTGCCATTCTCCGTGAAGAACGTATTCAAGCGGGAATATAACGGGTTCGGGAACATCGTGGCTACATTCACTCTCATCGAACTGTTGCGTTCATCTCTCATCAATGGCAGGATATACCTCCCCGCCGGATGGATTATCTTCTTTGCCGCTGGTGTATTTATCTGGTTTACCATCAGAACCCTCGAGAAGAACACGCGCATATTCGAAGTGGAAGGAAGATAATCTGTCTTTCTTGTTGTAATATAGCACGATATCTTTTCTGTCCAGGCTCTGGTCTTTTCCGGTACATGTATTCTGCATATCTTTATTCCTCTCCATCCAACTTCAATTCATATGCGTCAGACGGCAATTATTTGTTCCCTGTTCTTCTTCCTGAATACCCACGGGCAGAATACCGTGCCTGATATAAAAGGCATTGAAACTGTTATACAGACCGGGCATTATGCCACTGTCAGTGTTGTTTGTTTCAGTCCTGACGGCCGTTTTGCCGTCACGGGCAGCGAAGATAAAACGATAAAACTCTGGGAGGCCCAGACAGGCCGGGAAGTGCGTTCCTACACCGGAAGCCCGGCAAGCATTACTGCCGTAACCATCAGCAAGGATGGCAGGTACCTGGCCTCGGTGGCCAGGGACGGCAACGCCAGAATATGGGAACTGTCGTCCAGCAAGCTGCTTCACACCCTTGAAATACCTGATGACGACATCCTCTGTGTTGACTTTGCCCCTTCCGGTTCATCCCTCGTCACAGGAACGGAAAACCATCATGCCATCCTTTGGAATTTCCTCAGCGGTGAACCACTTCTTACCTATAAACCAAGGCCGCAGGACAACGCGTGGCAGAAAAAGTTCCCCTATCCCGGTGCGAGTTCAGTCCAGTTCAGCTCCGACGGGAAATACCTGATGGCAGGCTGTAACAACCGTACCGCCATCCTTTTTGATGCCAGGACAGGCAACGAGATACGTAAGTTCAAATCCGATAAGGTTTCGTGTGCCTCGTGCAACGAGCCGGCAGGTATGAGCAGCGATGCCAGGTGGCTGGCCACCGTTTCGAATGATTCCATCCTCATATGGGACATCGCCTCGGGCAAAGTGTTGCGCAGACTGGGAGGTAGTGGCGGCAGTGTTGAAAAACCGGTGTTCAGCCCTGACGGTAAATACCTCGTGGCCAATGATTACAACCGGGGATACCTGTGGGAGGTAGCTAACGGCACCCTGCGTCGCACAATAGACGGCCATAAAAGTGATATTAAATCGATTGCATTCAGCCCGGATAACCAGTATCTTATTACCGGAAGCAAGGATCGTACCGCCAAAATATGGAAGACAGGAAACGGAAAGGAAGTGGTCACACTCAATGGTTATATCAGCGAGGTGGATAATACCATCCTGGATGATGCCTTTCTTGTCTGGATCGCCTTCGTTAACGAAATCAGGCTGAGTCCCGACGGCAAGTATTTGGCCATCGGGAAAACTGGGAACCTTGCCAAACTGATGGATTTCAACACGGGTAGAGTGGTACAGACATATGTGGGTCATGAGGGGATGATCATCTCCCTCGATTTCAGCCCCGACGGGAAAACACTGGCTACAGGCAGCGTTGACGGCACGGCTCGTTTGTGGGAGGTGGAGAGCGGCAAACTCCTTCACACCATGCCCAGGGAAACCAGGAATCTCCCCGTGTTTTCGGTACGTTTCTCTGCCGACGGCAAATACCTTGTCACGGGCGGCTGGGAAGGTGAAATCACTGTATGGGATGCATCCACCGGTAACTGGTTGCATTCTATCGGCGGGTTTGAAGGGGCTCCCTACAGCGTGGCATTTTCCCATAACGGGCTTTACGTGGTTGCCGGGGCCCTCGATACCGGTCTGAAGCTGTTTGAACTGGATACGGGAAAAGAAATTAGGGAATTTATCGGTCATACCGATGTGGTTTCATCCATTCGTATGTTACCTGACGGAAAAAGGATGGTTACCGGAAGCTGGGACGGTAAGGTTAAGATCTGGGATCTGGCAACAGGATTCCAACTCATGAAATTCAGTGCCAATTCATCCGCCATATATTCAGTAAATATTGACAAACAGGGCCGATACCTTGTCACCGGAGGGGAAGACAACATTGCCCGCCTGTGGGACGTGGAGACAGGTTCGCTTATTCGCAGCTTTGAAGGCCATCGTGGCGCTATTGGATCAGTACATATTTCCCCCGACGGTCGCTTTCTTATCACGGGGAGCAGGGACGGAACCATTAAAACATGGGATCTGAATACCGGTAGCGAACTGCTCACACAGGTGTTCATAGGTAAAGATGACTGGATGGTCAGAACCCGTGAAGGTTTCTTTGATGCATCCGACGGGGCTAAAGAATCCATCTTCTTCGTTAGAGGTACTGAGGTGTTTAGTATTGACCAGTTCTTCGAGGATTTCTATCGTCCCGGTTTATTAAAGGAAGTCTATCAGAACCGGGGGCTGTTGCCCGGAGATATCGACCTTTTACGGAAACTTGAAAACTCCCCTCCACCCGCCGTGGAAATCATCACTCCAGGAGACAGCGCCGTTTTCACGGGCAGTGAGGTAACACTGATCGTGAAGGTGACCAATACAGGTGGCGGGATCAGTGAGCTGAGGCTCACCCACAACGGCAAAGGATTGCCTGCGGATAACAACGATCTTCACAGGGTGACAGGGAAAGGAATGTACATCATGAAAAACCTGCCGTTACGGCTTGTCCCGGGTGATAATACCATTTCGGTTTCTGCCTTCAGCCAGGGCAGGATTGAGTCACAGCCGCGGATCATCCATCTGAACTATAAAGGCCTTGAAAAGTCCGCAACCTGCTATGTGATATCCATCGGGATCAACCGCTATAAAAATCCGGGGCTGGATCTGAATTATGCCCGGGCCGATGCCGAAGCCTTTGTTGGGCTCATCAGGGAGAAGGCTACCGGCCTCTTCCGCGACATACGGCTCACTGAAATCTATGATCTTGAAGCCACCCGGAATAATATCCTGGAAAAACTTGACAGGATGGCAGAACAGATCGGACCCGAGGATGTATTCTTCTTTTACTATGCCGGGCATGGTAGTATGGTTGATAACCAGTTTTACTTTATTCCCACGGAAAGCGTAAGCCTGTACCAGAAAGAAAGGCTGGACAAGGAATCGATCCGTGCCCTGGATATGCAGGAGAAATTCAGGAATATCAGGGCGCTGAAACAGCTGGTTATACTTGATGCGTGCCAGTCGGGCGGATCCACCGGCGTGCTGGCTCAGCGCGGGGCGACCGAGGAGAAAGCCCTGGCACAGCTCTCCCGCAGCAGCGGCGTTCATGTGCTGGCGGCTGCCGGCAGCGAACAGTATGCCTCTGAATTTGGTAACCTGGGCCATGGCCTCTTTACCTTTGTGATCCTCGATGCTCTCAAAGGAAAGGCCGACGGATCACCGGAAGATGGAAAAGTAACCATATACGAACTGAAATCCTTCGTTGATGACCAGGTACCTGAACTGTCAAAGAAATACAGGGGACAGCCACAGTATCCCTACACCTTCTCCATTGGCCATGATTTTCCCGTCGTCATGGACGGACAGTACAGGGATAAATAACCGGCCGGATAAGGTTCATAATCAGGATCATCCTTTTTTACTATATTTGAGCCAACGAGAGATTCATGCGAAAAGCCATTTATATCGCCGTAGCATTCACCTCAGCTGGTTTACTACTGAATGCCCAGGTCAGCCGCAAGGGTGCTCCTCTTATCCAGAATTATACCACAGAACAATTCCCCGGATCGGAACAGAACTGGGCGGTGGTACAGGATGACCGGGGAGTGATGTACTTCGGTAACAACGATCGCGGCGTGCTGGAGTATGATGGCGAGAGCTGGAGAAGAATCCCCGTTCCCAATAATTCCATCGTCCGCTCGCTGGCCTACCACAACGGCCTGATCTATGTGGGCACCGTGGATGAATTCGGATACCTGGCTCCCGATAAGATCGGACAACTGACCTATCGCTCCCTCTCCTGCCAGCTCGACTCATCGGTCAGCAAGTTCGGCGATGTTTGGAACACCTATGCCTGTGATAACCAGGTATTCTTCTCCACCGATCTTGACAGGTTGTTCATTTATGAAAACCTGACCTTCCGGAAATCGATATTCATCCCGTACAGGCTCCTCTTCACGTTCAGTGTGAACGAGCGTGTTTACGCCGGGACGTTTGTCCGTGGCCTCATGGAGCTGAAGGGCGATTCCTTTGTCACAGTGAAGAACGGGGAGTTCTTTGCCGGAAAAAATATCCTTTCCATCCTTCCCCACCGTCAGGATGAGCTTCAGCTGGGAATTACCCCGGGAGGAGTATTCATTTACAACACGGTCACCGGCGAGGTGAGTACCGGTTATCCTTCGGCAACAGCCAACGCCTTTCTGGACGAAAACCTTATCTATGACGCTATATCATTGCCCGACGGACAGGCAGCCTATGCTACACTCAACAGGGGAGCCCTGATCATTGACCGGCAGGGTAACATCAGGCACATCCTCGACAAGCAGGCGGGGCTGCAGAATGAAATCGTCTCCTCCCTCTTCTTCAATATGGATGGAACGCACCGGGGACCTCTGTGGCTAACACTAAGTTCAGGTATTTCCAAGGCGGAAATCAATTCGCCCGTGGCCATGTACGGGGAAAACTTCGGCATTAAGGGTTCCATTCTTGATATCAATATTTTTAAGGACATTATGTATATAGCCACCCTGTCAGGACTCTATTACATGGTATTTGACAGGAACAATGTCCCCACTTTTCATCCGGTGACGAACGTTGAGAACAGCTGCTGGTCATTATTGAGATTCATGAAGCCCGGTGGTGAAGAAGTGCTGCTGGCCGCTACCAGCCCTGGAATTTACGAGATCAGCGACACCAACAGGGTAACTTCCATAGAAGATATGATCTTTACCGGAAGGCACATGTACTACAATGCTTTTAAGCTGCAGCCATCGATTCTCCACCCCAACCGCATATACGTTGGAATAAAAACCGGTCTCGTTTCGCTGGCCTTTGCACAAGGCCATTGGAGAATCGATCAACGGTTCAGACAGGTACCAAAATACGAGGTACGAAGTATCGCTGAAGATACCGATGGAACCATCTGGCTGGGCACGCTGGTCGATGGCCTGGTCAGGATCACACCATCAGGTACTGATACGGTGGTCAGGGTTTACAACCAGAAAGACCATCTCCCCTCCGTAAAAGACAACTTCGTTTTCAGATACCGGAATGATCTGATCTTCGGTACACAGGGAGGAATACTACGATACGACAGATACGGGGATTTCTTTTACAGGGATACCATCTTCCCTTCCTCTTACTCCAACGGGTCAAAAGGATTATTCCGTTTTGTCGAGGCACGGGATAACCGGATATGGACCGTTGTGCTGACGGAGGAGAAGAAATGGATTGAACGGCTGGAACAAACCGCTGACGGTGAATTCAAGGTCGACAGCATATCACTCAAGCGCCTCTCTTCCAGGGATATAGATGCTGTGTTCCCTGATGCCGGCGGTACCACCTGGTTCGGCATTTCAAACCGGTTGTTCAGCTTCACCGATCAACTTCCGGGACAACAGGAAGATGACTTGCGCGTGCTCATACGGAAGGTAGTGCTGAACGATGAGAGAACCGTCAATGCCAGGTTTGTCCCTGAAAAATTCTGGAATGCCGGTGCCGGGGCGGCCCCGGAATATGAAGCATCGGTTCCCGAGTTCAGCTACAGGTTTAACAATATCTCTTTTGAATACGCTGCCCCATTCTTCATCGAGGAAGGAGCCACCACTTACAGTCATTACCTTGAGGGGCTGCATAAAAGCTGGTCGCGGTGGTCGGGTGAGTCAAAAGTGCCATTCAACAACCTGAGGGAGGGAAGGTACCACTTTCATGTAAAGGCAAAGAATATTTACGGGCAGGAATCGGCCATCGCCACCTACTCCTTTGTAATTAATCCACCATGGTTTCGTACCAGGCTGGCGTACCTGCTCTACATCGCCGCGCTGGTAGGACTGATCTACCTGATCGTGAAATTCTATTCCCGGCGCCTGATCCTTGAAAAACAGCGACTGGAAAGGATCGTGAGTGAACGTACCCGTGAGGTGGTCGAACAGAAAAAAGAAATCGAAAAACAGAGAGACGTTGCCAACCGGCAGAAAGAGAAGATAGAAATACAGAACGTTGAAATCAAGGACTCGATCAAGTATGCGAGCCGTATACAGAAAGCCATCCTCCCCCCCGGCGATTACCTTTCCGATCTTATCCCTGAATCCTTCATTCTCAACCTGCCGAAGGATATTGTAAGCGGTGATTTCTACTGGTTCTCGGAAAAGGAATACAAAATCATTATTGCCCTGGCCGACTGTACCGGTCACGGTGTTCCCGGCGCATTCATGAGTATGCTCGGCATGGCCTTCCTGAATGAAATAGTAAACCAGAACAATATTGTTCAGCCCGGGGAAATACTGAACCACCTGCGCATCCATGTGATCAATGCCCTACATCAGACAGGCGGAGCCGGGGAAACACGCGACGGTATGGACATCTCCCTCTTCAGCCTCGACCTGAAGAATCATGTCCTGGAATTTGCCGGGGCATATAACCCGCTGGTCATTATCGACAACCACAGGCTCACCAGCATTAAAGGTGACTTCATGCCCATCGGCATCAGCGACCGTATGGGACAACCATTCACCAACCATGTGGTCAACATCAGTAAAGGAACAGCCGTTTATGCCTATTCCGACGGTTATGCCGACCAGTTCGGAGGCCCCGCCAATAAAAAGTTCAACTCAAAAAACCTGAAGAACCTGTTACTCGAGATCAGCTCACAACCTTTGGCCAACCAGAAAGTCATAATGGAACAACGGTTTAACCAGTGGAAAGGAGCTCACGAACAGGTGGATGACATCCTTGTCCTGGGCATAAGGATATAACGTCCTCACAGGCTTTTTATTAATCATAGCTATATATCCTAATTGGTATATTATTTAATAATAACATAATGAAAGTCACGAAGATATTGCTTGTTTTTATGTATGTGACCGTCCTGTTGTGTTGTGACAGGCAGGAAAAATTTGATGTACTTATAAAAAACGGATTGATTGCAGATGGCTCAGGCAGTCCTTCTTACAAAGGGGATCTCGGTATAATTTCCGATACCATTGCAGCCATCGGCGATCTTGAAAATGCAACCGGCAGGCTGGTAATTGATGCTTCAGGCCTGGTAGTAGCTCCTGGATTTATCAACATGTTGAGCTGGGCGACAGAATCGCTGATTGAAGACGGCCGGTCACTGAGCGATATCAAACAGGGTGTCACCCTCGAAGTTTTCGGGGAAGGCTCATCGATGGGACCACTGAATGAGAGGATGAAAAAGAAAAAACAGGAAGACCAGAAAGACGTAAAATATCCCGTTAAATGGACCACTCTTGGCGAATATCTTGAGTTCCTGGTAAAGAAAGGCATTACTCCCAATGTGGCTTCTTTTGTCGGGGCAACAACCCTCAGAATACACCAGGTGGGATATGAAGACCGGCCCCCTGATGCTGAAGAGCTCGACTCCATGAAGATCCTGGTGCGACAAGTCATGGAAGAAGGTGCTATGGGATTAGGCTCATCCCTCATCTACGCCCCCGCCTTTTATTCAAGTACAGAAGAGCTGATAGAACTGTGTAAAGTAGTTGCTGAGTACGATGGCTTGTATATCAGTCACATGAGAAGTGAAGGAAACAGAATCATGGAAAGCCTGGACGAACTGATAAGAATTGCCCGTGAATCGGGAATCAGGGCGGAGATCTATCATCTTAAACAGGCCGGCACGAACAACTGGAGTAAATTACAGGATGTGGTGGCAAAAATCGATTCTGCCAGGAGCACAGGATTGACGATTACTGCCAATATGTATACATACATAGCCGCGGGAACGGGTTTAAATGCCTCAATGCCGCCATGGGTTCAGGAAGGAGGATATGATCAGTGGGTAGTGAGGCTGCAGGATCCTGAAATCCGCAAGAAAGTGATGAAGGATATGCTGGTTGCGGCGGATGACTGGGAAAATCTGATGCAGGCCGCATCTCCCGATAAAATGATACTGACGGAATTTAAAAACGACACGCTGAAATACCTTACGGGCATGACCCTGAGAGAAGTCGCTGACATGCGAAACCTGTCTCCGGAAGAAACGGCAATGGATCTTGTGGTGCAGGATGGCAGCAGGGTGGGAACCATCTATTTTTTAATGTCGGAAGATAATGTAAAAAAACAGGTTGCGCTGCCATGGATGAGTTTCGGATCGGATGAAGGTTCATATGCAACAGTAGGATCTATTATGAAATACAAACCCCATCCCAGGGCTTATGGAAATTTCGCCCGTTTATTAGGCAAATATGTCAGGGATGAAAAGGTGATCCCTTTGGAAGAGGCTGTTTATAAACTGACATCTCTTCCTGCAACGAATCTGAGGTTAAAAAAGAGAGGCGCCCTGAAAAAGGGCTATTACGCTGATATCGCCATATTTGATCCGGATGAAATACGGGATCATGCAACGTTTGAAGATCCGCATCAGTATTCAACAGGTATGGTACACGTATTCGTCAATGGTACACAGGTGCTTAACGATGGGGAACATACCGGCAAATTTCCGGGTCGTGTCGTTCGCGGTCCCGGATGGAATCATGGTAAATGAAAAAGCTTGTATCTATAAAAAAAACCGATTGAAACAGGCGTTTAATTAACCCGTTTTATCGAAATAGATACGATAGATGTTTCCCGGGGTAACGGTTTTATTGAATTTTTGCTATCTATCTCAATATCGACATTTAACCCCGTGAAGAACAAGCAGGTTTAATCGTAACCCTGCCGTTATGCATTTTCGTTCTTGTATTGTCCCCCCACATCCTTCAGGGATTCAATTACCGGGGGGCAGTTAACAAGGAATTATCATTTGAAAGTTATCATTTCAGTTACTTTATTCAAATGCCTCACATAATTCCAGTAGAGTGCCCCAAGACGGACGACCTATTGCCCTGGTAACAGGGCCTTAAAGTCCTGGGAATGTAAACCTTGACTGCGGATCGAGGGTTAAGTCTTTTATTACCCTGCCAAATGGTTCCCGGTTACAACCAAATTGCCCCGTTAATCGTATAATATATGATGAAGTATTTTACCGCTGGAAATTGAATTGAAATACGTAAATTTAACAGGTAAAACTTCAACGGAGGCCTTATACCACTAACACATGTTTTGGAACACTACCCGTTCCGGCCTATATTCATAGCACACAATAATACATAACCTTACTACCATGAACACAAAACATTTCCTGCTGATGACCCTGGCTTTCAGCTTAACCGTTTCATCACTTTTCTCACAGACCCCCCAGGGATTTAACTACCAGGCTGTAGTGAGGGGAATAAACGGTAATCCCCTGCCGAACCAGAATACAGGCTTTAAATTCAGTATTTTGCAGGGCAGTGCCTCAGGCAGTTTGGTATATTCGGAAACATTTGACCTTAACACCAACGCACAGGGTGTTGTAAGTCTTGTGATCGGCACCGGAACGGTACAGGCCGGCAATTTCAATGATATCAACTGGATGGATGGTCCTTACTTTCTGAAGGTAGAGACCGACCCCGCCGGTGGCACGGCATACAGCCTCGTGGAAACCAGGCAGATACAGTCGGTACCCCTGGCTATGTATTCACAAAAGTCCACTGCCATCTCGGGCGGCAAGCTGATTATAAACGGGGATGAGACACAGGATCCGGAGCAGGCACTATTCGAGGTGAAAAGGAACGACGGCCAGACCGTTTTTGCCGTTTATCCTGATGGCACGCGTGTTTACGTGGAAGACATTCCTGGCAAGGGTTCCAAGGGCGGCTTTGCCGTCGGCGGCTTCACCCCGGGCAAAGGCCTTACCAATGAATACATGCGCGTCACCCCCGACAGCGTGCGGGTATACATTGACGAGACCATCGCCAAGGGAAGCAAGGGCGGATTCGCCGTCGGCGGCTTCTCCCCCGGGAAAGCTGATCCCATTGACCTGCTGCACCTCACCAAGGAAAACTATTTTATCGGCCATGAGAGTGGTGCCAATATTACCAGGGGACGGTTCAATTCATTCTTCGGCTTTAATGCAGGGCGCAGCAACACCTCTGGAAACAATAACGTGTTCCTGGGTTACAAATCAGGCTTCTCCAACATGACCGCCGATAATAACGTGTTCCTCGGCAATGAAAGCGGCTACAACACTACCGACGGTTTCGGAAACGTTTACATAGGTTATTTTGCCGGGCATGAGAACAAGGCCGGCAAAGGGAACTCATTCGTGGGTTACGAGGCAGGGTATAACAACAACGCCGATTACAATGCCTTTTACGGATTCAACAGCGGCAAATACAACACCACCGGTTCCTATAACCTCTACATGGGTAATTATGCCGGACATGGCAACATCTCAGGAGGCACAGGGAGCTTTAACGTTTTCCTTGGGAACTATTGCGGGCAGGGTGTCTCTTCCGGGAGCTACAACTGCCTGATCGGCTTTCACAGCGGTCGTGCCTTCTCCACCGGTACCGGTAACGTGTTCCTGGGCTACAGAGCCGGTTACATGAACGATACCGCCAGCTATAACGTCTTCATCGGAAAAGAAAGCGGTTATTCCAACAAAGGGACGTTCAACACCTACCTCGGTTATAACTCCGGTAGAGCCAACGTTTCAGGCAACCGAAATGCCTTCATCGGGTATATGGCGGGCCTGGCAAACACCACAGGGTCGGACAACGTGTTCATCGGCAATGAGGCGGGCAAATCCAACAAGGACGGACTGTACAACACATTCGTCGGATACCAGTCGGGATACAGCAATACCGGCGGAACATCATGGGAAGGAGACTATAATACCTTCATCGGCTTCCAGGCAGGGTATAACAACACTTCAGGCTACAGGAACATAGCAATCGGCTACAAGGCCGGTTTCGGGTACACCACAAACCGCTATAACATCTGCATCGGTGAAGAAACAGGATCGGCCCTGGCCGAAGGACAGGCCAATGTGATCATCGGTACATATGCGGGAGAAGCGCTTTCCAGCGGTGAAGGAAACGTGATACTGGGCCTCGACGCCGGGTGGATGACGACCACCGGTTCAGACAACGTAATGATAGGCCTGGGCGCCGGAAGAGCATCCAATGCCAACAGAGGCGTTTTCCTTGGAAGATATGCCGGATATTCAGAGGCGGGAAATGACAGACTTGTCATTGAGAATTCCTATACGGGAAGTGATAATGCTACAAACGCACTGATTTATGGCAACTTTAGTACAAACCAATTACGATTTAATGCTAACACCTCAATTAATGAGAATCCTAATCAATCTTGGGCATTAACCGTTGGATATGATGGAGATGATCAATATGGACTGGTGGTTTTTGGTCAGACCTGGTGCAGTTCAGGTGCCTGGGCAGGTTCTGATATCAGACTAAAAAAGAATATCGAACCTTTAATAAACGGACTTGGATCAGTTATGGCCTTACAACCTGTCAGCTTTTACTGGAACACAGAGGAGCATTCAGGCATGGGATTTTCAAAAACAAAACAAATCGGTCTGGTAGCACAGGATGTTGAAAAGGTGTTGCCTGAACTGGTTACTGATGGGCCTGATGGATTCAAAGCAATAGACTATACCAAGATCACCCCGGTTTTGATCAAAGCCATTCAGGAGCAGCAGAAGATGATTGAGGAGCTGAAGGCAGAGATTGAAGCATTGAAGAATAAATAATTCATCCCGGCGGGGGCAGGGATGCGGCCGGTTGTCATTTCCCTCCCCCGGTTGAGAGGGCGGAAGGAGACAGCCTGTCTATTCCCCGTCTTTCTTTATGATCATCACATGGGCATCGACCGTGAAGGCTGAGAAATAGCCCAGTGCTCCATTGCTGAAGTTGGTATTGGGGTTGGCGGGGGCAGAGCCCGTGACCGACGGGTAGGCCGCCGATACACTGAACAATGTCAGCAGGTAATCGTAGGAGGCAGCATTGATGGTATGCAGTTCGATGGCTGCCGTATCCCCCGCCTCAAAGCTCACGTCAAAAAAGAAGTAATGAATGTCCTGCCCGTCCGACAGCCGGTCGTTCAGGATATGGATATAGCTGTTGGCGGCGCCGTTCCTGAAATTCCTCATCCTGTAATAATTCGTTGTCCCCGGCGGATCGGTGAAATAGCAATGGATGAAATACCCCGGTTCGCTGAAGCGTGTGCCTGGAATATATTCCTGTGCCAGTGAGTCGATCCATACCAGTTCAGGCATCCGTGAAGTAGCGGTGTAGGTGTCGGATCCGTCGGTAACACTCAGGGTATAGGTGGTACCCGGTATGCCTGGCATGGTGGAACATTCATAAATGCCGGGAGACACCTCCCCGTAGTAATGCTTTTCCGTCCCGTTGCTGATGCTTATGATGGCGCCCGTGACCATGGGAGTGGCCGACGGATTGAAATAATCCATCGTCCTGGTGACCACCACCTTGCTGGGTTCGTTCTCGTTGCTGATCTTGCCTTCAATGACTATCGTCGGGCTTGAATGATCCAGGTCAATGTAAATGATCTCCTCACAGGCCGTCACCAGCATTGACAGGAAACAGATATGTATCAGTACCTTTCTCATCCTTTCAAAACTTGAAATTCCATGTGAGCGACGGGATGACAGAGAACAGGTATATCATCTTGGCGTGCGTGACCGATGGGTCCTCCTCGTCCTGCTCGAACATAATGGTAAATGCATTCTTCCTGGCATACAGGTTGTACACGGAGAGGTTCAGGTTCGACTGGTATTTCCTTCCCGGTTTCCCGTTCAGGGTGATCCCCAGGTCGAGGCGGTGGTACGGGGGCATACGGTATCCGTTTCTCTCAGTGTAGTAGTTTATTACCTGTCCCTCCATAATATATTTCCCGCTGGGAAATGTTACGGCTTCGCCCGTGCTGAAGACCCATATGGCGGAGAACGACAGTCGGTTATTCAGATCGAACATACCCACGAGGGAAACGTCGTGGGTACGATCCTGCCGGGCAGGGAACGGTTTGCCGTCATTGATCTGGTCGAACCGGCGTTCTGTACGCGACAGTGTGTAGCCAGCCCATCCATGCAGCCGTCCCTGATTCTTCCGTACCAGGAACTCGGCGCCATATGACCGGCCGCTGCCGAACACAAGCTGTGATTCAACCAGCTCGTTCAGGAACAGGTCGGCACCGTTCCGGTATTCGATCTGGTTCCGCATATCCTTGTAGTATAGTTCCAGGGATGTTTCGTATCGGTTGTCATGCAAATTCCTGAAATAACCCAGAGCAAACTGGCTGGCATGCTGAGGTTTGATGATGGCCGAGCTGGGGATCCACAGATCGACGGGGGTTGACGCCGTGGAGTTGGAAAGCAGGTGCATATACTGAAGGCTCCTCGTGAACGATGCTTTCACCGAGCCGGAAGGGCTTGTCCTGACATTAATCAGAACCCTGGGCTCCCAACCTCCCCAGCATTTAATGCGCTCCCATTTTGCATAGCGTGTAGTATCCACAACCTCTCCCCGTTCATCGAAGGAGTATACATTACCTGGCCCCAGGGTGGTAATGAGCGAGTATCTTAATCCATATACTACAGAGAACCAGGGATTGACATCCCACTCGTGTGACATGTATATTCCTTGCTCGAGCGCATGCTTACGACCCAGTTTTGTTCTATTTACGGGGAAATCGACCACGGCAGTAACCTCCCCGGGACTAACCCTGTGGACGATGGTCTCCAGGCCGAATTTGAGTGTGCTTCCGGTGGAGATGAAAAACTGGAAATCCTCCTGCCAGTTTATATCGCGGATGGATGAAATCAGTCTCAATTTATTCCCTCCGTACGCCAGTGTGAAGCGGTAATCATAGCGGCTGAAGAGGAGGGTAGAATTCACGAACAGCCGGTGGTTGAACAGGTGGTTCCAGCGCAGTGCGGCGGCAGCGTTGCCCCAGTCAAAGCCGATCATGTTTCTGAACTCAAATACATCCCTTCCGAAATAACCGGAGAGGAAAAGACGGTCGTTATTCCCCAGCTTGTAATTCCCTTTCAGGTTCAGGTCATAGAAATATAACTTATTGTTATTCAGCATTGTATCTGGTGACAATTTAAGGAACAGATCCGCATAGGTACGTCTTCCGGCAGCCATGAAGGAGCCCATGTCTTTTTTAAACGGGCATTCAACAAGGAGCCGTGAAGAGATGAGACCCAGCCCGCCGGTCACCCCGGCATTTTTCATATTTCCCTCCTTCATCTTCACATCGAGGACGGAAGCGAGCCTGCCGCCATATTCAGCCGGTATGCCACCCTTATACACGGCAACATCCTTCACCGCGTCGGAGTTGAACACCGAAAAGAAACCCAGGAGGTGTGTGGCGTTATATACAGGCGCCTCATCGAGGATGACAAGGTTCTGACCCGCATCGCTCCCCCTGACGTGGAACCCGCTCAATCCCTCGCCTGCAGCCTTAATACCCGGCAACAGCTGCAGGGTTTTCAGCACATCCTGCTCGCCAAAGATGACCGGGACGGTTTTGATCTCCTTCACATTGATCCTTGAAACGCTCATCTCAGGCAACCTGACATTTTTATCGGCCGCCGTTCCCGGAACAACGATCTCATTCATCATTCTCTCCTCGGGCATCAGCTCGATATTCATGGTCATGTTGTCGTCAAGCACAAGGGTATGATTCTGTGTCTGGTAGCCAATATAGCTGTACTCAATGGCATGTTCCCCTCCTGGCAGTGTCAGCGAATAGAAGCCGTAGATATTGGTCGCCGAGCCTTTCGCGATAGACGGTATATAAATGTAGGCTCCGGTAAGCGCTTCACCGGTCTGCCTGTCCGTGATATGACCGTTGAGCGTGTATCTGTGCTGCGGATACAGCCTCAGCGGGCACAGCAACAGGAGGGTTGCCGTCAGGAGAAAAAAATACGTTACACGTGTACCCATTATCCCGTTTGTACTGTCCGCAGGGAATGAACATCCGCAGGTGGTGGTTCACGGAGGATATTCGGCCACCCGCAAGAATAGTCTGTCAGCTCCTTCCTGTCGGCCCGGAAATTATTTCGTTGTTTGCAGGAACAAATTAACCGGTTCTGAGGTTCACCTGACCTATGCCTCCGTTGATCAACACTTTCAGCACGGGTCCTTTTGTCCCTTCCGGTTCGAGGATGAAATTTTGTCCTTCCCTTCTGAATCCCTGCCTGTTCACTTCTCCGAGGATTCCCGAAGTACGCACGAAGGCTGGGATATCATCGGGAAAGTACAGGTTCAGTTCGCCGATACCGCAGTTCATTTTAGCCTTCAGCCCGTTTTTCCATTCACCGCCAAGGCGGATGGTCACTTGTCCCACACCTGCATTTAAAAGAAGCATAGGGAGGGATGTGTTTGAGAGGTCAATGGTAAACTCCCCTGCACCCAGTCTGAGGTTCAGGGACCGAAGAGGGAGCCCGGCCAGGTCAATATCGGCTTTGCCCGCACCCAGGTTCAGTATTAAGTCAACCGGCAGGTCAGGATTGAGAGCCAGGGTCCATTTGTTTTCGTCGTCATCGTCCATCGACAGATCGTGACCCTGACGGGGCATCCTCAGTTTTACGTAGATCCTCTCGTTATTTATCGATGAGTAAAGAGAAGGTTTCCAGTCAGGATCGCTGTATCTCACTTCTCCTTCAAGGACTTCCCTGCCATCCCCGGTGATCCTGAGCTCACCCGCCACCATATGAACGGAAATAATTGCAGAAGCTGCACCATCCCGGTGAACCATGATATCATCGGTGAAAACCTGCCACGCTTGCGCATGCCCGGATGAGAACGTCAAAAGAAAACCACAGAAAAATAAAAGTGTTCTCATTGTCTTTCTGTTTGAATCGAGAAAGGTATGAAAATAAATTGTCTTTCAGGGCACGAATTACCGTGCCATTTGTTACTTTTATTTATCAATTCCAGGTTACACCAGTTGATACTGTGGTAATATGAACCGGACAAGATTCAGGTTCCAGGTTATTGCGAGGCTTTGCCTTATCCTTCTTCTTACCGTGGCCGCCGTTGGGCTGGGAATGCTCCCGGGGCTCTCTTTTTATGCTCTCATCCCTGCGGCTGCCCTGCTCATGTTTACATTCATCTTCGTCCGGTTTCTTGAAAAGTCACGACGTGACCTGCTGGAGTTTCTCAGTTCCTTTCACAAGGGGGATTTTCTAACCACAGGAACCAGCAAGCTGCTCCCCCACTCAAAGGATGACCTTGGACAGGCATACCATACCCTGTTACAGTCGATAGAAGACTACCTGGGCGAAAAATCGGCCAGGCTGAACGACATGCAGAACTTAATCGACCAGGTACCTACGGGGATCATTTGTTTCAATGAACAATGGGAGGTGGTTTTCATCAACCAAGGAGCCAAAGACCTGCTTTTCAATCCCTACCTCAAAAACCTGGAAGGCATACGGCGGATGAATCCCGCACTGGCAGCCAGTATTAAAACGCTGGAAGCAGGGAAAATACATCATCTGAAAACGGAGATTGACAATGAACCCTGTGAATTTCTTTTCTATGCCGCTGAATTCAGAACCGGGGAAATACCGCTCCGTCTGATAACCCTCAGGAACCTGAAAAAGGTGTTCAGGAGAAATACACTTCAGGCTTGGAACGGATTAATTGAAACACTCGAATCTGCCTTACGGCAGGATCCTCAAACAATCAGCCGTGGGTTGAAGAAAATGAATGACCTAAACAAAATGTTGAAGGTAAAGGAAGTAAAATACTCTATTTCAGAAATATTTGAGAAGGCATGCCTGAAGTATGAAAAGAAAATAAAGGGAGAATGTCGTATTGCTCTTTCAAACCGGGATCTGTGTTCTGTGGGAGACCCTGAAATGATGCTTCAGGTGCTTTACTACCTGATGGACAATGCATTGGAGGCTGCCGAAGGGAAGACTGATCCCCGGATTGAACTGGTGGCCGAGCTCGATCTTGGAGGCAAGCTGCAGGTATTGGTGAAGGACAACGGCCATGGCATCACGCCGGAACAGATGCCCTGGGTGTTTGTACCTTTCTTCAGCACCAGAAAGGATCACCTCGGACTGGGCCTGACCATGGCCATGAACATAATGGATACCATGAACGGTACGATTGATATCCGTTCAGCACCGGGAGAGGGAACTGAGCTCATTCTGAAGTTCTGAATCATCATCTTATAACAAAAAAAAATGAAAAACCACCCACCTGCCGTAGGACAATACAGGATTATAACCGGGCTTGTTCTGCTGACGCTGTCTGTTATCGTACTGGTCGCCGTTTTCCCTTCTTTCCTATCAAGGATCATTGAAAGCAGCCAGGAAATGAAAATACTGGCCGAAGAGGTGCGCGAACGGAGGCGCGATTATAACCGGACAAGGGAAGAGAGTGAGTCGCTCAACCATGAGATAGTGGACATGAACAGCCGGATTAATGCCCTGGTGATACAATCGGAGCAGATCACCGGCCGGATCAATGAATACCTTGACACATCGATCCGCAACCGGACGGCAAGAGACAGTATAAAAACGCTCTTCGGGGAACAGGTGGACGTGATTGAGCCGCGGATCGATTCGCTCCAGCTCCTGTTCACGGCAAAAACGGACGAGATGGTCGGGAAACTGAAACTGCTCTACCAGAAGGAGAAGGATATGAATATCAGCATACATCAACAGGACTTGAAAACAAGGCTGAAGGAGGTGTACACCTTTACAGTCGTTATTAGTTTGCCGTTGTTGCTATTCATGCTTATGTACGGGCTGTTTCTTCTCATCTCCGGATTCAGGATCCTCCGGGCCCATTCCTGACAGCAACGGTCCTGTCACAGGTGTATAAAACAGGGCGGTTTATTGTATCTTGATGGCCAGGCTAATGCTGAGGCGGTTGAAGGTAGTGGTTTCCTTCACCTTTTCGGTCTGCCAGTCGGTGGTGTAATAGACGTAGAGGTCTTGGAAGCGGTATCCCAGTTCGATGACCAGTGCGTTTCGCTGATTCACGAATATTTCCAGGCCCATACCGGCTCCCAGCAGCGGCCCGCCTTTTGCGGTGTAATGATATCCCCACGGTTCCACGGGTTTTTCCAGCGCCAGTGCGTAGCCGGCTTTCAGGTGGATAACATTGGATACTCGCCCGGACAGAAGCCGGTATTGCAGATCGGCATAGAGAGGAACAAGGGGGTAACCAAAGAACTCGATACCCGTCCCTCCCCCTGCAAACCATCGTGTCATGAACTGTAAACCATGGATGGTGTTCACCGAAAAGATGGTATTGTTCGTATTATTACCGCTCCCGGCCAGCACGCCAAACCCGGTGATGCTCTGATACCCCCGTGTTCTGAATGATTCCTGGAATGATTCCCGTTTCATGGAGTCGATCTCTTCGTACCTGAACACCCAGACGCTTTCATCCATCGTCCGGAGCCGTATCATCCGGTCGGTGGTATCAGGCATAATCCTTCCCCTGATGATGCTCCCGTTTTTCAGGTATACTGCATCCCTCACCCATGCAGACTGGCCACAGACGGGGTGTATGGAAAGGATCCATGAGAGAACAAAGAAAAACAGAGTCCCGGCAAAGGCATTGGTATTTTTTACTGGTGAATCCATATGTGTGTGATCTGATGCAAGGATGAAACCCGCACCTCAACGGTTGGGTGGTATGCAATATTTTCTTTACTGCCAGGTATACGCAACCGAAACGCGTTCGATTTCATCTTAGTGTTGTAAATCCAAATTACGGAAAGGTATGAAAAAATATACTTCATTATTTCTCCTTCCTGTCCTCATCATTGTGTTACTTTCATATGGTTGCCAGGACAGGGTTTACCAGACCTATAAGGTCAGTGAACCGGTATACATGAACTACGATGAACTGCGGTCGGGTATTGATGTTACCGGGCCGACGGATCTGGATGAACCGGGGAAAATCTATATCAAGGGGAACTATATCTTCGTGAACGAAGTGCGTAAGGGCATTCACCTGATCAACAATACGGATCCCCGAAATCCGGTTATCGTCAGGTTCATTGATATACCGGGTAACGTGGATATGGCGGTAAAGGACAATATTTTGTACGCCGACAGTTATATTGACCTGGTGGCGCTGGATATCAGTAACCTTGACGATATCAGGGAGGTAGCCAGGTTTAGTGATATGTTCAACTATACCATTCCCCCGCTCATTGAGAATACCGCCCTTGGAGAGGTAGACGAATCCAGGGGGGTGGTTATCCGTTGGACCGAGAAGGAGGTCACCGAGGAATCCAGCTCTCACAGGTATTACCCTGTTCTCTGGAGGGGAGGCTTCCTCTCCTTTGAAACAGCCATGAGCCTGAGCAATGATGCAACGCCCGGCAGCAATACAGGAACCGGCGGATCCATGGCAAGGTTCATCATCAACAACAATGTCCTTTATACCATCGACATCAACGACCTGATCCTGTTTGATGTCACCACCAGTACATCACCCGTGAGCATCGGGAAATTTGGTGTGGGATGGAACATTGAAACGGTATTCATTGCCCGTAACCACCTTTTCATCGGTTCGCAAAACGGAATGTATATTTACAGCCTGGCCGATCCGAAGAATCCTCAGTATGTATCCATGTACTGGCATGCGACCAGCTGTGATCCCGTTGTTGTCCAGGACGATTACGCTTATGTAACCCTCCGAACGGGTACCTTCTGCCCCCAGGATGTAAACCGCCTGGACGTGGTCGATGTGAAAGACCTTTCCAACCCCCAGCTGTTGAAATCATACCCCATGTTCAATCCTCACGGGCTCGGTATTGATGATGAAATCCTTTTCCTCTGCGACGGCGATGAGGGTCTCAAGGTCTTTAATGCCTCGGATCCCATGACCATCACCAGCCATCAGATAGCACAGTTCAAGAACATCAATGCATACGACGTGATACCTCTCGGTGAGATCCTGCTGATGATCGGCACCGATGGCTTGTACCAGTATGATTACTCCAATGTGCAGGATATTACACTGCTGAGCAAGATCAGGATGAAAGGCAAGTAAATGTGATCCTCCTCCCTCAACACCGTTGAGGTTATCATACCTTACACCCCTTCCTTCCGAAGGGGTTTTTTTATCCCGTCTGACGTCAATCAAACTCATTCATATGAAACAGCTACAGGAATGGAAATATCATCCGGTTCCCTTCTTACACCCTTAAAATCCCTTGCGATGTCCTTCCTTCAGCATTCCTCTTTCTTATGCCATACACTGACAGAATATTGAATGGTTACCGGAAACTTAACGCCTACCGGTACGCCATTACACACGGACGGCAGGGACCCGATAATTACGTAATTAATTCACATCCGTCCAAAACGTTTAAGAAATACACTAAAAATCCTGCCCTTTTAGAGCAGGATTCTTACTTTTAAGATTTCGCCAAAAATCTTAATTCTTAATTATATGACAAAGTTAACTATTTT
>JAXDBV010000186.1:0-13960 GCA_034678415.1 Bacteroidales bacterium
CGTTGGTGCCGGCCCATATCTGTCCGTTGGTATCCTCGAGGAGGGACAGCACCTGGTCGCTGGGTGTTCCCTCGGGAGTGCCATAGTATCTGAGCCGGTCATCTTTAAGAGCATGGATACCTCCCTCGCCCGTGCCCAGCCATACCGTGCCGTCAGATGCCGCCAGGATATTCCATACTGTAAGATCACGTAAGCCGTTGTTTTTATTGAATGTTTTTACCGAATAGGTGCCTGATGAGGGATCAAAGCGGATGTTAAACGCACCTGATCCGGCTGTTCCAAACCATAGTGTCCCCCGGCCATCCGGTTCTATTTCAATAATATTTCCCGCAGGTATCTGATCATTGTTCAGGCGTTCGACCTTACTGATGTGTCCGTCGCCGGTGAACCCGATGATGATCACACCGTCCTGGTAGGTAGCCAGCCACAATGAGCCGTCAGGGCTTTCATAAATATCAAAAACCAGGCGGTACGGCAGTCCCTGTTGATGTCCGAACTGCATGACCATGACGGAGTCGTTGCCCATCCATCTGAGCCTGTTCAGTCCGCCATCGGTACCCGACCATATGGAGCCGTCGGCCGCCTGACAGAATGACAATACCTGCAGGCCGAGGAGGCCTGATGCAGTGTCGATATGGTTAAAGGCATATCCGTCGTAGATAGTAATACCCTGGTCGGTACCGAACCAAAGGTTCCCCCTGTTGTCCTCAAAGACAGCCCGCACAATATTTCCCGCCAGGCCGTTGGATGTGTTGAATGTTTCGAACGATGAACCGTTGAAACGGGCGACACCCCCGCCTAAGGTTCCCAGCCACAGGTATCCCCGTGAATCCTGCATCATGGTAAAGACCGAGGACTGAGGCAGCCCATCCTGGATGGAGAAATGCTTGAAGTAGCTTTTCTGGGAGAATGATCCCTGCACGTTGCCGATGAACGACAGGCAGCAGAGGAATATCACTCTTTTCATGCCGGCAATTTGTGGGAAATATAATCAAAAAAATCCCGGCATGAAACGCATCGACTAATAATCTCCAAACTTATTGCTTCTTGACGAAGATGAACTGTCCCCCCTCATCGCCGGTATTCTTGATAGACTGGAAGTTAGGAGATTGTTCCGAATTATTAATGACAGGTATTCTGATCTGGCTGAAGAGCTGGCTGGCATCGAAATACCGTTCGACGTTATTCTGCAGTACTTTCAGCAGGTAATATGCAAAGACGGAATGTCCTTCCCTCCCGCCATCCATCACCGGTTCCACGCCACCCGAGGTGAGTGCCTGCCGTGATATCAGGTTATGCACCTGGGAGTAGTACCTGCTTGAGTTCTCAAAAGGCACACTAACGGTAGCTCCCCTGAAGATATCGCCGCTGAAGCAGGCGTCGGACACTAACAGGGTATGTTTGGACCGGATACCGCCCAGAAAGGTCTGAATGTCGGAATTGGAGATATATCCCGAGATACTGTTTGTTTTCGCGTCTACAGGTACCCAATAGCCCTTATTGAGCTCCTGCTTGAACTGTCCATGCCCTGAGAAATATATCAGCACGTTGTCTTCCTCATTCACGTTGCTCACCAGCCATTCCATCTCACTGATGATGTTGGTTCTTGTAGCCTGTTCATTGTACAGGGTACGGAAGTAGTCGAATTTATACTTGCTTCTGAGGATGTTCTCAACCGCTTTTGCATCATTCACGGCATTTTTCAGTGGCGTCCATACACCCGAATATTTATCCACACCGATGATCAGTGCATAGTAATTACCGAACTTAAGCTCGGCAGGTGTGGGCGTCACATTAAGCCCTTTCAGCGGATCACCGATACCGCGTGTCACCGTTTGTTCAGCCTGCTGGGGTAGCTGTATCGGCTGTGCCAGAATTTCGCTTGCCATTGCATTTCCCTGGCCATACAGCTGTTCAACAACACCCGATACTGTCATAGCTCCCGGACCCTGACAGGGGACGCTGATGACGATGGGATCGGCATGATAACCGCTGCCGGCATCCATCACCTGGAACACCAGCCGGGCTGTACCGCTCTGCAACGAAGAACTGCCACGCACAGGAACTTCCACATCTTTATAGTTCTTCGGCGACAATACCCCCATGCTCATCTCCGGCTCGTACTCGAGACCCTGAATACCACTCTGCTCGGTAATGATCAGCTTGAGCGAGTTGGCCCTCTTTTCACCAGTGTTCTTCAGATCAAGAATAAACTTGGCCTGTTCATTGTAATCCAGACGGTTATTACCATTCTTATCAACATATTTCCATGATACCGTGATCAGCGGGCTCTGACCGTAACCGGCAATAATGCACATGCAGAAGAGGAAAAGGAGAAAAAAGATCCTTCGAAGCTTCATTTTCTCTGGTTTGATATGATTTTGAACGAAAGGTATGAATTTCTTTGATTGCACGTCGTCTTTCCCGGTCATTATTTGAACATTCTGAGGTAGAACCTGTCATTCCACCGGCTGTTATTTTCTTAAAACCGTATTGCCGTTAAAATGCTATTTTTGTTGTATTCATTAAGAAAACGGCCCATGAATATTTTTACGAGAATTGTACTGATTTTGTTCTGCCTGTCAGTAGGGGCCCAGGCTTCGCCGGCGGATACGGCACGGCTTACGGTCATGTTCTATAATACTGATAACCTGTATGATACAGAAAATGACCCGGGAGTAGATGATGAGGAATTCCTGCCTTCCTCGGGAAAATTATGGGACGAAACCCGTTATATGAAGAAGGTGGAAGATGTGGGAAAGGTACTGTGCTCCCTTCCGGGCGTTCAGCTTCCCGATATTGTCGGTGTATGCGAGGTGGAAAACCGTAAGGTGCTGGATGACCTGACGCGTGTAACATGCATGGCGAAAGGCGGATACAGTTTTATTCACCATGACAGCCCCGATAAAAGAGGACTGGATGTGGCTCTTCTTTACCGCACCAGCCGCTTCACCCCGGTAAAAAAAGTCTTTATCCCTTCCGTCCTGCCCTCCGACACGATCCCTGCATGCGATATCCTGTATGTCTCAGGCACTGCCGATGACGGCACCATCCTTCATCTCTTCGTCAATCATTGGGCATCAAGGGAAAACAATGCGCGGGGCACCGAAAGGAGGCGCTTATATGCCGCCGTAAAGCTCCGGAAAGCCGTTGATTCCATACTCAACACCGAGCCCATGGCACAAATTATTATCATGGGGGATTTCAATGACGAACCGACCAACATGAGCCTTCACAGTATATTGAATGCCAGCAACAAACGGAGGAATGCGTCCGGCCGTGACTTGTATAACCTGATGTACGACCGTCACAACATGAACCGGGAAGGAACATACAATCATAAGGGGAACTGGCTGATGACAGACCAGATCATCGTGTCACAAGCCCTTATCACGGGAGAGGAACGCTGGATAACAGGATATGACGGCGGCAGGATACTGAGACACGACTGGCTGCTTACTGACAATCCCAAGGCGGGCATGCCTGTCCCCAACCTCACCTTTAGCGGGAATACATATTTCGGCGGGCCGGGCGACCACCTTCCGGTATATGTCATCCTTACCAGAACGATAAAATAGGTGTTACACCTTCTCCCATAATAGTGACGATGTTGCATGGAATTCAGGATTGTATCGGACTACCGGCCAACGGGTGATCAGCCGGAAGCAATACGGCAACTGGTGGACGGGTTCAGGAGCGGTTTGAAATACCAGACCCTGCTGGGCGTGACCGGCTCGGGCAAAACCTTCACCGTAGCAAATATGATACAGGCGCTGCAACGGCCGGTACTCGTCCTGAGCCATAACAAAACCCTTGCCGCCCAGCTCTACGGTGAATTCCGCGAGTTCTTCCCGGATAATGCCGTTGAATATTTTGTCTCCTATTACGACTATTACCAGCCGGAAGCCTACCTTCCGGTGACCGATACATATATTGAAAAAGACCTGTCGATAAACGAGGAGATAGAAAAGCTCAGGCTCAGCGCCTCAACCTCACTCCTCTCGGGAAGGAGAGATGTAATCGTCGTATCATCCGTCTCCTGCCTTTACGGAATAGGTAATCCTGACGATTTTCACCAGACCGTCATTTCTGTGAGAAAAGGGGAAAAAATAAGCCGGAACCAGCTCCTGAAAAAGCTCGTTGACAGCCTTTATTCCAGGAGTGAGTTTGATTTTACACGGGGTAAATTCCGGGTTAGGGGCGACACCGTGGATGTGTTCATTGCTTATGGTGACGTGGCCTACCGTTTTCTATTCTGGGGGGATGAGATCGAACAGATAGAATCGTTTGATCCGGCTGGCGGCCAGGTTATCGAAAGGCCTGATGAGGCGGTTATCTTCCCGGCCAACATCTTTATCACCACAAAGGACAGAATGAACAGGGCCCTGGATGAGATCGGGGAAGACATGGTAAGACAGGTGGAATATTTCAACGAGCAGGGACGATACCTCGAAGCTAAAAGAATCAAAGAAAGAGTTAGCTTCGACATGGAGATGATACGTGAGCTGGGTTATTGCCCGGGTATAGAAAACTATTCGAGGTATTTTGACGGCCGCAAGCCCGGCATGCGCCCTTTCTGCCTCCTCGATTATTTTCCTGAGGATTTCATCACTGTCATTGATGAGAGCCATGTAACCATACCGCAGATCAGGGCGATGTATGGCGGGGATCATTCCCGCAAGGTCACCCTGGTGGATTACGGGTTCAGGCTTCCTTCCGCCATTGATAACCGTCCGCTGAAATTCGACGAGTTTGAGAATCTGGTTGACCAGGTCTTGTTTGTCAGTGCCACACCAGCCGATTATGAGCTGTCACGTTCGGAAGGAATAGTGGTGGAGCAGCTGATACGACCCACGGGGCTTCCTGATCCCACGGTGGAGGTCAGGCCAACCCTAAACCAGATTGATGACCTCATCGGGGAGATACGGCAGAGAACCGCACGGTCGGAACGGGTGCTGGTCACCACCCTCACGAAAAGGATGGCCGAAGAGCTGACACGTTACCTTTCCAGGCTTGATATCTCCTGCCAGTATATACATTCCGACATTGACACCCTGGAACGGGTGGAGATCATGGACCGGCTGAGGAAAGGGGTAATCGATGTGATCGTGGGCGTCAACCTGTTGCGTGAAGGGCTTGACCTGCCTGAGGTGTCGCTCGTCGCAATCCTTGATGCCGATAAGGAAGGATTCCTCCGCTCGGAAAAATCACTGACCCAGGTGTCGGGGCGTGCGGCACGCCACATCAACGGCATGGTAATCATGTATGCCGACACTATCACACAATCGATGCAGAAGACCATAGATGAGACAAACAGGAGAAGGGCAAAACAGCTGGCGTATAATGAGAAACACGGTATCACTCCCACACAGATCATCAAGGCAACACGTCCGCTGATGGGACAGCCACACAGCCACAAGGGTGCGAAGGTATACCTGGAACCGGAGGAGGTCAACCTGGCCGCCGATCCGGTTGTACAGTACATGAGCCGCGGTGAACTGAAACGCGCCATTGAGAAAGCCCGGAAATCAATGGAGAAAGCCGCGTCGGAACTGGACTTTATACAAGCGGCACGGTTCAGGGATGAGATGTACGAGCTGGAAAAGATCATGAGGTCGAAGACCGGAAGTTAATATGTAAGCTGAGTGTAAGAATCCGTATCTCCGCCATATCGTCACCCTATGAAAAGACCGTTTCTCATCCTCCTGTCTTCTCTTTTGTTCACCGGATGCAGGTCAGGCGAACAGTTGAAGACCGGCTCCTCCCCGGACAAGATCCTTCATGTTCAATCCGACGCTGTGATCCCTGCCCGGGGGGAGTGTCCGTGCACGATCGTCAATGCATGGATAGAGGACAGCCTGCTGGTGGTTCATGTCAAATACCGTACCGGTGCCCGGCTTCATGATTTTGACCTGGTGACCGATGGCACGCTCCTCAAGTCGCTGCCTCCGGTTGTTACGCTGTATCTCATAGAGAAGTCCGTTACGGACAGGCGTTACACGTGGGTAAACCAGGAACTGAGGTTTAATGTTTCACCGGCACGGCAATGGGCAAAGAACCAGGTGGTATTCAACCTCAACGGCTATCCTGATCCGATCATATACCGGTATGAAAAATAAAGCCCGGCAATACCGGGCTTCGTCGACGAGTGAAAAACGATATATCAGAGGTATGATTTCAGCAGTTTGCTCCTGGAGGTATGCCTGAGGCGGCGTATAGCTTTTTCTTTGATCTGGCGCACCCGTTCACGGGTAAGGCCGAATTTCTCCCCGATCTCTTCCAGGGTCATATCCTGCACTCCGATCCCGAAGAACAGTTTGATGATATCCCTTTCTCTCTCGGTGAGGGTAGCCAGTGCACGTTCGATCTCCCGGGTGAGTGATTCGTTCAGCAGCCTACGGTCAGCATTGGGTGAATCCGGGTTAATCAGCACATCGAGAAGGCTGTTATCTTCCCCGTCGACAAAGGGTGCATCAACGGAGACATGACGGCCGGATACGCGGAGAGTATCGCTCACCTTTTCTTTGGGCAGCTCAAGGGCATCGGCCAGTTCTTCCGGTGAAGGGGTTCGTTCGTATTCCTGTTCGAACCTGGAGAAAGCCTTGTTGATCTTGTTCAGTGAACCAACCTGGTTCAGGGGCAAACGCACGATCCTCGACTGTTCCGCAAGAGCCTGGAGGATAGACTGGCGGATCCACCATACGGCATAAGAGATGAACTTGAACCCGCGGGTCTCGTCAAATTTCTCGGCAGCCTTGATCAGACCAAGATTGCCTTCATTAATAAGGTCAGGCAGACTGAGACCCTGGTTCTGGTACTGTTTTGCGACAGAAACAACAAATCGCAGGTTAGCCCGTGTAAGCTTTTCCAGGGCATCCCTGTCACCTTTCTTGATCCGTTGCGCCAATTCGACTTCTTCTTCCACACTGATAAGCTCTTCCTTGCCTATTTCCTGCAGATACTTGTCAAGCGATGCGCTTTCCCTGTTTGTAATTGACTTGGTGATCTTTAGTTGTCTCATGTATCCTCCTGAAAATAAATTGCGAATTTATGGCATTTATTGTTAAAAGTCAACTTTATTTTCACTACCTGCCCCTTTCGAAAAAAAAGACTTGCACGGGCAAGTCTTCTTTTTTCAGCAAAAATGACTACCCTATATCCTGAGAACATATACGTAAACGTACCTTCCTCCCGGATAAATTCCTTCCACTTCAACGGTGGTGCCTTGGCTTTTCCGGCCGATGACATTCTTCAGATCCTGAACGCTGGTAATCTCTTTCCCGTCGGCCTGAGTGATCACAAAACCTTCTTTGACGCCGGCATCACGAAACCTGCCATCCTGTAAATCTGTTATCTGCACCCCCGATTGGACTCCCAGTTTCCTTTTCAGGTCTGCAGAAATTTCCCTGCATTGTGCCCCCAGGATCACATCCGATGAGACCAGAAGTTTGGCATCACCTTCCTTGTTACGTAATACAACATCAAAATGTTTCTCTTTATTGTCTCTTTTTATAAGAACCGATATTTTATCCTTCGGCCGGTAGCGGCTTATCTGTTCCTGCAATTCGGCAACACTATTGACTTTGACATTATTGATAGCGATCACCACATCCCCTTCCTTTATTCCGGATTCCATGGCTGCCCCTCCATCGGTTAACCCGGCAATAAGAACCCCTTCTATTGCTTCAAGCTTGTATTCTTTGGCTACTTCAGAGGTGATATCCAGGATAGACACACCCATCACAGCCCGTTGCACGGCACCATACTCCAGCAGGTCGGCCACCACTTTCTTCACAATATTGACGGGAACAGCGAACGAATTACCTGAATATGCACCATTGGGTGAGATAATGGCCGTGTTGATCCCTACCAGATCACCCTTCACGTTGACGAGGGCACCGCCGCTGTTTCCGGCATTCAGGGCTGCGTCGGTCTGTATGAATGACTCAACCCTGTACTGGTCAGGAAGGATACCCAGGTTACGGCCCTTGGCACTCACAATGCCTGCCGTGACCGTCGAGGTAAGATTAAAGGGATTGCCGACGGCCAGAACCCATTCTCCCAGCTTCAGCTTGTCTGAGTCGCCAAAAGGTATGAAAGGAAGATTATCTTCCTTGATCTTGACGACGGCAATATCGGTACTGGGATCAGTGCCCACGATCTCAGCAGTATAGGTTCTCCGGTCATTCAGCGTCACCTCCATTTTATCGGCCCCCTCCACCACATGGTTGTTGGTGACAATATAGCCGTCTTTGGAGATAATCACCCCCGAGCCAAAACCGACCACCGGGGTTGGTTCCGACCTGTAACGGTCACCATAAAACCATTCGTACAGCGGATTATACTGTTCCACCCTGTATTTTGTGTTCTTCAGATGCACAACGGCATGTACGGTATTTTCTGCTGCCAGGGTAAAATCAAACTGCTCCGCTTCAAAACCGGCAGGCAGATTGGCAAACATCACTTTCTGACTGTCGTTCTGCAACAGCGCGGGAACAGGCTTGTTCTGTCCCGGAAAAACAGTAGTGTATACCAGAATCCCCGAAAATGCACCAAGCGCGGTTAAGAACAGTACCCCTAAAATCTTTTTTGTATTCATTTCCTTCGTATATTATTTTGTTATATATGACAAAACCTGATGACTGTTTTTTGGTTCACAAATATTATGCCTTTTGAAGAAGCATGTTAACTTTACAAATTATTATACAAATTACGTAATCAGTTCAATGTAAAACACCGGTGACAGCTTAATTTTTAACACTAATTAACGTATCCTGACATGGTGGCAAGGTTTTACAAATACCAGGGAGCGGGAAATGATTTCATTATCCTCGACGGGATGAAGGAACGGGTATCCCTTACGGAAGATCTCATCCGCCGCTTGTGTGACCGTAAATTCGGTATCGGTGCCGACGGGCTTATGGAGATTGTTCATGGCTCCGGACTTGATTTCAGGATGGTATACTACAATGCGGATGGCAGGGAGGCCAGCCTGTGTGGCAACGGCGGCCGTTGCATCGTAGCCTACGCCTCCCGGGCAGGGTATATCAGTGCCAGCACCACCTTCGGCGCCGTCGATGGACAGCACCAGGCGGTATTGCTCTCTCCTTCATCTGTCAGGCTGAAACTGAACGACACCCGGTTTCCTGTGCCTGCAAGTACCGGACTCTTCATCAATACAGGCTCACCACACATGGTGATATTCAGGAAGGAGGTGGATACGATCGATGTGTTCAGTGAAGGCAGAAAACACAGATACAGTGACGAATTCGCTCCGGATGGCACCAATGTGAATTTTGTCGAGAGAACAGGGACGGGTGCCATCAGGGTGAGAACCTATGAAAGAGGAGTGGAAAATGAAACACTATCATGCGGCACGGGAGTGGTGGCCTCAGCAATATGCACCGCCTTCGTGGCCCGCGATGAGGTGAATACATACCACGTGAGTACCCGTGGAGGAAACCTCCTGGTAACATTCAAACCCGATAATAACGCCTTTACCAATATCTGGATCGAAGGGCCTGCCACTTTCGTCTTTACAGGAGAAATCGAACTCTGAAGAAAACATTATCAAAAGAAACAGATATGAGAATACATGTTTTTTTCTCAGCCTTGGCAGTCTTCCTTACCGGTAACCTGTTCGCTCAGGAAAAAGCATTCCCTACCGATCCTGTCCGCGAACTGGAGAGGAATTTTGAAAACCTCGGCCACCGGCTGGATGTACTGGAGAAAAAGATCGATGATGTAACGTGGTTCCACCGTACCGGTGATGTTGCATGGATCGACAAAGTATACATGACCGGCCCGCCACCGGCAAAGGAAAAAAATCCCACGGCCCCGGGAGCCGGCAATCCCGTGAAGTTCTGGGCATACGTATTCATCCCCAAAAGCATTGATCCTGCCAAAAAATACCCGCTTATCGTACTGCCGCATGGAGGTGTACACGGCGACTTCACAACCTATTACACCCATATCATCCGCGAACTCATGGCTCAGGAATACATCGTCGTGGCTCCTGAATACAGGGGAAGTACAGGGTATGGCGCCGATATGTACCGAAAGATTGACTATGGTGGACTGGAAGTGGAAGATGTGGATGCCTCAAGGGCATACATGATCGAGAATTATTCATTTATTGATCACCGGCGGGTAGGCATCATGGGATGGAGTCATGGCGGAATGATCTCTCTCCTCTGTGTATTCAATCACCCGGAAAGCTACAAAGCGTGCTATGCCGGTGTGCCCGTGAGCGATGTTGTGGCCCGGATGGGGTACTCAACGGAGGATTACAGAAAACTCTTCTCAGCCGATTATCATATCGGTAAAACAGCCAATGAGGATGTGAATGAATACCGGCGCCGGTCACCTGCCTGGCAGGCCGCTAAACTGAAAACACCCCTCCTTGTGCATACCACAACCAATGATGAAGATGTGAATGTCCTTGAAGTGGAACATCTCATTCAGGCACTGAAGGCGGAAGGAAAACAGTTTGAATACAAGATTTACCAGGATGCTCCCGGCGGGCATTCCTTCAACCGGATGGATACCCGGATTGCCAGGGAAAGCAGGCTCGAGATATATGCATTCCTGGATACATACCTTCATCCTCCCAAAAAACTGAAAACGCTGAACGAATTAAACAAGGCTGCGTATAAATATTAAAAACAATGATCCATAAGCGGTTTCTCTATGGCGTTCTCATCGTTCTTGTTTTTTCGGCAGGATGCTCCTGGATGAAGAAAACCACCGGTGAGTACAGGCCGGCAGATAATACAAAAACCGGTAAGACAGAAGACAAAGCCGCGGCCATCACCCCTTCCGCGGCCGTGAGAGCATGGAACGATTTCAGCCGCTGCATGGAAAACGTGCTGTCGGAAATAGCGGTCAACACCTTCCGGGGAGTGGACGACATGAACCACCCGGGGAAAGTCGCCGGTAACTGCTATACATCCTACCGTGAGGCCATGCACGACAATACTTCCATCACTCCCGAAGTGATACTCAACGAACTGCAGCTGGCCCATCAACGTCAGAAAAATATGCTGGAGGACCTCCGTCAGATATCCCGGGAATTAAATACCGGCAATGTGAGCTTCCAGGTGCTGGAGCCCGGCAGTAAGAAAGCAAACCTCTTATGGGAAACAGGAAGTGAACCGTCCATACCGGTTCAGACCAGCAACGGTGTCCTGTTCTTTGCCGTCCCCCTCTGCCCTGCCACTACCGGATCATACCTGTCACTTAGCCAGAATGCAGCGGCAGCACAAATCATTTATTTGAATCAAAACATGATTCTATTCCTCGAACCATCAAAAGACCCCGGTATAACATTCTCTACGGCCTGGCAAAAAATACTCCCTGAACCGGTCAACATTACCAGTCTCATCCCGGGCTGCTGGAACAGCATGCTCTATGAAAACAAGTTCATGATCATCGATTCAGACAAGGAATATAACACCGATGAATTGCAGAGCCTCATGGACAGGTTCTCCGTTCAAGCCATCGTGGTAACCAATTCCGGTACTTTTACCGGCTACATCTTTCCCGGAAAGGAGTATAAAATACCATTGGCGGACCTGGAAGAAAAAAGGTAGCATTATTGACGGAGGTTTAGCACTTACCATCCGTATGATCAAACAATATGCACCAAACCAGGGAAGAGTATGACATAATACCAGTTCCACAGGAGATTGACAGAGCCGTTTGTTCGGTTATGTCAATTCTGTTCTACAGGTCGAACCTGTCAATGAGGTAGATGAGTGATGCTATGGCGGCACTTCCCAGTTGCAGTTCACGCGGGTGAACCTGTTCAAAGCAATCGTTGGCCGAATGATGATAGTCAAAATACCGCTGTGCATCAGGGCTAAAGGTGATAAGCACAGTCCCAAAGGCAGCGAGTGGACCTATATCGGCACCTCCACCTCCCCTGGTGAACTGGGAAAGACCATACGGCTTGAAGTAGGCTGACAATGCCATGAGAGAGTCTTCGCGTTGCGGGGTGGCAGAGAAACCGAAGGAACGGGGTGACAGAGCCCCTCGGTCAGCCTCCAGGGCGGCATAGTGGTTTTCATGCTTCACTTTAGCCTGTTCAAAATAACAGGCGGCGCCCCTGTGTGCAATCTCCTCATCCATGAACATGACGGCACGGATTGTTCTTTTGGGTTTTATGTGCAGCGCCCTGAACAGACGGAGGACCTCGATGGACTGTATGCATCCTGCCCCATCATCATGAGCGCCTTCACCGGTATCCCAGGCATCGAGGTGGCCCCCCACGGTGATGATCTGTTCCGGGAATACCGAACCTCGGAGTTCGCCGACAACATTATACGATGTGACATCATCATCCATCCGGCAGGTATTAACCAGGTGAACTGTGAGCCCGGGATCCTGCCTGAGCCATTCAGACAGAAGATCGGCCGACAGGGTGCTGACCGCCATGGCAGGTATCCTGGCTTGTCCCTCCCCAAAAACCGTGACACCGGTATGGGGCACCTCATCCATTGCGGTGGTTGCCGAGCGGACAAGCGCCGCAACGGCACCCATGCCGGCGGCCAGGGCAGGCCCCTGAACCCGCTGATCCACCGCCTGACCATAGGCAGCAAAGGTCTGTATCATGGTGGGATCCATAGGCCTGTTGAAGAATACGATGCGACCCTCCACCTGCTCCCTCTCCATGCTGCTCAGTTCCTCCAGGCTTCTCACCTCGATGACACTGCCCGTCAGTCCCTCCTCACCGGAGGAACCTGACAAACCCAGGGAACAGACGGAGAGCGATCTCCGGCCTATACTCGCCGACTGCACCGATGCCGACTCCCTGCCCCTCACCCACCGCGGAACCATCATCTCCTGAAGGTATACGGTGTCAAGCGTCAGGCCTTCCATCACCCGCCGGGTGAACTCTACCGCCAGAGCAGCCTCCTGCGAACCGGTAATCCTTCCCTTGGTGGTCTTGCACAAATACCGCAGGTTTTCATATGCTTCGCGGCTGCTCAACGCCTCATCATAGATCGATCTGATCACCGCTTCGGGCGACTGGGCCGATAACATGAACCCGCTCAGATACCATGAAAAAAACAGGATTCTTCGCATAGAAAACATGTCAGGAGCGATAGAAATATTGAGGCACTATAGTATTCTTCTTCTGTTGTTCCATCATACGTTATTCAAAGGTCAATGCGTCCGCCTCAGGGCAGGATAATTCTCATGGGTACTTCCGTGATAATCTCTTCCCCGTCCCGCAACAATCTCAGTTCAAGGTAATTATAATTTCGTTCAAACAACAGCCATTCAACCCCGCTAACCTGTCCTGCCGGTTGTGATTCAACAGTCACCAGTTGATCGCCCACCCTGAGATCCACACCGATTTCCTTCAACCATGGCAGCACATGGGCAATGAAACATCCTTCGGGACGGTTCTCCACGCGAAACCCCAGTTCACGCACGGAGGGAATGATGATCGGAACTTCGGAATTCCTCATGATCCTGATGGTTTTGTTGAAGGGATCGAAGCTCACCGCGAAATGCCTCAGGATGCCGCAGCCGATCATGTTTTCCTCTCCCGGAACAATGGCGATCACTGGCTCCAATATCATATGCCTTCCCAGGTTCAAAACATCGCTCACCCTTCCGAAACGGCCGGGAGGAGGAACAGAAAAACCGGCTGTTTCAAGCCCTTTAAGTGGCGGAAATTTGAAATGGTAATTTTTTTCTCCATCAGGAATGATCTGCAGATATCCTGAGTAACCTGTGCTGACAAGAAAAGGGGTTGTTTCATCTCCGGTTTTCACTGAAATATAAGGGCCCATGGTTTCCCCGTACCTGAATTTCAGGATCTCAATACCATCAGGTTTATCAAGCGGCTGAAGCGAGAAACGGTATTGTCCTGCCGGGACGTCGATCGTAAACACACACTCCCTGAAGAGGTTATATCCGAGTATGCCATCGATCTCTCCCTCCCACCGTT
>JAXDBV010000187.1:0-2858 GCA_034678415.1 Bacteroidales bacterium
ATTTCATGTTGACAGATGCACGTATATATCATTGTAAGGATGCGTGGATCATAAGAAACCAGGGAAGAAAGGTGAACAGGAAAAAGCGGGTCATACTCTGTTTCATACCCTTTTCATTCATTTGTGACTCAACCGTAAAAGAGGGTTCATTATGACGAGAGAGGAACTTAAATACCTGAGCAGGGCATTGCAGATTGCCGACGCTAATATTACGAACGGAGGGGGACCGTTCGGTGCGGTTATTACCAGGCATGGCGAGCTGCTGGCCGAATCGGCCAACAAAGTGGCGATAATGAATGATCCTACAGCCCATGCAGAGATGCTGGCTATCAGGGAAGCGGCAGAGAAGAAGGGATCATTCGACCTGAGTGATTGCGTGCTGTATGCCTCGTGCGAACCATGTCCCATGTGCATGGGTGCCGTATACTGGGCCGGGATAAAAAAAGTGCTGTATGCCTCCGACAGGATGCAGGCGGCCGATGCGGGTTTTGATGATGATATTATTTACACGGAACTGAAACGTTTACCCGGCGACAGGAGCATCCTCATGGAGAAGGGACTGGAAGAGGAAGGCAGGAAAGTGATGGAACGGTGGAAAGCATTTGAAGGGAAAGTGAGATATTAATTCAGATACCGCAGTATCCTCATGCGACCTGCCGTTGCTTGAATCCATCAGATTAATAAGGTATACGGCAAACAGTCACACCCTCGGATGAATGCCTTCCGCTAATTAACCATCAGCCCGGTGATAATGATAACAGGAAGAAAACCACGAGCGTAATCATAACAATCTTGCATATCCTCCGGTATTCTAACAGTACATCCCTGTCGGTGTGATAACGTTCTATACTTTTTAATAGCCTCCGGCCTCTTCTTTCTGGTTACCGGAATACAGTACTGCCGGGTCTCATTACCGGCATTTCCAGTAAGTGCCGGATGGAAGCTTTATAAGGAAGTATGGAAGGGTATATTGCCCGGACGACCGGATGAATATACATTGAGGACTAGTCAACGGCAAATCAGTGGTACAAACTGATATTTTTTTGGATGTGCACCTCCCCCGTATAGCGTGTTATTCATGGCCGGGAGCGGAGCGGGTGCTGTTTATCCTTTTGTGAACTTCCTTCCAGGTATCGGTGATCAGGAAACATTCGTCCATGTAACCGATCATCTTTTCGAACCTTTTCATGGGTATGGCATAGCTGAGTGTTCCCTGTGGCACACAGGGACGGGCTGAGGGATCAAACATACCGATCACTGCTCTCGGGCGTTCGGCCATCGTTTCCAGGTATGGATAATGGATGATGGTTCCGCAACCGGAGCCAAAGGGAGCGAAACTTCCACATGGATCGGTCTGGTCATAGTTGGCCAGGGTGAACAGTCCTGACAGGACATCGGGGCTGGCAAAGAAAATGACCACCTGCGGCTCATCGCTATCCGACAGCTTGTCCCAGCGTTTGAAAATGATATTGTTTTTCCCGGCCATCCAGTGCCGCTGGTTTTTCAGCAGGACTTTCACCATTTCCGGGGTACGGATGTATCTCTCGCCCTCCACTTCCCCCGGTTTGCCGCAGGAGAGGAAATACTCGAATCCCGGGCGCACCCGGTCGGTATACCCCAGGTAACGGAGAGCTCCCCCGCAGGAAATATTGCCGGCATTGAAGTAGAGCGACTTCCCTTTTCTCACCTTACCCAGCTCGCACACCAGGCATGATCTGCCTCGTGGACGGGGCGCCATAACAGCTCCACCGGTGCTTTCGCTGTAATAAAATATAATCGGAAGTTCTGCTTTGCCAAAATATGTTGACCAGCGATCAAGGAATGCAGTGATGAGTGAAGGTGCCATTTCACCAATGTTAAGATGAATAAATGTAAGATAAAAATACAATAAATGCAGGTGTATTACCCTGCCCGGCTTGAATTATCATGCACATTGTTCCCGTGGTTTCCTCATGGCGGATTTTGATAATTTAAAAAACTTACTGAAATTCGTTGGCCCAAGAAAACAAAATATGATAGCAGGAATAGTATGAAAAATACGGTGAATGATATCCGTGAGCTGGCTGATGTACTGGATATTTCCATAACCACTGTTTCACGTGTGCTGAACGGAAAATCGAAGAAGTACAGGATCAGTGAAGCTACCACAAAACGCGTGTTACAGGCAGCGAAGGAGTATAACTATTCTCCCAATAAGATTGCCAGGGGATTAAAGCTGGACAAGACGGATACCATAGGTCTTATCATTCCCGATATCTCCAATCCATTTTTTGCGGATATTGCCCAGAGCATCGAGAAGGAAGCGCGGGCCAAAGGATTTTCCATCATTCTCTGTGACAGCGGTGAAGATTATCATGTGGAAAAGGAGCTGATCAGCCTGTTATTGAGCCACAAGGTGGACGGTATCATTGTTGCGCCGGTTGGCACGAGTTACGAGCACCTGGTCAGCACCTATGAGTCGGGGATCGCAATGGTGGTTATCGACCGGTGTTTTCCGGAAGTTAATCTTCCGTACATTACATCCGATAATTACCAGGGTGCGTATGATGCGGTGCATTTTCTGATTACCATGGGGCACCGGCGTATTGCCTGTATCCAGGGTATTCCGCAGACACAGCCGAGCAAAGACAGGGTGCGGGGTTACCGGGAGGCGCTCAGGACCAATGGCATAGCCGTTGATGAGAGTCTGATCGTCGGCGATGATTTCAGCACCGAGAACGGTTACCGTCAAACACGTATCCTGTTCAGTATGGAGAATCCGCCATCGGCCGTTTTTGCCCTATCAAACCTGGTATCGCTGGGAGTTATCAAGGCCGTCAATGAAATGGGGTTGAAGATACCGGAACATCTCTCGCTGA
>JAXDBV010000188.1:0-5961 GCA_034678415.1 Bacteroidales bacterium
ATTTCATGGCTAAGGCTGAATATGCCAACGGTATTACTATGCTCGCCAGCGGCGGTTATCCCAACGGGATCAGGTATGAGGGAACCGATGGGTGGATCTTTGTATCACGGGGTGAATATACGGCCTCGGCCAGTGATCCCGTGTCCCTGAACAAAAACACAAAGGCACTCGATGCAAGCGATCCCCGAATACTTGCTTCGGAAACAGGGGAGAACGAAACAAAATTGTACCGGGTGGATGACCAGCACGGAAACTGGCTCGACTGCATACAGTCACGCAATGAGCCTGTCTCACCAGTCGAAACGGGACACCGTGCCTGCACCGTATGCCTGATCATTCATATTGCCATGAAACTGGGCCGACGGCTGTACTGGAATCCCGATACGGAAAGGTTCATCAACGACGATGAGGCAAATGCCATGCTGTCAAGGCCACAGCGCTATCCCTACGGTACCGATTATATAATGAAATGAACCTCACCCTCATGAACAGGTACAGATCATACCTGCTGCCAGCCTTCCTCCTCCTGTTCACGGCATCGCTTGAGGCTGCCACAATAATTGAAGCCGTCAGAACAGGCACACGAATCGATGTTACTGTCGGCGGGAAATTTTTTACCAGCTATATCTTTGCAGCGAATGAGAAATATCCCTTCTTCTTCCCTGTGAACGGACCTGTCACAGGAACATCGGTAACGTCCATGAGAAATGCCGAATACCCGCATCACAGCTCCCTCTTTTTCGGTTGTGACAGGTTGAACGGCGGTAATTACTGGCAGGAGGGACTGGAGAGAGGACAGATCATCTCCGTGAATGCCGGTATCATTCAACAGGGAAGCGATACAGCGGTTATTACTGATGAATGCCTGTGGGTGAGGCCGGGACATCCGTCTCCGGTCAAGGATTCGAGAAGATATACCATTACCGTTCCTTCCCCGGCCATGGTTCAGATTGATGTGGAAATAACACTGTTCATGCTTGAAGATGTCCGCATAGGCAAGACTAACCATTCATTTTTCAGCGTCAGGATGGCTCCCGACCTGTCGGTAATGAACGGCGGCACGATGATTAATGCCCGGGGAGACAGGGGAGAAAAAGAAACGTTCGGAAAGAAATCCGAATGGATGGATTATTACGGGCGCAGGGGGGACATTGTTGAGGGACTGGCCATCATGGAGCATCCGTCCAATCGGTGGTACCCCTCCCCCTGGTTCACACGTGATTACGGATTTATCTCGCCCACACCTTTCTATTGGCCTGAGAATGATGTTGATGTCTTTTTTGGAAAAGGAACTGAAATGAAGCTCAGGTACAGGGTGTTGGTGCATGCCGGTGATCATACCGAAGTGAAGCTCGCGGAACAGTATGAAAAATATGTCGGGCAGGAATGAAATTATGGAATGAATTACTGAATTACCTCTCATAAAATTCAGTAATTATTTCAGTAATTTTTACCTGGGGCGGGCACATGATATATAGCAGAAGTGAAGCATTTGAATGGATTGTATGTTTCCATACGGCTGTTCAACGGCCCGGCCCTTCGGGGCAGCGATACATTGCAATCGACTGCTACGCGGGGGCAATATCGGGGATTAGGATGAAGAACTTATCCCCTTTACGGAATATAATGAACCTATTTATCTGACCGGTTGTATTTAAATGGTAAAACGCAATGTATCCGATGAAAACACTATTTTTCCTGACGGTAACATATTCATTATACATGATGATGACTTCCTGCGGCAGGATCGATCCATCAGGTGCGCCATCGTCTTCTGATTCGGGCACTGCCGTGCTTCGCTTTATCACGCTCAACCCGGGTCACTTCCATGCGGCGCTGGTGCAGAAAACCATGTATCCGGGGGTTGATTCGACCGTCCATGTGTACGCCCCCGGCGGACAGGAACTGGAACAGCATTTGGCGATAATCGGGTCTTATAACACCCGTGCGGAAAACCCGACACATTGGACCAGCCAGGTCTATACCGGCAGCGATTATCTTGAAAGAATGCTGAGGGAGAAGGCAGGCAATGTGGTGGTGATCTCCGGAAACAACCGGATGAAGGCAGATTATATACTGGCGTCGATACAGGGAGGATTCAATGTGCTGGCCGATAAACCTATGGCCATCGACAGCCAGGGTTTCGGGAAACTGAGGAAGGCATTTGAGATGGCAGAACAGAAGAACCTTCTTCTTTACGACATCATGACCGAACGGTTTGAAATCACCACAATGCTCCAGAGGGAACTGTCACTGATACCGGAGATCTTCGGGACACAGGTGAAAGGAACGCCCGATGAACCGGCAGTCACAAAGGAAAGCGTTCACCATTTCTATAAATATGTTTCAGGAAAGGTGCTGACACGTCCCGCCTGGTTCATGGATGTGTTACAGCAGGGTGAGGGTATCGTTGATGTTACTACCCACCTGGTTGACCTGATACAGTGGGAATGCTTCTCGGGGCAGATCATCGATTACACAAGGGATATTCAGGTTGAATCGGCCCGGCACTGGGCTACAGCCATGACACTCCGTGAGTTCAGTGCCATAACCGGTTATGATGAATTTCCTTCCTTCCTGCGGAAAGACCTGGTGAATGATACGACGCTGCAGGTGTTCTGCAACGGAGAGATACGCTACCGCCTGAGGGGCGTCCATGCCAGGGTGTCGGTGGCGTGGGCATACAGTGCCCCTGCGGGTGGAGGAGACACGCACTATTCAATCCTGCGTGGAACGATGGCGAACCTTATCATCCGGCAGGGTAAGGAACAGCAGTACAAACCGGCGCTGTTCATTGAACCGGTACGTTCCGGATCATCCTATGAAAGAATCCTACGGAAGAGGTTTGCCCTGTTACAATCAAAATACCCGGGGATTGAACTGCGCGAGAGTGACAGGGGATGGGAAGTTATCATCCCCCGCGAATACCGGGAGGATCATGAGGCTCATTTTTCACGGGTGACGGCCAACTTCATTGAATATCTCAGGAAGGGCAACATGCCTGCCTGGGAAGTTCCCAACATGATCGCCAAGTATTACACCACCACTACTGCGCTTGAACTGGCTTCAGGTTTATGAGAAGATCCATACTGTGTGGCACGGGCTGACGACCTGCACATCAGGCAGTGGCAAGTCCCGACTCAGCTATAATCCTTTCAATGGTTGACTCGCACCCGAAGGTGGAGAGATGGATGCCGTGTATCCCCGGCTTCTTTTTTATGGCGTCTATCAGCTCAACCGTAATTTTTATTCCTTCCTCCTGTGCCTTGTCCCCCGCATTTTCCATCCTCTTCATGATCTTTTCAGGGATGGTCACACCGGGTATTTCCTTATTAAGATATTGCGACATTTTGAAGCTTTTCAGTGCGCCGATCCCCACGAGAATAAAAACCTTGTTGAGCACATTTCGTTTCTCGAGCTGTTCGAGCCACCGGTCGAGCCCATCGGGGTCGAACACCAGGTTTGTCTGAAGGAACTGTGCCCCGGCATTCACCTTCTTCTGTTCCCTGATAGCCTGAAACTCGGGTTTGGATGCAAAGGGAGAGGCGGCTGCGCCAAGGAAGAGTTTCGGTGGCGACTTCATCTTGCGACCGTCGAGGTATAATCCTTCATCCCTCATTCGTCTCAATATCCACAGCATTTGTACCGAGTCGATGTCAAGGATGTTCATATTGCTTCTCGGTGCGGGGCCGATAATGGCATTATCCCCCGAGATGCATAAGATATTCCGTATTCCGAGGGCGCTTGCTCCCACGATTTCCGACTGGAGGCTGCAGCGTGTCTTTTCTCTTGCGGCGATCTGCAGCACCGGTTCAGCCTGGTTATCGTATGCTACCTTGCAGCAGGCCAGGCTTGACATGCGTGGTACCGCCGAGGCGGCATCGGTAAAATTGATTGCAGTGACCCAGGGGCGCGCGGCAGTAATGTTTTCGGTCAGGCGTGTAAGATCGGAGTGCAGGGGAGGGATGATTTCCGTGGTGATGACAAATTGGCCCTTGCGCAGCCTTCTTTCCAGGTTGGATACCGGCTCCAGGTATGCCGGCGGATGATACCGGTCATCGCCCTGCCACCAGCTAGGCTGTCGTACAGGCCTGAACACACTCTCCCAGTTCCGTGCCCGTTTTTCTTTATCGGTCGAAAGCATGCCACCGATGAAGGAAGCGATGCCCACCTGTCTCACCTGACAGATCACGTCGGCCCATGTTTCAGTACCAACCTTGTCCCAGTCCAGTGGCGGCAACACTTCCAGGAGCTTCTCCTCCCTGCCCGTCTTGACTGCTTTGTCGAAGATACAGTACCAGATACATTTACGTGTTTCGTCTACATAGCATTTTTCGGGGGTTGAACCGCCACAGGGCCCGTTTCTCAGTCCTTTCGGGCACTCCATGGGGCAGATGAAAGCGGTTTCCTGGAGCAGGCAGTTGCCGCACATGCGGCAGCCGTATAACGGGCCTTTAATCATACTCTCGACACGGGCACGCCACCGTCTCCAGAATGTTTCCTTCCGGAAAGGATAGAATGCCGGTTGCCATCTCCGTGCAGGGGTGAAAGGTCTCATGCTAGTGGTTTAGCCGACAAATATAGTTGGCAGGTTTATTCCGTACTATGATAATGCTCAATGTATCTCATGGCGTACATGTCGCGGCCCAGGAGAAGGTCGGTGGCGCGGATGGCTGCCACGATTTTTTCAGGGTTGGCAATAGGACAGGTAAGGCCGTTCTGAATGGCCAGGGAAATAAAAGCGGCATTCAGCACTTCCCTGTTGGGGAGACCAAAAGAGATATTGCTTGCCCCGATGGTGATATTATGCCCCAGTTTGTTATGCACCAGCCTCATGGTTTCGAGGGTGACAACACAGGTGGCAGGATCGGCGCTGACCGCCATGGCGATGGGATCGATGATCACATCCTCCGCCTTGATGCCTGTCTGCACCGCCCTGTTAAGTATCTTTTCTGCCACCGCAAGTCTTTTTTGCGGATCGGGTGATATTCCTTCCTCATCCATGGCCAGGGCAATGACGGCTGAACCGTACTCGTGCGCTATGGGGAGTATGGCTGCCATGGATTTCTCCTCACCGTTGACGGAATTGATCAGACATTTGCCACCGGCAGCTTTTAGCCCTGCTTCAATGGCTTTTGGATTGGGGGAATCGAGGCACAGGGGGATGTCGTATTTCTCCTGAATGGCCCGCACCGTTTCAGGCAGCAACATCACATCATCCACACCGGGGAATCCCACATTGACATCCAGCACATCGGCCAGCGACCTGATCTGGCTTTCAGCCAGTTCCAGCACATAATCAAAACTTTTTTCCTGTAAAGTGGATACCAGCTTTTTCCTGCGGGTAGGATTAATGCATTCTCCGATCACCACCACCGGTCCGTCGGTGTCGATCACCACTTCCTTCGATTTGCTGCTGAGTACGGTTTTCATGGTATTGAATTAAGAAACAAGTGTTTTCAGATAATCCACTGCTCCCTGCGGATCGGGGGAATAGTGGTCTGCACCGATCCTGTCACAAAAATCCTGTGTGAGAGGTGCACCTCCCACCAGTATTCTGGTTTCAGGTTTTTGCTGCTTTATACTCTGGACGATGTTCCTCATGTTCTCCATGGTGGTTGTCAGAAGGGCCGACAGGCCGACACTGGCCGACGGATGTTTTTCCAAAGCCTGGAGAAATTTTACTGCCCCTACATCCACGCCCAGGTCCACCACTTCCCATCCGCCACCTTCCACCATCATGGCCACAAGGTTCTTCCCTATGTCATGAAGATCGCCCGTCACCGTTCCGATGACAAAGGTGCCTTTTCTTTTTGTCTCACCGGAAAGAAAGTACGGCTTGAGGTGTGCCATGGAAGCGCTCATGGCTTTTGCCGACAACAGCATCTGCGGCACAAAGATTTCCTTCCTGCTGAACCGAATTCCCACATTCTCCATGGCCGGGATCAGGGCAAGCTCCAG
>JAXDBV010000189.1:0-9530 GCA_034678415.1 Bacteroidales bacterium
GCCACCAACATGCGCGGTTTTTCGCAAAACATAAGGAACGGGAATAATTTCGCCCTTATCAATTCAGAGATCCGCTGGCCCGTTTTCAGGTATTTTGCCAATCATCCGATCGGTTCTGCTTTTTTGAATTCGTTCCAGCTGGTGGCGTTTGGCGATATAGGGACAGCATGGACAGGGCTCTCCCCTTATTCCGGCGAGAATGTTTATGACAAGAAGATTATCGAGAGAGAGACAATAACGGTCATTGTGGACAAGGGGAATGAGCCCATTGTTGCCGGTTTCGGTTTGGGAGCACGGGCTGAGCTGGCCGGGTACTTCATACGGGCTGACTATGCCTGGGGCATTGAAAATTTCGTTATTCTTAAACCGGTATTCTATCTCTCGTTCAGCCTTGACTTTTAACATCACATAGTATGGATCTGAATCAAATCATCATTCTGGCGCTTATCGGACTGGTTGGAGGAGCAGCAAGCGGTTTGCTGGGTATTGGCGGCGGACTCGTTATGATTCCCGCCATGATCCTTTTCATGGGATTTTCACAACATCAGGCCCAGGGAACCACCCTGGGGGTGCTTGTCTTCCCCGTCGCCATCCTGTCAGTGATAAATTATGACCGTAACGGATATATTGATTTCAAGTTTGTCCTGGTGCTGGCTCTTACCTTTGTTATAGGGAATTATTTTGGTTCACTGCTGGCGGTGAACCTGGATGCCAAACTGCTCAGGAGGATTTTCGGAGTGTTTCTTTTACTTATCTCTTTCAAGCTGGTACTGGGTAAATAACGGGCAACCATGCGGATCGTTTCATCCATCAGGGATACAGCCATCGCAATACAAGAGGAGGTAACCGGTTTCAGGCATTACCTGCACCAGTTTCCGGAACCGTCGTTCAGCGAGGTCAAAACCGGTGAATTCATTGCCTCGGTTCTTGAGAGGATGAAGGTTGATTACAGGATGGGATATGCCGGTACCGGTATTGTGGCAAGGATCACGGGGAAACGGCCGGGTAACAAGTGCATTGCCCTGAGGACCGACATGGACGCCTTGCCCATCCATGAAAATACCGGGTTGGCGTATTCATCCCGCAACCATGGATGGATGCATGCCTGCGGACATGATATGCATATGGCATCGATGCTGGGAACAATCATGATTCTGCAGAAAATGAGGGAAGACTTCGGGGGCACGGTGCTTTGCCTGTTCCAGCCCGGTGAGGAAAAGGTACCGGGAGGCGCCAAAATAATGATCGAGGAGGGAGCCCTTTCCGACCCTGTGCCGTTGTTCATCCTGGCCCAGCACGTAGCCCCTGACCTGGAGGCCGGCAGGCTGGGTTTCTGCCCGGGAAAGTATATGGCATCCAGTGATGAGATATATATTGCTGTCAGGGGAAGAGGCGGGCATGCAGCCCGTCCGGATGAGACCACCGACAATGTCTACGCTGCTGCAAGGATCGTCGTTACTTTGAAGGAGTGGGTTCAGCGTACTGCCTCAGGAAAGACACCTGCCGTACTCGCGTTTGGCAAGATCAGCGGGGCCGGAGCCACCAATGTGATCCCCTCCGAAGTGACGCTGGAAGGCACCTTCAGAACCATGGATGAAACTTTCCGGCAGGATGCATATACGGAGATAACCCGGTTAGCGGAAAGGGAAGCCGGTGTTACAGGTGCCGGCGCAACGGTTGAGATACGGAAGGGATATCCTGTGCTGACTAATGATGAAGCGTTGACGGCCAGGGTAAAGAGTCTGGCAGAATTATATATTGGCCAGGAGAACGTGGTAGCCATACCGCCAAGAATGACATCGGAGGATTTTGCCTATTTTTCGCAGCAGAAACCGGCCTGCTTTTACCGTCTCGGCACAGGCTTCCGTGGCATTACACCGGTATCGCTGCATACACCCTCCTTCCTGGTGAACGATGAGGCGCTGGTGACCGGCTGCGGCAGCATGGCATGGTTTGCCATGTCACTGCTGGAAAACGGATAAAAAGATTTTTTAAATATGTTTTAAAATATCCGTCCGTTGGAATGTTTTTTGTAACCAGAAAAAATTAGATACATTTGTGTCAGCTAACAATAAAAAAAGTATCGCAATGGCTTATAAAATTAATGAAGATTGTACAGCATGTGGCACCTGTATTGATGAATGTCCGGTACAGGCCATTTCTGAAGGTGACATTTACAAGATTGATCCGGAATTGTGCACTGACTGTGGTGCCTGTGCTGATGTATGCCCTGTGGAGGCTATTCATCCCGCAGAGTAACCATAATACAACAAAAATCCCGGGAGGCTGTCAGCAAAAGGCAGCCTCTTTCTTTTATGGTTTATAGTGTGCTTGTTCAAAGATCTTCTGGTAGTCGTTATCCGACATAAGTGCTGCCAGGCTCACCTCCGGGTGATGTTTCATGTACGACCGCACGATTTGCCAGCCAATCCATACACCCATTCTGCCGGGTGATTCCCTGGAAAAATAATGAGTAAACGGGGCCTCATTCACCAGTTTGTTTATTGTCAGGTAATTATCATCAAACAGCAGCTTGTTCCCGACCAGGGTTCCGAACATGGCCTGTTCATTCTCCCTGCACCATTTTTCCTGCTCTTCGCTGTATCCGATCAGGAGATGTCCTTTCGTCCCGGGAAGCATGGAAGAGGTGAAATACATGATTTTCCCGAAATAGATCATCCTGTTCAGCACATTGTTCTTCCCGGCAAACTCAAACTCTGTTGCAGCCCAGTGGAACATGCAATCGGACGGTATCTTGGCCGGATACATATTATCCCTCAAATACTTGGGGAGGCCGAGTCTTACATAGTAATCCACATCTGCTCCCATGAACTTGTCGAGGCCAATGGCCAGCAGGTCCTCAGCCACCACCAGAGAATGATTGAAGCGGGAGACATAAGTATACACCCGGGGAACCGGCTTGTCAGGGAAGTAATATTTATAATAACGAAAAGCGGCGGTGAGGTCTTTTTCCAGCCAGGAGAGATCTTGAAAGATTTCCTGTGTCCTCACATACACCTCACGGTTTGTTTCATCAGAAAGGAATTGTTTCAGAAAACCGGGGAATAACGGGTCGTTGCTTTCTCCAATATTGATGACATAGCCAAACAGGTCGAGGAATTTCCCATAGGTATTCCTGAGGTAGTCCATTTTTGATGGAATACTGTCGGGATGAATGGAGAAGAGATCCCTGTCAAACCTCTCAATACGGACAACAACATCCTTATTCCCCGGATCAAATCGCAGCCGGTTTTTCTGACATCCGGCCATCAGGACAAGAATAACAACAAGGGCAAACAGTGTTCTCTTAGTGAATATCATCGGGTGTTTGATCTTTTCATAAGAACGTACAGGCATAATAGATATTTTTTCTGTTCCCGTGCATCATGGCGTTTTCTCCTGTCGGTAAGGCAGGTGCCTTTTCCGTGCTAAAGATACTTAAATCGGGTCAACCCCGGATAGTCTCTTTTCTCAAATGAAAAGAGCAAGAAATCAAAACAGCTGCCTGGCCAAACAATATACAATATTATAATTTATAAATTTGCTTTTTATCTGATCGTTTTTATTGACGAAAACATAGTGATGGATAAAAAAGCACTTTTTAGGCTCACCGTTTTCATCATCCTTTGTCAGGAGATGCCTGTGAATGCACAGACAAGGTTCAGCATGTATGCCGATCCCATCGTTTCCTGGTTCAGAGACGACAGAAACGCTCAGTCGCACGGTATTGTACCTGGGTTTCGCGCAGGACTGGGCATGGATCATTTTTTTGCAGAAAATTATGCGGTCACAACCGATCTGCTCATCCTTCATGCAGGAGGAAAGCTGAGCTATGCGGATTCCATTCTTGTTCAGACGGCGGAAAAGATGGATACACTGCCCAAAGGCAGCATCCTGAAATACCGGATACGGTACCTGTCGGCCCCTCTCGGGCTGAAATTCACCACTGATGAAATAGGATATCTTACGTTTTATGCCCGGGTTGGATTCAATCCCATGTTCAGGTTAGGGGCGCAGGGCAGAATAAAAGTCCACGCCCTTGACAAGTCAGATATTTCCGAAGAGGTGGGCAGGATAAACCTGGGATATTACATTGGCATCGGTGCATATTATTCGCTGGGAGGAAACACCTCGCTGGTTGTCGGACTTAACTATACGGGAGGGATGGTTGATGTGACGAAGAAGTCTCTTGACCAGGTCATGATGAGTCATCTCGGGCTGCAACTGGGTATATTGTTCTGATAATATTTAACCATCACACCTATGAGAATCTCTCTTGCGCAGATCAATTGTCATATCGGCAACTTCACCGAAAACCTGGTACGTACCAGGCATTATATACAACGGGCAAGGAAGGAGGGATCCGATCTTGTGATTTTTCCCGAGTTGTCGGTATGCGGCTACCCGCCGCTCGACCTGCTTGAACGCAGGGAATTCATTGACCGGTGCATGAAGGAGGTTGAAGCATTGGCCTCTGAATCGAAAGATATTGGTATCATCGTTGGATCTCCCACGCATAATACCCTTCCCGGAGGCAAAAACCTGTTCAATTCGGCCTATTTTCTTCACGACGGAAAGATACAGCAGGTGTTTCATAAAACACTGCTGCCCACATACGACATCTTTGATGAATACCGGTATTTTGAACCTAATGATACATTCGGCATCCTCCACTTCAAAGGAAAGAAGATAGCGGTGACCATCTGCGAGGATCTTTGGGATGACCAGCCTTCTGAACAGGTGTTTGGTAAAAACAGGCTGTACCCTCTGTCACCCATGGACAAGCTGGCTCCGTTGAAGCCAGATCTGCTCGTGAACATAGCCGCATCCCCATTCTCCTACAGGAAGATTGATATAAAAAGACAGATATTTACCTCGAAAGCTTTACGGCACAACATCCCTGTATTGTATGTCAACCATGTGGGAGCACAAACCGAGCTGATCTTTGAAGGAGCCTCGATGGCTGTCAGCCCACGAGGGGGGGTGGTGCATCAGCTGGCTTTTTTCAGGGAGGAGATACTTACGGTAGCTCTTGATGACCTGATAAAGGGGGAAGTATCTGAAAAAGAAGTGGAGAAGGATATTATTAAACTGATACACGATGCACTGGTCATGGGTATCAGGGATTTTTTCCGCAAGCAGGGGCTGACAACAGCCATACTGGGGCTGTCTGGAGGTATCGATTCAGCCGTCGTTCTCGTCCTTGCCTCGAAAGCTCTGGGGCCGGAGAACATAAGGGTTCTGATCATGCCTTCACGGTATTCATCGGCAACAGCAGTGGATGATGCCGTGGAGTTGGCTGACAGACTCAGGGTACGATATGATATTGTTTCCATTGAACCGGCATTTAAAGCTTTTGGGGAATCGGTTTCTCCTCTGTTTTCAGGTACAAAGCCTGACGTCACGGAGGAAAACATCCAGGCACGGATCAGGGCAGTACTGCTGATGGCCGTGTCCAACAAATACGGGAACATCCTTCTCAACACGTCCAACAAGAGTGAGGCAGCAGTAGGCTATGGAACCTTATATGGAGATATGTGCGGCGGACTATCGGTAATAGGCGATATTTACAAGACCGATGTATACAGGCTTGCCCGGTATATCAACGGAGAAGTGGAAATCATCCCGTCCAATACCATGACCAAACCGCCCTCGGCCGAATTAAAGGATAATCAACTGGATACAGACAGCCTGCCTCCCTATGATGTGCTTGATCCCATCCTCTTCAATTTCATTGAACTGAACCTGCCCCCGGAGGAAATCATCAGCAAAGGTTTTGATCCTCTTTTAGTTAGAAAAGTACTGGACATGGTCAATCGTTGCGAATATAAGCGGTATCAGGCGCCGCCCATTTTGAGGATATCATCCAAAGCTTTTGGCTTTGGCCGCCGGATACCCATCGTGGCCAGAAAAGACTGGGGAATGTAAGCCCGATATTCATACACTTGTTTACGGGTATTTTTCTTATGAAGAAAAATTTAATACATTTGTATGTTTTTAAGCATAATCCATTAAATAATGAGCGACCTCGATCTAATCTCCAGGCACCTGATAGAAGACAAACGGTCGATCTTTAGCAGCCTCAGTGAATCAGATAAGGAGTTGTTGCTGAATACCATCACGTGTGCTGCCTATAAAAAAGGGGATCTTATATACAAGGAAGGGGACAAACCCGCGGGATTGCTTTGCCTGTCCACAGGTAAGGTAAAAATATTCAAGGAAGGGGTTGGAGGCAGGGAACAGATTATACGGATGGTTAAACCCAACGGATTTATCGGGTACCGTGCATTGTTCGCCGGTGAGAACTACAATGCATCATCCGTTGCTATTGAAGATTCAATCATTTGCTGTTTTGAAAAGGATAGTCTTTTCAAGGTGCTGAAAAACAATAATACGCTTGCCCTTGATATTATCAAGAAAATGGCAACCGAACTGGGATTCTCTCATACCAGGACCGTTTCGCTGACACAGAAGCATATACGGGGACGACTGGCCGAATCACTTATTTTCCTTAAAGATACCTATGGGTTTGAAGATGACAACCAGACGATCAAGGTGTACCTCTCGAGGGAAGATATCGCCAACCTCTCCAATATGACTACTTCCAATGCCATCCGCACCCTCTCAACTTTTGCTTCGGAGAAAGTGATTGAACTGGATGGACGAAAAATCAAGATCCTTGATCTGAAAAAGCTTGAAAGGATAAGCGAGCTGGGGTAATACTCTTTCATGATTGAATGGGATTTATAAACAAGTACAGGAAAGGCGTACCTTTCCCGAAAAAGCTCCTGGAAGATTTCATTTACAGGATTCGTTATGTCTTTTTGTTTTTCCGGAATGGCTTTCAGGTCAAAACAGTTCTGTTCTACCCTGATTATCCCAGCAAGCGATCGGTCTTATACAAGCTATTAAGAATTTTAAAATACAACCGGACAAATAATCCCGGGAAAAAGTTTGACCTGGCCATTCACTGGGATATTCAGACCTTCAGGAAAGATCAGCCTCTACTGAACCGGATAGACGGGGACAGGCACGTGATCAATATCGGCTGTACCGATATCTCAAAAAAGCATATTGATGAGATACACCAGCAGGTGTTCCATTACGGAACCCTTGTGGATCCAACCATATACCGGGGAAAGTGTGTGATGAAAAGCAATCTGAATGCCCTGCACGACGGCCGTATTATTGACTGCCCTGTCACCGCGGTCGATAATTCCTGCATATACCAGTTGGTGATCAACAACCAGGTTGACGCTGATACCGTTGAAGACATCAGGATACCTGTTATCGGGGAAGAGATGCCGCTGGGCTACCTGAACTATAAGCCTGTGACGGCCCGTTTCGGGTCATACATGCGTTTTAACAGCAAGGTCAGAAAGAAAGAAGTGGTCCGGCCCGGGGATATTTTCTCCCCGGAAGAGATCGCACAGATAAGGGAGTTTCTGAAGCGGCTGAAGATGGACTACGGCGAACTGGATATTTTGCGCAACCGGGATGACGGGAAAATTTATATTGTCGATGCCAATAACACCCCTACCGGCCCTTCACATCTGGACAGCCTGTCGAGAAAAGAAGCGCTTCAACAGCTCGCAGCATCCTTCCACAGGCAATTCCTGGCGATGTACTAAAAACTATCGATCATCTCCTCCACCTGTTCTATACATCTGCCGATCTCAAACTTGTCCTCCACCCTTCTTCTTCCATTCTTTCCCATCTCCTTGCAGAGATCAGGATTTTCGGCCAGCATTCTTATCTTTTCGGCCATCGCCCCGATATTCCCCTTCTCCACGATATATCCTGTCTTGCCATTTTCAATAATCTCAGCCGAGCTGCCAATGTCAAAAGCGATGACGGGTTTACTGTCGGCCATGGCTTCCACCAGGACAAATCCGAAGCCTTCCCAGAGGGAAGTAAGTACAAACAGGTCAATGGAGCTTGTCACACTCCTGATGTTTTCCACAAAACCGAGAAACCGTATCTCTTCACTCACGCCCTGTGTCGATGCATAGTTGATGAGTTTGTTTTCAAGACTCCCTGTCCCGGCGATGAGGATGGTAAAGGGAATCCTCATTTTCTTCAGCTCTTTTGCCAGGTTGATAAGGTACAACTGTCCTTTCTCCACCGACAACCTGCCGGCATTTCCTATCACCACCTCACCCTTTTTCTTTTGGTAGATGGGCGTTCTGTCCATCCTGTCAAAGCGTTTCAGGTCAATACCATTATAAATAACCCTTATTTTCCGGCTGTCCAGCAGTGTTTTATTGTTCATAAGGATGGTTCTCCGGGTCTCTTCGGAATTCGCGATCATACCGGTGATGAGCCTCCTGAAAAGGATACGGTTCAACAGGGTGTTACGAACCGGCACGGCAATGCCACGACGGTAGATAATATTCTTGACGCCCGCCAGTTTTGCTGATAGGCCGGCAATTTTAAGATCCGTTGAAAGGTTCAGTATGGCCGTCTTCACCCGTTCCCTTTTCAGTATTGCAGCGATCTGGAAAATTTTTAAGGGGTTTAAAAAACTGAGGTTCGAGATGGAGACATTGATAACATTCAGCCGGGTATGAATAATCCTGTTGAAAAGGGCACTCCTCCGGTTGGTGATCACCAGTACTTCCTTTCCACGGTTATGCATGGAAATGGCCACATCGAGGTGCCACTTTTCCCCACCCCCCCAGCTCTTGGTGCTGTTGATGAAACAGATCCTGTTCACCGGCTGTGATCCCTCTTCCAGATGAATCCTTCTCAACTTGCGGTATTTCATGTTCGTTTCCCGGGCAGAATAGAGAGCAATGAGATAGCCGTAATATCCATCCAGGAATCCTAGTTTTATAAAAAAATCGCGAAAGAAACGCCAGGAAGGACTGAAGATGATATGAAACAGCCTCGCTTTTCTTCCTGCCCGATAGTATGCCCTGGCCACAATTTCTGCAAAGGATTGCGATTGTTCAATATGCTCCCGGATGGAAAAATAGGAATAATGCAGTAAGTCACCCTCCAGTTTCTTTTTCCGTGCTTCAGGAATCATCCTGAACCGGTCGTGCGGATTCAATCCATGCCACGCCCCTTTACTGCTGTCCCAAAGCCTTAGTTTTCTTGACGGATACCAGCTTCCATGCTTGATCCATTTCCCGCAATAACACGTGAGCCTGTTGAAGTAGTATCCATCATGGGTCCACTGTTCCTTGACCTTCCGTATTGACTCCCTCAGCTGATCGCTCAGGGCCTCATCAGCATCCAGCGACAAAACATGCGGATATAGGGCCTGGGAAAGTGCCCAGTTTTTTTGCTCAATATATCCTTCAAAGGGATGAAACACCACCCGGGCAGAATGTTGTTTGCATATTTCAACTGTCCTGTCGGTGGAATAGGAGTCAACCACCAGGATATCATCGGCAACGTCTTTAACCGACTCGAGGCAACGACCAATGTTCCTCTCTTCGTTGTAGGTTATGATAATGACCGATAGTGGAGGCATCCTGTATATATAAACCGTTATTCCTGGAAATAGATCCGTTTCACCCGTT
>JAXDBV010000190.1:0-3655 GCA_034678415.1 Bacteroidales bacterium
TCGTATATTTAAGGTTCAACAAATATACTGGTATTGCCTGATTTTGAAAAGCTCCGGTTATGATCATTCCTGATTACCTGAAAGAAGGGGATAGAGTGGGTTTTGTTGCCCCGGCACGCAGTATCACACCGGATGAGGTGGAGCCGGCCAGGCGTTTATTGCACGACTGGGGATTACAGGTAATTACCGGTGGCCGGCTGTTCATGAGGCATCACCAGTTTGCTGGCAGCGATGAGGAAAGAGCATCCGAAATGCAGCGGATGCTTGACGATCCGGACATCAGGTGCATCATGTGTGTGAGAGGTGGTTACGGTACCATACGTATTATTGAACATCTTGACTTCAGCCGGTTTATACAGGCACCCAAATGGGTCGTGGGATTCAGCGATATCACCGTGTTGCATGTATACCTGAACCAGGTGCTGGGGGTGGAAAGCATCCATGGCCCCATGCCGTTCACCCTCACAGGGAAACAGGCATGCCGGGAAAACCTGGAGAGCCTGAGGAATGTTCTTTTTGGCAACCCTCCTTCTTACACCATCGACGGTAATCCCCTGAACCGAACAGGATCTGCCATAGGGGTTGTTTTCGGGGGTAACCTGTCAATCCTCTACAGCCTTCGCGGTACAACCCTCGATCCTGTAACGGCCGGTAAAATCCTGTTTATTGAAGAGGTGGATGAATACCGTTATCATCTTGACAGGATGATGATGAACATGCGCATGGGAGCCAAACTGGAAGGGATACTGGGTCTGGTATGCGGGGGACTGACCGATATCAGGGATAATGAAATACCATTCGGGAAGAATGAGCAGGAGATCATATCCGAGAGCACCCGTCTTTTCTCTTTTCCGGTCTGCCATTCATTCCCCTCCGGCCATGGAGAGAAGAACCTGTCGCTGATTATGGGACGCAGGTGTGAACTAACCGTGGAAAAAAAAGATGTTAAGCTTCGCTTCATGAAGAAGTGAACGGCTGCCTGCCGGAACGGCGATTCACTAAAATTCTGTATTTTTATATTTCGACAGGTGCCATGTTTATCAGGTGGCAGTTAAGACTCAGACACCATGCGTGTACAACAGGAAAGGGGGAATGCGGGAGAAAGGATCGCGGCGGGTTTTCTCCGGAGCCTTGGTTATGAGATACTGGAAATGAACTGGAGAGCTGAAAAGCGCGAAATAGATATCATTGCCAGGATCGAATCCACCATTGTTTTTGTGGAAGTGAAATCAAGGGGGGAGGAACCGCTGGATGATCCGGTGTTGGCGGTGAACCGGAGAAAGCAGAAGCATATGATACAGGCTGCCCAGCAATATATGGAGAGGACCGGCTGCCCCCTGGCTGTGCGGTATGATATTATCACCGTGCGGTTTACCCCTGACGGGCCGGTTATCGAACATATGCCTGATGCATTCTGTCCTATGCCGATATGAAGATGAATGCCGAGGACATAAGGGAGTATTGCATTGCTTTGCCGGGGGTGACAGAGGAATTCCCCTTCGACGACGAGACGCTGGTGTTCAAGGTGGGAGGAAAGATATTCATGCTCCTTCCGCTCGAAGGAGAGCTGAGCCTGAACCTTAAGTGTGATCCCGATGTGGCGGTGCAGCTAAGAGAACAATATGCAGCGGTGAGACCGGGATACCACATGAATAAAAAACACTGGAATACGGTGGATATTGACGGAACCATACCGGAACAGGAGATATACCGGTTGATTGATCATTCATACCAGCTTGTACGGAAAAAGCTGCCCGGGAAAAGACGGAAATAAAATTCAAAATATATGAAAAAACTCATGAGAAGAATCGGCAACTATTTTTTACAGGGATTACTGGTTATTGCACCCCTGGGCGTCACCCTCTATATCGTTTACATAGTCTTTACTTTTCTCGACGGGTTCCTGCGGAAGCTGATCGATCCGTTGCTGGGAGTGAAAATACCCGGCCTTGGCCTGATCGCCATCCTGATCATCATCACCCTGCTGGGTATCCTTACACGTACATTCATCTTCCGCCCCTTCCGTGCATTTGCTGATAGCCTGATGGAAAAGGCTCCCTTGCTCAAGGTCATTTATTCATCCATCAAGGATCTGTTATCGGCCTTTGTGGGGAAAGAGAAAAAATTCACCGAACCGGTGCTGGTGAAAGTGAATCATCTGTCGAACCTGGAGAAGCTGGGGTTTGTTACCGAGAAAGATCTTTCTGTTATCGGAATAACAGAAAAGAAGGTGGCCGTATATTTCCCTCATTCCTATAATTTCTCGGGGGAAATGTTCATTGTGCCTGCCGAGTTTGTCACCCCCCTGGATTTACCTGCTGCGGAGGTCATGAAGTTTATTGTGTCGGGCGGTGCCGTTACCATTGAACATTAACAAAACCGATATGAAAAATCATACTGTTCTTCGTTCGTTTGTTATCCTCACCTTTCTACCTGTCACAGTATTTTCGCAGCAGGCAGCGGAGAGCCGGGGATACGTGTTTACGGAGGTATTCAGGATTCCCACCACACCTGTTAAGAACCAGCAGAGCACGGGCACCTGCTGGAGTTTTGCCACCACCTCCTTCATTGAGACGGAGCTGTTACGGATGAACAAGGGGGAATATGACCTTTCGGAAATGTTTTTTGCAGGATGTGCCTACCTTTCCAAAGCCGACCGGTATGTGAGGTATAACGGACAGACAAAATTCGGCCGTGGCGGACAGGCGCATGACGTGATGAACGTGATCCGTGAATATGGCATGGTTCCTGAATCGGTGTACAAGGGCAAGAACTATGGATCGGAAACGCACAACCATTCTGAGCTGCACGGGGTGTTGACGGCCATGGTCGATGCAGTGGTAAAAGCCGGAAAACCCACCACCGCATGGAAGAGGGCCTTTTCTGCCGTCATACAGGAATACCTTGGGGGATTTCCTGATACATTCCTCTTCGACGGCAAAACCTATACCCCCTCCTCCTTTCTTAAAATGACCGGTTTTCATCCGGATGATTACCTGGAGTTCACCTCCTACACCCATCATCCGTTTTATTCGGAATGTATCCTTGAAGTGCCTGACAACTGGTCGTTAGATACGTATTATAATGTGCCGGTTGAGGAGCTGATGGAAATCATTGATCATGCCCTTGGAAAGGGTTATTCGGTGGATTGGGACGGGGACGTTAGTGAGCGGGAGTTCTCACACAGGAATCATATGGCCACTGTTCCTGCGAAAATGTGGGATCAGAAGACGGAGGAAGAGAGAACCCGCACGTTCATTGAGCCTGAAGAGGAAAGGGCCGTTACGCAGGAGGACCGTCAACTGACCTTCGACAACCATACTTCTACCGACGACCACCTGATGCATATCATAGGTATTGCTACGGATCAGGGCGGGAAAAAATATTATATCACAAAGAATTCCTATGGGACGGAAGGGAACAGCCTGGGCGGTTACCTTTATATGTCGGAAGCATATGTTCGCCTGAAGACCATAGCCATTATGGTGCACAGGGAGGCGGTGCCTCGCAGCATCATGGAAAGATTCAGGAGGTAGAGGCGTGATACACGATACCTGGCGAGGGCTGTAGCCCTCATTCGATCATCAGGTTACAGCCTCTCACCTCGCTCTGATCAAAGCGGCCCAGCACTTCGAATCCGCCGTCGGGATGCATC
>JAXDBV010000191.1:0-2619 GCA_034678415.1 Bacteroidales bacterium
TTATTAATATTATATTATGTTTTATTAATGATCAAAGAATAAATATTCAAGTCGTTATAGAACCATGATCAGAATTCAGGACATGGGATGGCGTGTACCTTGGTTTTTCTTTTCGGATTCGACTTGAACTCATATACCAGTGATATTTCGTGTGCTCCCCCGGTATGGCTCAGCAGGCTTGATACGGTGAAGTCGTAGCTATATCCGATGTTGAATTGTTTGGTTTTGTACCCCACCAGTATAATCACAGCATCCCTGTCGAAATGGCCTTTAAATACAGGTATTCCGCGCCACCACACTCCGAAGACCAGGGGGTTTTTATACCAGTACAGTCCGAGATCGAGCTGGCTGAATTTGCCCTGGGTTTTAAAAAGGAAGGCTGTAGAAAGGCTTTCATCGATCGGTTTCAGCAGGCGGCCTTTCCGTATGATGGCCGTTCCCCCGTAAACCGACAGTTTGATGGGGACGATGCTTGTTTCTCCGTACAACGACTGGTTGGGACGGAGGAGGTGGTCAACGGTGACACCGAACCAGGTTTTCGGGGTATAAGCAAGGACAGAGCTGGAGAAGTCAATATCGGGGACATTGTCAAAGGGTGGCAGTTCGGTTTGGGGGGTGGTTCCGCCCGGAGATAGCTGGTCGTTGAATATCAACCGGTTAAAATCAATTCCGTAACGGGTATATAAAAAGGTGGCTCCCGGCCTCACGTGCCAGGTGTCGTTTATTTTGATATCGTACGAGTATACCAGTCCGATCATCGTATTGCTCAGTCGGCCGCTTCCGGCCCTGTCGTGCAGCGCTAGGAATCCCACCCCGCTGTTGAAATTACTGAAATACCTGTCAAAGGAGAAACTGTAGGTAAGAAACACTCCCGGCAAGGAAGGCCACTGATTCCTGTGATTCAGCGCAATCCGGTATTCTTCTGTCGCACCGGCAAAGGAGGAAGCCAGGTACAGGGGATTGGCATAGAATTGAGAAAACTGAGGGTCTTGTGAATATCCAGATTCAATTGCAATTATAATAAATGCGCATATGCCTAACCTGAATTTTATCACAAGAAATGCTTTTTATTCAATGATCTCCAATAATTAAGCAATGGGATAACTATTATATTTCCTTATACAAATATAGAAATATATAGAATTATTGTCTTTTATTTCAATAGTATACGGGTTTTATGTACAAAAAGTTAACCAAAAATAGCTTTTTTTGGTTCTCGGGCATAATATATGGAATGAATGAAATGATTTTTGTGTCAATGAGCATATTTAATCCACTAAAACCGCCATTTCATCCATTAACTGCAGGGAAATCATAAAAAAAAGGCAGAGTAGGTCTGCCTTTTTTTTTACGAAATGCCGGAATTATCTCAGGAGTGTCAGGTCTCCGGCTTTGGCGAATGGTTTGCCATTGCTGTATTTTCCTGTCACCCTCCATATATAGACATCCTGTTTGCAAAGGGTTCCTTTATAGTATCCGTCCCAACCCCAGTTGATATCGAAGCTTTCGAAAATCATTTCTCCCCAGCGGTTAAAGATCTGGAGGTGATATTCATCTACTTTTTCCTGGATAGGAGGGAAGAACACCTGGTTATACTCATCGGGTGTGGACGGGGGTTCGCCACCTCTCGGGCCATTGGTGTTCGGTCTGAATGCATTGGCAAACCGCAGTTCACCGGCCGGTTCGACGGTCACCGCGGGCGACAGGATGTACTGGTCGGTACATCCATCATCAGTGGTAACTGTAAGGCTTATATCGTACACACCCGCCTCCATATATTTATGGAATGGTTCAAAAACTGTATCGGTGTGTGAATCGCCGAAATCCCACAGGTAATGATCGCCATAGAGCGACTGGTTGAGGCATTTCACTTCCTCGTCGTTCACATACACAAAGGTGGGTGTGACAATGAAGTAAGCGTTGGGTTTCTGGTAGACTTCAATGGTCTGTGAGGTTTGTCTGGTTCCTCCCGGGCCGATCACGGTTAGTGTGATCTTGAATGTTCCGGCCTGGTAGTATGTATATGTCGGATTTTCAGCATTTGAGACCGCTCCATTACCAAAATCCCAAATATACGATGTGCCGTAAAGGGATGTATTGTTGAATTGAATGGTCCATGGCATACATCCGTTGGTCACCGGATCGAAGGACGGTACAGGAGGCTCGGGTGTGATATTCACCACTTGTGTGGTGGCATCGGAACATTTTTCGTTGGACACCGTCAGCGTGATGGTAAACACACCAGGATTGGTATAGGTGTGTGAAGGTTCAAACTCCGTCGATGATCCGCTATCACCGAAGTCCCAATCGTACTGCCATCCAGTACCAAGGGTCATGTTATCCATGGTAATGGTAGCATCCAGGATGGAAGCCGTATTGGGTATCGGCAAGAATATGGCCGACGGCTGCGGGTATACCACGATATCCATCTCTGCCGTATCGGAACAAGTAAAGAACGAACTGGTGATAAGCTGGACGTGATATGTAACCGGCGTTGACCCGAGATTATTATACGTATGATCGATCACGTTGCTGCCGGGGATGGTACTTCCATCACCAAAGATCCACTCATACGATGTACCTCCAGGATCAGCAACAAATGTTACATTCTCCCCGGAG
>JAXDBV010000192.1:0-3875 GCA_034678415.1 Bacteroidales bacterium
GCGCCGTGGTGGGCCCCGTACTGGCGATCATCACCCTTCTGGTATTGTTCATCACCCTGCCTGCCGGTGAGCCTCTCCGGGCGCTGCGCTGGACCTTTCTGCTGTCATTCATCCCCGGTCTGCTCGCTGTACTGGTCATCATCTTCCGCGTGAAGGAACCATCGCCCGCTGCAAAAAGCGGGCAACCTTTCCGTTTCTCTCTCCGCACCTTCGACAGGAACTTCCGCCGGTACCTTGGGATTATGATCCTGTTCACCCTCGGTAATTCATCCGATGCCTTTCTCCTTTTCCGGGTGGAAGAAGCCATACACAAGAGCGATGCCGTGGTAAGCCTTGTGAACGGTATCCGTCCGTTACGGGAACTGGTCTCCCGTTTCGGGGATACGGAAACGCAGGCCGGAGTGATCAATATCCTGTTTTTGCCCCTGGTATGGGCATTCTTTCATGGGATCAAGGCTGTCTTTTGCACTCCGCTGGGAGCCTTATCGGACAGGATCGGCAGAAAGGTGGTGATCAACATCGGGTGGGCAATCTATGCGCTGGTATACGCTTCCTTTGCCCTGTTGGTGTTCCTGCCTCCCGACGCGCAGGTACCGGCCACCTTTGTTCTGTTCGCTGTGTATGCCCTCTTCTATGCCTTTTCTGAAGGGGCGGAAAAAGCCTTTGTGGCCGACCTGGTGCCCGATGCATACAGGGGATCTGCCTTTGGTATGTTCAACCTTGCGGTCGGCCTGGGAGCCCTGCCTGCCAGCATTATATTCGGAGCTCTGTACAGCGTCGTTGATGTCCATTATCCCGGGTTCGGGGGAACTGTGGCCTTCGGCACCGGAGCCCTCATCGCCCTGATATCGATGCTCCTCCTGGCTTTCCGGGTTAGAGAGGCGCGATCCGCACCACGGGAATAGGTATGTTTCATTCCTCAAAGCGAGGACAGTACCAGCCAACCGAGATTATCATGACCCTCGCTTTTTATTCCGGTATGTCCAGTATAAATAGAAAGGTACACCCGAGAGAATCAGTGCCAGGCCGAGTCCGGCTTCCCGCGGGCGCGTGAAGAAGGTGATGATGATGAGGCTGAGGCAGAACATGATGAACAGTGCAGGAATGACAGGGTAGCCCCATACCCTGTAAGGCCGGGGCAGACCGGGTTCCTTCACCCTGAGGATGAACACCCCGAGAGCTGTCGAGCCGTAAAAGAAAAAGGCCGCAAAGATGAGCATATCTGTCAGCTGGTCAAAGCTGCCCGACAGCACCAGGAGGCACGACCACAGTCCCTGGATCCACAAGGCATGATTGGGTGTGTTATACTTCGGATGTACATTGGCCGACCCGGGGAAGAACATCCGGTCTTTCCCCATGGCATAGTATATCCTTGCAGGCATGATGATACTGCTGTTGGTGCATCCCATGGTGGTGAACAGGATAAGGAACGACAAGGCCAGGGTACCGATATTGGCAGCATAACTCCTCACCACAATTATGGCGGCGATATCGTTCTGTGTCTTATACACATCGATGAGCTGATCCACCGGCATCACATAGAGGAAGGCAAAATTCACGATAAGATAAACGATAATGACAATAGCAAGGCCGCTGAAGATAGCCACGGGAAGGTTATGTTTCGGGTTTTTGATCTCCCCCCCGATGAATCCGATGAGGTTCCAGCCTTCATAAGCCCAGAAAGCTGAAAGCATGGCTGCAAAAATCGCTTTAATAAGATCGAAGTCATACCAGTGACGGGGAACGTAGGAAGCCGAGTTGGTGGTAATATTTTGTATGCTTCCACCGCCCAGCAGCAAGCCCGACAACACAATCAGGGCAAGGCCGGCAAGGGTCAGCCTGGCGATGGTATTGCTGAGGAATGAACCTCCACGTAATCCCTTGGTATTCAGAAATGTAAGAACAACAATGGTTAATATTGTAAATAGTTTCACCCCCGCATTCTCGAACGGTTTGAACAGTCCGAAAAGCTCAATATTCTCGATATGTGCGGGAAGGCCAGGCAGAGGGAAGATAGAGTGAAAGGACTGTGCAAAAACATAACCGATGGAAGCGATGGCAGCCGACTTTATCACGGCAAAAACACTCCACCCGTAGATGAATGCCATAAAACGGCCATAAATGCGCTTGTAATAGACATACTCCCCTCCCGAGTCGGCCAGCATGCCGGCCACCTCCGCATTGCTCAGTGCGCCAAACAGGCTCATGATACCAGCCAGCAGCCAGCAGAGCAGAACGAGGATGGGTGACTGCAGGGCATCCGACATGGGAGCTACCTTTTTATAGATCCCCGAGCCTATGACAGTGCTCACGACCAGCATTGTTGCCGACCCGACAGAAAGCATCTGTACCAGCTTGCCCTGTGAAGCAGGTGTTTGCGCCATGAACGAAACATTGATTATACCTCAATGATAGCAAATAGATGCCGGAAAACCTGATCCTGTTGAAGTTTTTTTAACATATCCTGCCGGGGAAAGCCGGTAGTGGCATCCGGTTGTTCAGGAACAGTGATTTACCGGGACAAATGAAAATTGAACTGTTTGATATTGTACTTGTTGAATGAATTTTTTACTTTTGTGAGCGCCAAAACAGGTTTGTGTTAAAGGTTGCATTTTCAGCCGACCGGTGAGAGACGGATACACCTCCCTCTGCGCCAAACAGGAGATACAACCGGAGCATGCGGGGTGTGAGGAGACTGTGATGGACTGTTCTTTTTGTTCATGGAAGGAGTATGTTCAGAAACATGACCGGGAGAGATGGGTGAGTGGCTGAAACCAACAGTTTGCTAAACTGTCGTACTGGGTAACTGGTACCGGGGGTTCGAATCCCCCTCTCTCCGCAATTTGTTTCAAAAACACGCCAGGCATGGCACTTTGCCAAGGCAGGCTGACCGGCAAAGTGCGGTATGTAGGTGGGAAATGCATCGGCTGGATGAACCCGAAGGGATTTGAAAAAAATTGCAGGTTCTTTTAAGGGATCACGTATGTAACCCTCCGGTGGATGAATTTATGTCAGGAAGCTTACGGGAGAAGGGCAATATACACATTTAAGCTGACCTGACAGGACAATAAGGTGGGAGGGATCTGTACAGGGATTGCCGAGACTTGAAGAAGAACATTGAACGTTGAGTTACTATGATGTTAAACATAATCCTGTAATACTGTTAAACCTTCTGTATCATGTTTGATTTTGAAAGACTGGATGTTTACCAACATGTAAAGGATCTGAACATCAAGGTATTAACCTTTCTCAATGCGCATTCTGAGATGGATCAGTACCTGAGTGAAAAATGGAGAAAAGCGAGCCTGGCTGTTGTAACCAAACTGACACATGGTACCCAGAAAATGAGCAGTCAGGATAAGAAGCACCAGTTGTCTGTTGCGCGAGCCAATGTTTTCAAGGCGGTTGCGATCATTGAAACCCTGAAAGGTATGGGTATGATGGAGGAATCCGTACACCAGGAGTTTTATGATGCGTACGAGAAGGCGTCAAAGATGTTGTTGGGAATGTTGCGCAGCTACAACAAGGATACAAAAGAAACCAGGGAGACCGGTGAATAGGTTTTCCCGCGCCGCGACCTTTTTACGCCTGGTACTTTGTGTATATTTGCCGTGGCCTTTTGTATCGAAAGGGAGGGTGATGAGGCGCAGGAATTGTTTTCGGGGTGTAGCGCAGCCCGGTTAGCGCACCTGCTTTGGGAGCAGGGGGTCGTGAGTTCGAATCTCACCACCCCGACTTATATTGAACGCAATCAGCTATTATACAACTGGTTGCGTTCTTATTTTGCAGGATTTTCACCACGGGTTCACCACTTCCCGAAAAAGTCACCGTTTTCTGGTAATTTTTGTACTGTTGAGGAAATTGTCAATATCTAC
>JAXDBV010000193.1:0-17028 GCA_034678415.1 Bacteroidales bacterium
TACCGGCTCCTCTCCCGCCAGGACCCGGACGGAACATGGGCGAAAGGTATCTATACCCCCAAATGGACATCAACCACCTATACTTTATTATTACTGAAAAACATTGGACTGGAACCGGGACATCCGGCTGCGCTGAAAGCATGTGCTGTACTGGATCAGAAAAATCGCTCCGTTGACGGAGGGATCAATTACTGGGGCATAAAACACAGCGAAACCTGTGTGACCGGTATGATCCTGGGCATTTTCTCCTGGTTCGGGTACCTGGCTCCCGTTACCATGAATCTGGCTGAATACCTTATGGATGAACAGATGCCCGATGGCGGCTGGAACTGCCGGCGCCAGTACGGGTCCGTCCACAGCTCGTTCCACACTACTATCAATGTGCTCGAGGGCCTCAGAGAACTGGAAAAAATAAAGCCCGAAACCCGGTTGGTTTCTGCCAGAAACAGGGCTGTCGAATTTATGTTGCAACACCGGTTGTTTCGCTCTCACCGTACAGGCGAGGTGTTTGACCCCCAAATGACCATGCTGTCGTACCCCGCATACTGGCATTATGATATCATGCGCATGCTCGATTATATGGCCGACAGAGGGTATCCGCATGATGAACGTATGGACGGTGCACTCGCCATTATCCGTAAAAAACAGGATAAATACGGCCGGTGGCCTCTGCAGCATCCATGGAAGGCCAAGGTATGGTTCGAAATGGAAAAACCGGGCCTGCCCAGCCGGTGGAACACCTTACGGGCACTAAGAATCCTTAAGGTTTATAAATAATAACCGGCTAGGATTACAGTCTCTGCCTAAGGATGCATTAGATACAACCTAAAATCTGCAGTATAACTTTTACATCCCTTTCCAGCGCTCCTTCTTCATTGTTATTAACATCCTACCGTCTTTGTTTTAATGTACATTGTGAATAATATTAAATTGATGTATCATTTCTGGTAATTTTGTTTTAAGAAAATAAAATACTACTTTCATGTTCCTTAAATTTGACAAAATTTTGTTTAACACAGGTGTCATTAATATTTAGTATTCCCGGAGCCGGTCCTCTTTATGGTAGGAAATTCACAACCGATTATAATACAGCATCTTAAATAACATATCAATATAGTCTGTAAAAAACAAATGTACCATATGTAAGATATTGGCGGTGATATGAATCATCGCATTGAAATGTTGTGTATTACACATAAGATGTACAAAACAGCCCGGGAATGAAATACATTTAGGGGTTACTTGGCGCTTTATGCGGTTGCATGAGGTATATACCTGTGTGCATCCGTAAGAAGGGTATGCTTATTTGGCATAACCAGAGAATTGTATTAGAATGAAAGATGATATATGTCATATTGAGTAGATGATTTATATTAATGTTTATAAGTGCTTCTATGTTCATAACATAACTAATTTTAGAACAAGAAGTATAGAATAATATGTTAATATATATATATGTATATGCATGAATTATTAAACAACAACAATATGTTAAACCCTAACAAATAACAGCCATGAACACTGATTATGCAGCTACCAATCGTCCGTCAATGATACGGACCGATGTGAAACAACCCTTGAAACTTGGACAGGAGGTTGTGGATTATGTTAATGAACTTATTATTAAAGGAGGACCGGAGAGATTCGAGTACCAGAAGCTGATTGATTTCGTCGCCACCCTTGATGAGAACCTGGTGGAAGAATACCGCGCCCTGCTTCGTCCTGCACTCACCCTGGATACTTTACAGGGATGGACATTCAACAAGCCATTCGGGTATGCCGGTGATTTCATGATCATTGAAAAGATTTACCAGCGGTATGTGAATCCCGATATTCGTTACAGCAACTGGGACCGTTTTTACCAGCACCAGCATGCGGCTCAGGCAGTAAGGAACCGGAAGGACTACTTCATACAAACCTGCCAGGGAATGATTCGGTCGAAAGCGGGTGAGAGAAATGTACTGATCCTTGGCAGTGGTCCCGCCACCGATGTATTCGAGTTCAACAGACTTCATCCAGAACACAAGCTTACATTTGACCTGATTGATTGGGACCAGAGGGCTATTGATTATGCCAGCGAGAAAAACCATGATTACCTTGACAGAATGCGATTCATGAGGATGAATGTACTGAGGTATGACACTCACAAACGGTATGATCTTATCTGGAGTGCCGGTTTATTTGATTATTTCAAGGAAAAGCATTTCGCCTACACCCTGAGGAAGTTCAATGCCCTGCTTAACCCTGGCGGTGAAATGGTGATAGGAAACTTCAGCAAAGGCAATCCCACACAGAGTCTGATGGAGGTGATGGGTGCATGGTACCTGAATTACCGGAGCGAAGAAGAGCTGCTTGACCTGGGCGAGGATGCAGGGATCATGGAAGAAAACATGTATGTTGATCGCGAACCGCTGGGCATCAATCTCTTTCTCAGGATTATCAACCGGTAATTTATTAATTTTGCAGTATTGATCACTGTGTTCAACCCATGAAGAAACAGAGGGATAGCTGGCTGATGATGATAGGCCTGCGCAGGCCGGGGGAGGCTGAACTGAGCCTTAATCCCGTCACCCTGCGTTTCTCGGGCGAGATGAAATCGCTGGAGCAGCCTTTTATGGAAGACTATTTCCTCCGGTCCATCGGCCACTTCCGCTTCGCTCTTGCTCTCGCCATCATCTTTTACGCTGCCTTTGCCATCCTCGATGCCACCGTTATCCCCGAACTGAAATATGAATTCTGGATCATCCGCTTCTGCCTGGTGATCCCGGTTATGGTCATCGCAATCCTCCTGACCTATGTCCGTAATTTCAAGAGATTCATGCAGGTGGTCATCGCCGTCAGCATGTACTGGGCAGGGCTGGGTATCGTGGTGATGACTATCTATGCGGGAAAGTATAATTTTTACACATACTATGCAGGGCTGATCCTCATCTTCATGTTCGGCTACACCCTTTCCCGGGCTTTATTCATCTATGGTACCATCGCCGGTTGGTCAATCGTGCTGACATATGAAATATCATCCATCTGGCTCACCCACACTCCCGTTGAGGTACTGGGCAACAACAGTACTTTCTTCATATCAGCAAACGTTGTGGGGATGGTCGTGTGTTATGTCATGGAATATTCCGCTCGCAAGGATTTTTACATGCGTCTTCTTCTTGAGAGCGAGAAGGAAAAAGTTAAGGCGGCAAATGAATCGCTTGAGAAACGTGTTCAGGAGCGCACAGCACAGCTTACCAGGGCTAACAGGAACCTGAAGAAGGAGATCGAAATGAGGAAGCACTACCAGGAAGAACAGGCCAAGTTGGAAGCACAATTGTTACAGCTGCAGAAGATGGAAACCATCGGTACCCTCGCCGGAGGCATCGCTCATGACTTCAATAACATCCTTACACCCGTACTGGGGTATACCGAGATGGCCATGGAAGAGCTGGATGATGACAGCAACCTGAAATATGATATTGAACAGATCCATCACGCAGCCCTCAGAGGAAAAGACCTGGTGCAACAGATCCTTACCTTCAGCCGGCAAATGGATGTGGATAAGAAACCACTGCACCTGCATCTTGTAATCAAGGAAGTGCTCAACCTGATAAAAGCATCCTTCCCTTCCAACATCTCCATCCGGCACCAGCTCGACCCTCAATGCGGTACAGTACTGGCTGACAACACCCAAATCCACCAGATACTGATGAATCTGTGCACCAACAGCTATCATGCAATGATGGACAAAGGTGGGATACTCGAGGTGAAACTGCATAAGTGTGACGTGGATCCCAGGCTTGAAAAATCCCTGGGCCATATTAATAAGGGAGTATATGTGGTGATCACCGTAACCGATACCGGTCACGGTATGGATAAGGAAACCATGCAAAGAATATTCGAACCCTTCTTTACCAAGAAAGAAGTGGGGGTTGGCTCAGGGCTTGGACTATCCGTTGTTCATGGCATAGTAAAAAGCTATAAGGGAGCCATAACGGTTGACAGCATGGTGGGAAAAGGTACAACGTTCAAAATATATCTCCCGCAACACAGCGCTGATCCGGGTGTCACCAAAGGAATTAGCGAGAAAGTTTTCAAAGGCAAGGAACATATCCTCTTCCTCGATGATGAGGAAGAAATTACTTTCATGGGAAAGAAAATGCTGGAAAGCCTGGGATACAGGGTATGCATTGAAACCAGTCCCACCAGGGCCATGGAAGTGTTTATGCAAAATCCTGACGATTTTGATCTCCTGGTTACCGACCAGACCATGCCCAACATGCAGGGCACTGAGCTGGCGCGAAAATTCAGGGATGTAAGACCTGAACTCAAGGTAATCATCATCACGGGATCCACCGATTATATTAACAAGGAAAAAGCGGATGAGCATGGCATCGATGAACTTGTATTTAAACCATTGATATTGAGCGAATTCAGCAAAGTGATCCGACGGGTACTGGATGGGAAAGTGAAACAAAAGGCATAGCAAATGGCAAAAATTATTGTAATTGACGATGAACCTTATATTCTCCTCATGCTGAAAAAGATGCTGGAGATGGAAGGACACAGTGTTGAAATGGCGAAGAATGGGAAAGATGGCCTTGCCATGATAAATACCAATCCGCCCGACCTGGTAATCACCGATATTGTCATGCCCGAGAAGGAAGGGCTGGAGACCATCCGCGAGGTGCGGAAAAAATATCCTGGCATGAAAATCATCGCCATTTCAGGTGGCGGACGGCTCGATTCGAATGAATACCTTGAACCCGCCCGTCATTTTGGCGCAGCCAGAATCATAAAAAAACCCTTCCAGAAAAGCGAAATGGTGAACGCAGTGAAGGATCTCCTGGTCTGATCCTCCGGTACATTACCCGGCTACCTTACTCTTCTGACCAAGGTAACGGAGGTATGACTCAGGCCTCCTGAAGTGTATCCCCCTGTTATTCTTTCTTAAGAGAGAACAACATTCGGTAACGGCAAAAAAAAATGTAAGATAGTCTCTTCCGGCCGAACGTGTCTGCCCGCAGACCGGAGCATGGTGTGTCGAACAGGTACAGCAAATACATCTGATGAGGATGTAACAACGGTTCTTCATCCATGGATTATTGGTTTCTCCCGTTTGTTCAACCCGGCCACCGGTCAGGCATTTCATCTTGTATAATCCAGAAAGTACGGCACTGAACAGTTATCTGAGGCATCCGACCGGAACAGACGGAAAATCAGCATCCGTATAATTAAAAACCCCGGTGGAGGAACCGGGGCTTTTCAAGTCAGAAATTTTAAAATGCCTGACCCATCAACCATGCATGACACGGTACTATGTACCCTAAAAAACCACTAACCAAACAACCAAATTATTGTGCTATTATTTGCTTTACACTCATTAAACGAAATGAGCCTCCTTTTGGTTGGAATTCACAGGTAGTGGCATTAGCAGTACAATTATCTGTTATCCAATTAATTAGATTGATTTACCGCAACAGAAACGGGTTGATATTTGACGAACAGCCGTTTTGTAGTGACGAAAGAAATCAGCAGTTAACATAAAACAAGATAATCATGCAGAGTCATTTTTTATTTATGACGGGATTGATAATTTCACCATTATCAATGATCAATGCATCATAGGCTGCCTGCTGTATTTGTGTCCTGATATTCATTTCAATCAGCTTGTTGTTGTACTGGTTGGGATGGATACGGTTTGACAGAAAGATAAACACGATACCCGTTTCGGGATCAGCCCATGCCATGGTTCCTGTAAAGCCTGAGTGTCCGAAGCTCGAGAGGGAAGCGGAGGGACAAGCCGGTCCTTCCTTCTCCGGATCAGGCTCCGGTTTGTCAAAACCGAGGGCACGGCGATTTTCCTTTGTATTGAAACAAGCCGTGGTAAACAGGTCCACGGTATTTTTCCGGAAGTATTGCCTTCCCCCGTACACCCCTCCATTAAGATACATCTGCATCATTTTGGCCAGGTCATTGGCGTTGGAGAATAGACCGGCATGACCGGCCACACCACCCAGCATGGCCGCTCCCGGATCATGCACATACCCCTGAAGAAGCTGCCTGCGAAAGATCACATCGTTTTCGGTGGGAACAATGCGGGCTTTGTCAAAACGCTCCAGAGGCTTATACCCCAGTGTCGTCGCTCCCAACGGACCGTAAAACATCTCCCTCGTAAACCTGTCGATCGACATACCTGTCATTCGTTCAATCATTAGCATGAAATAATAGAAACCCAGGTCACTGTACCTGTACTCCTTCTTCTCCCTTAGAGCAGACTGCTTTATCAGGCCAAATATTGTATCCCTGTACGCCCTGTTCATAAACATATTTTCAGCCACCTGGTATGGATAAGTATCGCTTTGGTTTATGCTGAATATACCGTTGCGGAAAATATAATTTCTGTTGAGGTATATTCCGTTTTCCAGCTTGAAGGGATAATCATCCGACAGTCTTTTTGCAAAGAGAGTCTGGCTCGCATCAAGAAGATCGAAGGTGTGCTGGTAGAAAGGGATCCAGCCGTTGAGCCTCGCCTGGTGACCAAGAACATCCCGGATAACAAGAGCACCCTTGTCGGTGGTATCAATTTCCGGAAGGTAAGACCCCAGCCGCTGTGAAAGATCCATCTTGCCCTGTTCATAAAGGAACATCAATGAGGGCATGGATGCGGTGATTTTTGTTACTGAGGCAAGGTCAAACAGGTCGGTTGTGCGCACTGGAGTTTTATTTCCGTAAGTATGATTACCGAAGGCTTTGTGATAGACCACCGCACCCTTCCGGGCCACCAGCACCACACAACCCGGCGTTGCCTTCTCAGCGATCGCCATGCCGGCAATAGAATCTATTCTCTGCAGATGTATAGAGGATAATCCTGCCTCTTCAGGTATGGTATACGAGAGTCTTATTTTCCCGGGAAGGTTAATCCCTGCTCCCACTTTATATTTACCATTGGCAGTGACCGGCAGCTTACCGCTGGCAGGTATGCCACCGAAGATCACCTGCGCGGAGTAATGCTGTGCATATTCCGAATCTTCATAGGATATGATAAGGCCTGAAGCCCGGTCAGGTCTGCTGAAACTTGACAGGCAATAAGGATTTCCGAAGACATCGAGAATAATCCCCTTCCGCTGGAGAATCCGGTTCACAAACTTAGCCACCACCGGTGTTATCCCAAACCGTCTCGCCGGAATATCATTGGTCCCATGTATCGATGCAATCACCAGGTCAAACTCGGAAAGGTGCTGAATGAATGCATTCATTACCTCCTCGGTGGCAAGTACCGGCAAAACAAAACTGGTCACGTCGGTATACAGTTCGAGCATCTCCTGGAAGTGAGTCTTCTCCCCGCTCCCGATACTGATGGATGCAATGTTTAGTGTGTCGAGCCTTTCCAGCGGAAGGAGCGATTCTTTATTCTCAATCACGGTGATGCTTCCCTGTACCAGTTTTCTCTTCAACACATCGGCGGAGGGCGGGTTCAGGTCAGCCTGAAGATCCCTGATCAGAGCCGGTTTGTATCTGTTGAGCCCCATCCAGTACTTGGCAGCCAGCACTTTTCTTACCCGTTTATCAAGCTCTGATTCCAGGAATTCATCGTGCCTGACCGCCTTTTTTATCTCATGAATGGCTTTCGGCACATCGAGTGAGAGAAGGAGGATATCATTTCCGGCCAGAAAGGCATGCAAATCTGCTTCTCCCGGTTCAAAAAAACTGGTCACACCTTTCATGTCGAGGGCATCGGTAAAAACCAATCCTTTGAACCCCATCTCTTTATGCAGCAGGTCCCTGACAATGACAGGTGACAGGGTTGACGGTCTGTTCCGTGTGGAATCCAATGAACGGATAAACAGGTGAGCCACCATGACACCTCCCAGGCCCTCATCGATGAGTCTGCGGTACGGATACAGCTCAACAGAATCAAGCCTTGTGCGATCGTGACCTATCACAGGCAGTGTATAATGCGAATCAGAATCGGTATCGCCGTGCCCGGGAAAGTGCTTTGCGGTGGGAAGCACTCCCCCGTCTTGGAGCCCTTTCATATAAGCCAGCCCTTTCCTGGTAACATTGTCCCTGTCTTCACCAAACGAACGGCTTCCAATCACAGGATTGGCCGGATTGTTGTTTATATCAACCACAGGCGCCAGGTTCACATGTACCCCTATCCTTTTGCACTGCCTGGCAATTTCCAGTCCCATCTCATATACCAGGCTATCATCGGTGACCGCACCCAGCATCATCTGCTTCGGGAAGCTGATGGTGCTGTCAAGCCGCATACCCAAGCCCCATTCGCAATCCTGAGATATCATCAGGGAAATATCTGAAAGGCTCTGGTAATAATTGGTAAGCTTTGCCTGACGCACTGGCCCCCCCTGGAAAAACACCAGCCCGCCGATCTTGTATCGCTCCACAAGCCGGGCAATCTCTTCCACATGATCCTGATCCCTGTTCGAATAGGCTCTTACATGGATCAGCTGGGCGATTTTTTCTTCCAGGTTCAGTTGGTGCATCAGCGAATCCACCCAGGGAATGGTCTCCATTAGATATGGCGGATGTGCTAAAGGCAACACGCCCACCCTTTCCTGGGCATTCACCTCTGAGAGCTGCATGAGCACTGGGAAAAAAATCAACAGGAACATACCGCCGGTTATCCTACGGATTATTCCCGTCATGATATTCTGCTTATATTGATTTTTCAAGTCATTCCATTCTGTCATCGTACAAATATAACAGTTTGCCCCGCACATGAAATCCTGATGATCTCTCTTTATCAACAGATTTATTAAGGATTTTACAACCAACCCTACACATGCCGGCATATGAATTCTCATTCTCTTCTTTGATAAATGAAACGGGACTATTTCTCAATAACCCGTGTATTACAGGAATACTATACTATTTATTATTATGTCCCGTCCGGAAGGTTTCTTCCATTGGGTTTCAAACACCCGATAAAATGGTTGTATGAACGGACTATGCATTGATGCATCATTCACCAGCATAGAAGTTATGACGGTGCTTTGATGCCGACGGAGGAATCGCATACACCGGCAATCCTGCTGGCAAACAATTTCATAAACAAATATTCCATCTAAAAAACATGAGCTAATTGCTATTTATCATTTATCAGAGGAGAGATGAAATGGTAAGTATTAGTATGGGAAGCTGTCTTTTTACGAAACCAACATAAGATCAATAAATTGACCAAGGTGTTTACAAAATAAAGCAGGTTGTACAGCATAGTAAAACAAGAGTTCTCTTCCTTTCCGATTTATTATTTTTAACTTTTTCTGTCATTTTACTTCTTAATACAAATACATATGAGACGCAAACTACTTTTTATTGTCTTTGCACTTTGCAGTATGATGTTACAGCTGCATTCGCAGGAGGAAGCACGGCTTCTCCGGTTTCCGGCCATTCATGGCGATCAGGTTGTGTTCAGTTACGGAGGTGATCTCTACATGGTTAACAGCACAGGCGGCTGGGCAAGGAAGCTCACCACTCATAACGGTTATGAGATGTTCCCCCGTTTTTCCCCGGATGGAAAGTATATTGCATTTACCGGCCAGTACGATGGTAATACCGAGGTGTTTCTTATCCCCGCCCAGGGGGGTGTTCCCAAACGTGTGACATATACCGCCACCCTCGGCAGGGACGATATCGGCGACCGCATGGGCCCCAACAATATCGTGATCGGATGGACTCCCGACGGAAAAGAAATTATCTACCGGTCAAGAAAACAATCATTCAATGATTTCCGCGGGCAACTGTTCCTGGTACCCCCGGAAGGAGGACTATCAAGGGAAATGCCACTGACTGACGGCGGATTTTGTTCCTATTCGCCCGACGGATCAAAACTGGCTTTCAACTGGGTGTTCCGTGAGTTCAGAACATGGAAATACTACCGGGGAGGAATGGCCGATGATATACGTATCTATGATTTTAAAACGAAAAAAGTAGAAAAAATCACCGAGACAGATGTCCAGGAAATTATCCCCATGTGGATCGGCGATGAAATCTATTTCCTCTCCGACCGCGACAGAACTATGAACCTGTTTGTTTATAATGTCAATACACGGCAGACCAACAAACTGACAGATTTCACCGATTATGACATTAAATTCCCCTCCTGTTCAAAGGATTATATCGTATTTGAGAAGGGAGGCTACATCTATAAATTCGATGTGACATCGAAGAAGCCGGAAAAGCTCACCATCTTTATCGCCGACGACCAGGCCTATGCCCGAAATGAATACAAGGATGCCAGCAAGGCCATCAGGGATGTCGACCTGTCCCCCAATGGTGAACGCGTGGTCTTCAGTGCCCGCGGGGAAATATTCACACTCCCCGCCAAAACAGGCATCACGAAAAACCTGACCGGAACATCGGGCGTTCATGAGCGCGGAGGCGACTGGTCACCCGACGGAAAATCCATCGCGTATATCTCCGACCAGACCGGCGAGTTCGAGATCTATACCATCAAACAGGATGGATCGGAAAAGCCGGTACAGGTCACCTCGAACACCAATACCTATATTTTCGGATTTGAATGGTCACCCGACAGTAAGAAAATATTGTACAATGACAAGAAGAACCGGTTACAGCTGGTAGATCTTGAAACCCGGAAGGTGACACTTGTGGAAGAAACCGAACGAGGTCCCTACTACAGCTACAACTGGTCACCCGACAGCAAATGGATTGTTTATACAAAACCCGAGAAGGATTTCACCAGGATCAGGCTGTACAATGTTGAAACCAAAAACAAGTATGAGCTGACGGACGGATGGTACGAATCTTACAATCCCAGCTTCAGCCATGACGGCAAATACATTGTTTTCACCTCCGCCAGGGATTTTAATCCTGTTTACAGCCGCACGGAGTGGAACCATGCCTATGTTAACATGAGCAGGATCTACCTGATCACGCTGGCCAAGGATACACCCTCCCCTTTTGCAGCGGAGAATGACGCGGTTAAGAATGGACCGGAGGCCAACCCTTCGCAGGGAGCAGATAAGCCGGCCGGTGGTGAAAAATCGAATGTTCCGGAGGTGAAGATCGATCTGGACGGAATACAGGAAAGGGTTGTGGCACTCCCCATTACCCCGTCGAACTATTACAATACAGTGTGTACCGGTGATAAGGTCTATTATATTGAAAGCCAGTCAGGCGGCAGCGGCATGAAAGCCAAGTATTATGACCTGAAGAAAAAGAAGGAGACTGAACTGGGAGATAACCTGATGTTCGTCATCTCTTCCAACGGCAAGAAAATGCTGGTGAGACAGGCTCAGCGGTATGCCGTCATCGACCTGCCAAGCGCCCGGGTTACCATCGAGGAGTCCATCGACCTGTCGGAGATGAAGGTCTATACCAACCTGAAAGAAGAATGGGCACAGATGTTCAATGAAAGCTGGCGCCACATGCGTGATTTCTTCTACGCACCCAACATGCACGGGGTAGACTGGAAAGCGATGTATGATAAGTACAGCGTCCTTGTACCTTATGTGGCTCACCGTTCCGACCTGGCTTATCTCATGGGCGAAATGGCAGGGGAACTGAGCATCGGTCACTCATACGTGAATAACGGCGAGCGCCCGGAACCCGAACGGATCAATACCGGACTCCTCGGCGCCCTTCTGTCGCGCGATAAATCGGGCTACTACCGTATTGATAAGATCCTTAAAGGAGCCAACTGGAGCGCTTCCCTCCGATCCCCCCTCAGGGATATCGGCGTCAACGTGAATGAGGGCGACTATATCATTGCCGTGAACGGACAACCCACCAATACAATGACGGATATTTATGCATCGCTCGTGGATAAGGCCAACAAGGAAGTGGAGCTCACGGTCAATGCCAAACCGGCGGCTGAAGGAAGCAGACAGGTGCTGGTCAAGCCCGTGGACAATGAGTCGGCCCTGTACTATTACAACTGGGTACAGAATAATATTGATTACGTGAACAAGAAAACCGACGGGAAGATCGGTTACCTGCATATTCCCGATATGAGTGCTGAGGGATTGAATGAATTCGCTAAATACTATTACCCCCAGGTGAATAAGTCAGGTCTTATCATTGATGTGAGAGGCAATGGAGGCGGAAATGTATCACCCATGATCATTGAAAGGTTGATGCGCGAGTTTACACTGGCGGAGATGGCCAGCGGGCAGAAGGAAGGGAATGTTGATCCCGGAGGATTGATCCTGGGGCCCAAGGTAACATTGCTGGACAAATACTCTGCCTCGGATGGTGACTTGTTCCCCTACCGTTTCCAAGTGCTCGAACTGGGTAAGACCATTGGCACCCGCTCATGGGGAGGGGTCGTGGGGATCAGCGGAGCCATGCCCCTGATCGACGGCGGAGGTATTATCGTCCCCGCCTATGCTCCCTATGCCAGAGATGGCAGTGGCTGGATCATCGAAGGTATCGGCGTAACACCTGATATCATCGTCGAAAACGACCCGGCCAGGCTCTATGAAGGACAGGACGATCAGCTTGACAAAGCCATAGAAGTGATCATGCAGGAGTTGAAAGACTGGAAACAGAAATTGCCACCCATACCTCCCTTCCCGGATAAAAGCGGGAAGAAGTAGCTTTTCCCACGGAAAAAGGGAAGAGCTGAAACACACCCCTGTAATTCCCTGCAGAATAATATTCTACGGGATGCAGGGGTGTTCTGTTGCACGGATACCATGGATATACCGTATGAATAACTTGGATATTTTTTTCGCTGATTTGATCATCTTTTTCACCAGTGAATGCTACCGGTAAATGATCCGTTGACAAGGTGAACCTGGCGATGGACTCCACCTGATCCCGGCCTGCCTGCCGGGAGAATCAATAACAGAATCTACACGTTCGGAATGGGCACCACTTCACCTTTTGACGATTCCACTCACCGACATCGTTTCTTCTTACCGCTATTGCCGGGGTAATAATTACGTAATTATATCCGTGGCAATTCAGTAATTAATTACGTAATTTTCACCCATAACATATTTTACCGGCTGTATAACCCGCCACAGATCAGTTCCAGCAAATTCCTCTTTCGTGGTAGATGCGTATGAAATTTGCAACCGACCGGTCATATCCTTCTTCGATATCCTTCGGGAAGTAGCATGCCGGCAACTCACCGGCCCTCCGGTGGTACTCCAGGCATTCACAGCAGATTCCCTTCCGGCTGCAAGGATTGGAACAATTACATTCACTCAGATTGGACGATTTATTGCATTCCTTCATGTACAGAAAGATTAGTGATCATTACACTGTACATACAGTCCCAGGGGATGTCACTCCTCCGGCAGGTAAAGGTCACTTCATCATCCCGGTAACCTTTAGTTCGGTCCGGCGGTTGCGAGCCATACCCTCCGGGGTAAGGGAGGTGTCTACCGGTTGTGATTCGCCGTACCCCTTATAGCTCAGCCTCCCCGGCGTGATACTCCGGTCAACGAGGTAGCGGTACACTTCCCTGGCCCGGTTCTCGGATAGCACCTGGTTGTACTCATCTGTTCCCTGCTGGTCGGTATGACCGCCGATTTCAACCCGAATAGATTTATTCTCCTTCAGAAATTCCACAAGTTTGTCGAGTTCCACCTTCGATTCCTCGAGCAGCAGGTATGAATCAAACTCGAAGAATATATTCTTCAGCACGGTCACACCTCCTATCCTGATGGGAGTTAGGGGTATATCCTTCAGCACCGGATCGGTCATCCTGTGTTCACCCGTAAGTGTAAAATTTTCAGAATAAAAGAGGTATCCTTCATGAGACACGTTCAGGGCATAGTCGCGGTCGGAAGGGATGCAAACAAGGAATTCACCGCTGGCATCAGCAAGTGCTTCCATAACCAGCTCTGATGTTTTCAGGTCGATCAGTTCGAAACGTGCTGTCAGCCTGCGCCGGGTATCTTTATCAAACACGGTGCCCTTCATATATGTTACCAGCACGGGGCGGGCATCAGGGTAGAGTTCAAACTGGAAAATGTCCCTCCTTTTTTCAGGGATACGGTCGGAGGCATAGTATGCCATATCGCCCCTGGCATTAACAATGAGCCCGGTCTCATCAAAATTGGTATTGATGGGATATCCAAGATTCACAGGTTGTGTCCAGGTAGTGTCATTGATTCTTTTTGACCGGAAGATATCGAGGCCACCCATACCCACATGCCCGTTTGAGGAAAAATAGAGGGTCTGGTTATCCGGATGGATAAAGGGTGAGTTCTCATCATCGCCTGTATTGATGTTATTTCCAAGGTTTACGGGCATTGTCCAGCTACCGTCTTCCTGGAGGTGACTCATCCATATGTCCATCCTGCCTTTTCCCCCTTTCCTGTTGCTCACGAAGAAAAGGGTATTTCCGTCGGGTGAGATGGATGGCTGCACTTCCCATGCGGTGGTATTCACCGGATATCCCAGGTTTACCGGTGTACTCCATCCGTGTTCAAGGCGGCGGCTGAGATAAATATCGCAGCTTCCCATTCCGTCGGGCTTATTGCATGCGGTAAAGAACATATATTTCCCGTCGGCGGTGACCGACTGTGCTCCTTCATTCCTCAGGGTATTCAGTGGCGGCCCGGCATTGACCGCTTTTCTCCAGATGGAATCCTGGCGCATACTGATATAAAAATCCTCATGCATCCTATCATCTCCGGGTCTTAATTCGCCCTGCCGGGGAAGGAGCACGGTGAACACGAGCATTTGTTCATCGGCCGTCAGCGATGGCCAATATTCATCCAGTCCGGTATTGATACTGTCCCCCAGGTTAACGGGATTGAAGGGTACCGGGTTTTTAACTGCCTGTGAGGCAAAACTGGCATTGTCATAAATTTTTTGTGCTTTGCGGAGAAAATCAGGCCTTCTCCCGGGATAAGAAATATATCTTCCGGAATGACCGGCCGATGCATCATATTTGCCGGTCTTCAGCTCCATCTCTGCAATATACAGGAAAACCTCGGGAAGAAACACGGTATCAATACTGATTACCCGTTCATATACCCGGATGGCTTCCTCGTAATTATTTTGTTCATAATAAATTTCACCAAGGATGAAGTATGCCTGGAGGAAATCGGGTTCCACCCGGATGGCTTCGTTAAGATAACGGATAGCGGTCTCATACTCCATGATACGAAAATTCCTGTATCCCTCACCATACAGCCTTGCAGCGCGGGGTGACTCCTGTGCATGAAGGAAGAGTGACCATGACAACAAAAGGATGATGACGCATCGTTTCAACATACCGGTAAATTCTGTTTCAATAATATGGCGTCAAAGTTCATACCACAAATGAGCTTTATGGGATATGCATGAATTTATGAGCCTGAAGGGAGACGTTCCATTTCGGGTTTGCCTTTATATAGTCAACGATAGCATGAATCATATTATAATACCGGCTCCATTCGGGTTGCAGGTAGAGGATACAATTGCCGTTCACCTTCTTTGCATTCTCCTCGGCCCACGGGAAGTCATCCACAGTCTGAATGATCACTTTAAGTTCATGTGCCACCTGGTACAGCGGTGTCAGCGGCGGCGAGGTTTGTTTGGGAGACAGGCATATCCAGTCCCATGATCCGGAGAGGGGGTAAGCCCCCGATGTCTCAAGATAAAGGGTAAATCCTTTATCTTTCAGTATTTTACAAAGATAATTGAGGTTATACATGAGGGGTTCACCGCCGGTGACGACCACCGCTCTGGCAGGATTAGCAAGGGTATGATCAATGATACTGTCTGTTTCCACCGCAGGGTGGATATCAGGGTTCCATGAAAATTTCGTATCGCACCAGTGGCATCCCACGTCGCATCCTCCCAGGCGAATAAAATAGGCCGGTTTGCCGCTATGATACCCTTCGCCCTGGATGGTATAGAATTCCTCCACCAGCGGAAGCACTCTCCCTTCGGCAAATATATTGTTCCGGTTTTCCACGACGAACGGCTATACCCGTCAAAGGTAATGATAAATCAGATAACCTTCAGGAAAAGGACCGGTTGTTCGGTATCTCACTCGTTAAGCTTCAGCAGGTAGAGGCGCTGCGGCTGGTCGGTACGTTCGGCCGAGATAAAGACAGAATCGTGATTCATGAGGGAGACCCCTTCGGTCTGGACACCAAAAATATACGGCATATTGATCCGTTGGTGATATCCGCCGAAATAATCGTTTCCTTTAAATCCGGTGAATATCCACAGGAATGGGCTGAAGTCTTTATAGCCTGAGAGAACAAGGACAGGCGGGCGGGTCAGAAGGCATGCATCGGTAATCAGGCCATCGGCAGGAAAGGAATCCACCGGTTGAGCCACGTATTGGCCGGGTATTGCAGGCATTATGTAACACTTTGTGATATGACGGTTCCAATCTTTTGTGAAGAGCCACAGGCTGTCCTTGTCGGCGACCATCGCCTCACAATCGAAGGAACGGTTCCTGCCTCCTGCTGAAGGATCGGCCTGATCGGCATATGTGAAGCGGATCACACCGGGACTGATCTCCGCGTCACCGGTAACGGGAATATCCATCTTCCTGATGGTATAAACGCGAAGATCATTGCGTGCGCCGCTATTATTACCCACGTCGCCAATATAAATAAACCTGCTATCCTGTGTCAATGCTTCCCAGTCTCTGTTTTCTGCATTGGTGAGGGTGATCTGTTGTTCGATGTTGCCTGTCTTTCTGCTGAACCCATAGAGAACTGCCTTGCCACCGCTGTCATTCATACTCCAGAACCTGCCCCTGAATTGGATCAATCCGCTTGTTTCGGCCAGTTCGTTGGGCAGATAACTCACATACACCTGAGGCACAAGGACCACCGGATCATTTGCATGGGTATTCAACGTTCCCTTCCTGGGAAGAAATCCGCATGATGGTACTGACACACCGAAGGCGAGCAGAAGAATAAGAGTCCTAATGGTCGGGTGTTCCATAGTTACTTCGTATTGTCCAATCCCAATAGTGAGATGATTTTATCAAATACTTGCGTGTTTTCACAGATACCGCTGAACATGTCAGCTCCCGGGCCATAGGCAAATAGGGGCACCATGATTCCCGTATGATCGCCGGAGCTAAATGCGGCA
>JAXDBV010000194.1:0-2664 GCA_034678415.1 Bacteroidales bacterium
CATGCAGCTGACGGGGAACCTGTTTTCCGACACTTCAGCCTTTCTCGGGAATGACTTTTCTACCTTTCCTGATTACCCTGCCGAGATCAGGGCTCCACAGGGAACGGTCGGAGGAGTGTCTGGTTTCCAGGTGCATGTAGGACATAAACGGGTGTTTACCCCCGGTGATTATGCCGATGTACTGGTAGCCATGAATCCTGCAGCACTGAAAGCGAATGCCCGCTGGCTGAAACCCGGGGCTACTGTTATCCTGGATGAAGACAGCTTTGATGAGAAAGGACTGGAACGGGCAGGGTATACGGATGATCCGATAAAGGTTGAAAAGCTGGAGAACCACAACATCATCCGGGCACCTATTACCAGCCTTACCAGGGAGAGTGTTAAGGAGTTAAACCTTGACATGAAAAGCATCCTAAGGAGCAAGAACATGTTTGCACTTGGAATGGTGTATTGGCTGTTTGGTCACCCCCTGGATTTCACCTTGCGGTATTTCCAGGAGAAATTCAGGAAAAATCCTGTGATTGTTCAGGCCAACACGCTGGTGCTGCAGGCAGGGTATAATTATGCCGAGACCATAGAAGCACTCACACCCACATACGTGGTAAATGCTGCAAAGATTGAACCGGGGGTTTACCGTAATATCAACGGTAATCAGGCCACGGCCTGGGGTATTCTGGCAGCCGGAGAGAAGGCGGGGCTCAAGGTATTCATCGGATCCTATCCCATCACGCCTGCCACAGGGATTCTAGAAGAGCTAGCATTACGTAAAGACCTGGGGGTAAAGTCATTCCAGGCGGAGGATGAGATTGCCGGTATATGTACGGCACTGGGCGCCAGTTTTGCAGGTATGCTGGCTGTGACCACCACCTCCGGTCCCGGGCTGGCACTTAAGTCGGAAGCGATCGGACTGGGAGTGATGGCTGAGTTGCCTATCGTTATTGTTGATGTACAGCGGGGCGGCCCGTCCACGGGACTGCCCACCAAGCCTGAACAGGCCGACCTGCTGCAGGCACTCTTCGGCCGCAACGGTGAGAGCCCTGTCATTGTTTTTGCAGCCAGCACACCATCAAACTGTTTTTTTTATGCCTTTCAGGCTGCCAGGCTTGCCCTTGAACATATGACACCTGTCCTGCTCCTTACCGATGGATTTATCGCCAACGGATCGGAACCCTGGCGCATACCCAAAATGACGGAGCTTCCTGATATAAAGACCCGCCTCGTGCCCGCGGGAACCGCCGGTTATACCCCTTATGCGAGAGATCCTGAAACCCTGGCACGCTCATGGGCTGTCCCCGGTACAAGTGGACTGGAGCACCGAATAGGAGGACTTGAAAAAGATTATGTGAAGGGTAGCGTGTCACACCATCCTGAAAACCATGAGAAAATGGTGAGGGTGAGGGATGAGAAGGTTCGGCGTGTGCAAAACCGGATTCCACCCCTCGAGGTGGAGGGAGACAAAAATGGCGACCTGCTGGTTATCGGGTGGGGAGGAACGTACGGTCATCTTGCCAGTGCGGTGCATGAACTGAGGGATGAAGGATTTAAAATCAGCCTGGCACAATTTCACTATATCAATCCTCTTCCGGGAAATGTGCGTGAGGTTTTTAATGGATTTAAACAATATATTGTATGTGAATTAAACCTCGGGCAGTTTGCGAATTTTCTGAGGATGCAGTACCCGGAATATTCCTATCATCAATACAATAAGATTCAGGGAATCCCATTCACGGTAGAGGAACTGAAGCAGAAATTTTATTCATTGCTCAAGAAATAAGAGATGGAAGAACAAGAACAGGTAAAGCTGACGCCGAAAGATTTTAAAAGTGACCAGGAAGTAAGATGGTGCCCCGGTTGCGGTGATCATGCCATCATGAGTGCGGTGCAGCGGGCATTGGCTGAACTGAATTACAAGAAAGAAGAATATGCATTTATCTCGGGCATCGGGTGTTCATCGCGGTTCCCTTATTATATGGCCACTTACGGGTTCCACGGGATACACGGCAGAGGTTCGGCCATTGCCACAGGGGTGAAGGTTGCCAATCCCAGGCTCAGCGTCTGGCAGACAACGGGTGACGGTGATGCCCTGGCTATAGGCGGAAATCATTTCATTCATGTGGTACGAAGAAATGTTGACATCACCATTATCATATTCAATAATGAGATCTACGGTCTGACCAAAGGCCAGTATTCCCCTACTTCCAAATTGGGTGCAGTAACAAAGACCTCCCCTTATGGGACGGTCGAACCACCCTTCCACCCGGGGGAACTGGTCATTGGAGCACAGGGCAAATTCTTTGCCCGTACCATCGATACAAATATCCAGTGGTCTACTGATATATTCATTGAAGCAGCACGCTTCAAAGGAACTTCTGTTATCGAGGTGCTGCAAAACTGTGTGATCTTTAATGACAAGACCCATGCTGATATTACCGATAAGGAATACAGGGATGACCGAATCCTGTTCCTGAAACACGGTGAACCCTTGATTTTCGGGAAGAACAGGGATAAAGGCCTGGTGCTTGAGAACACAACGCTCAAGGTGGTGACCCTGGGTGAAAACAATATTACTGAAAAGGATATCCTCGTTCATGATGCGCATGAACCCAATCCTGGTGTGCACCTCATGCTGGCCAGTATGTGGTATCCCGATTATCCTGTTGCCAT
>JAXDBV010000195.1:0-5014 GCA_034678415.1 Bacteroidales bacterium
ATTACCAGAGTCCCCAATACCTTCAGGGATGTCAATATTTCGGGTGCATTATCGGCAGGGTTTGTAACAGGATCAGCCGGGGTATGTTTCACCTTGATGGAGAAGAATATTATCTGGCAAAAAACGATGGCGACCGGCATCTGCATGGAGGGTTACAGGGGTTTGACAAGAAACTTTGGCATCCGGCCACCATCGCAAACGAAAAAGAAATTGGCATTGAGCTTAGCTACCTGAGCGCAGACATGGAAGAAGGATATCCGGGCAACCTGCAGACCCTTATCAGGTATGTGCTCAACAAGACCGGGGAATTGAGTATCGAATACTTCGCCAGAACCGATAAAAAAACAATCATAAACCTCACCAACCATACCTATTTTAATCTTACCGGAAGACGGGAAACGATCCTTAATCATCACCTGGAGATCGATTCCTCCAACATCATTGAACTCAATAATCTGATCCCAACAGGCAGAATTATTGATGTTTCGGGTACGCCGTACGATTTCAGGAAAAAAACCTCCATCGGTGCCCGCATCGATCAATTGCCTGACGGATATGATATAAACTACGTGCTGGAACAATATGACGGGAACTGTAACTATGCGTGCCGTTTAAGCGAAGAACAGACCGGCAGATTTGTAGAGGTGTATACATCCCAGCCCGGCTTGCAGATCTATTCAGGGTACTACATACCTGAGATGCTCTTTAACGGCAGGAAAGAATTTGGCCGCTATGCAGGGTTCGCCATTGAAACACAGCATTATGCCGATTCGGTTCACCAGCCCGGCTTCCCTTCCATCGTCTTGTGTCCCGCCGATGAATATTACCAGAAAACCGTCTGCAGATTCGGTGTAATAAATTAATGTTCTGTTACATATGAAAAGAAGCGAAATCAACAGGATTATACTTGAAGCGAAGCACTTCATTGCAGAACGGAAGTTTTACCTGCCTGAATGGGCGTTCTGGTCACCCGACCGGTGGAAGGGATCCAATAAGAAGTGTTCAGAAATCATTGACAATAAACTGGGATGGGATATTACCGATTTCGGAAGCGGCAATTTCCTGCACCGGGGCCTGGTACTGTTCACACTGAGGAATGGCCATTGGGGGAAAAAGGATAAATCATATTGTGAAAAGATCATGGTGGCCGGGGTAAACCAGGAAACACCCTGGCATTTTCACTGGAACAAAAGTGAGGATATCATTAACCGGGGAGGGGGAAACTTGCTCATTGAACTGTTCAATTCAACCCCCGACGACACATTTGATAACAGTCCGGTATCTGTAAGTATCGATGGTGTCCAATCAGTCCTGAAAGCGGGTGAAGGTATCATTCTTCTTCCCGGACAGAGTATCTGCCTCAGGCAAAGAATGTATCACAGGTTCTGCGGTGTGGAGGGAACGGTGTTAATCGGTGAGGTCAGTGCCGTCAATGACGATGAGAATGATAACCGGTTTTACGAAAGGGTGGGTCGATTTCCTGCCATTGAAGAAGATGCCGAACCACTTCACCTGCTTGTTTCCGACTATGCATCCCGCCTGTAACAACGGGAACCTCTAACCAACGGTCGATGAATGAACGTGTCATAAATATTTCCGGTGTCGGTTGCTGCCTCGTTGACCGCTTATACGGTAATATTTCATTTGCCGCGGAAAGTTTTTCAAGGTATCTGTCCCGACAGCGAGGGGATGGCGGGCTTATACCGGGTCATCTGGTGTTCAGGGAGGAGTTTGAGTCATTCACCGGAGACAGGCTGGACAGGGTGCTCAGGGATATCACCCATGGAAGAGAGCCCGATGCAGTCAATATCGGGGGACCCGGTATTGTTCCCTTGATACACGCATCCCAGCTATCCGGTCAGGATACCTGCAGATACCATTTCTATGGGTGCGGAGGAAGGGACAGCGCGGGCAGCTTTATCCGTTCCTCCCTGAAAAGGACCCCGGTTCAACAGGATAAATACAGTGTGACGGAGGGCCTTACTCCCCTCACCATCGTGCTTTCTGATCCGTCGTACAACGGTGGCCAGGGAGAACGGATCTTCATCAATTCCATTGGCACTGCATGGGATTATAAACCGTCAAATCTCGATGATGATTTTTTTGCATCGCGCGTGGTGGTGTTTGGAGGTACCGCCTTGGTACCCCAGATACATGACACCCTGACGGATCTGCTGGAACGGGCAAAAAGAAACGGTTGCCTCACCATTGTCAACACCGTTTTTGATTTCAGAAGTGAAAAGTCCAATCCCGGAGGGAAGTGGCCATTGGGAAAAACGGATGAAAGCTATCGATTGGTGGATCTGCTCATCATGGACCGTGAAGAAGCATTACGGCTCAGCGGAACCGACGGATTGAATGAAGCCACCGGTTTCTTCCTTGGAAAAGGGACAGGAGCCGTGGCCGTGACAAACGGGTCAGATAATATCCGGCTGTTCTCAACGGGTAAGGCGTTCGACGGGATAGATGAATGCGAGATGCCGGTGTCTCATGCCATCTCAAAAAGAATACAAAACGGCTATGCCGTCGATACCACCGGTTGCGGAGACAACTTTGCCGGGGGCATGATCGCTTCCGTGGTATCGCAGCTGAAGGATGGTATACAGAAGCCTGACCTGCGGGAAGCCGTCATAATGGGTATCATATCCGGAGGATTTTCCTGCTTTTACATGGGTGGCACATACTTCGAAAAATACCGCGGGGAGAAATTACAATTGTTATATCCTTATTATGAGGATTATAAGAAACAACTGGAGGCCTGAACGGAAGCGTATCGTTATTTTCGGTGCCGGGAAAATCGGGCGTTCATTCATAGGACAACTGTTCGGCCGCGCCCGCTATGAGGTGGTTTTTATTGATACCGACCCTGCGCTTGTTCACGCACTGAACCGGCACAGGAGCTACCCTGTGGTTATCAAAGGAAAGAGGGACAGAACCCTCATCATACGTCATGTCAGGGCATGCCTGGCGACCGATAGGCCACAGGTGGCCGATGAGATCGCCGGTGCTTCAATCCTGGCTGTGTCGGTAGGGAAAAATGCATTCGAACAGGTGATCCCGCTGATAGCGGCAGGACTAATAAAACGGTACAAAGCGTGTCCCTCCATTCCTCTGGATATCATCATCGCTGAGAATATGAGGTCGGCAGCCAGGTTCATGCACAAACGGCTCGCGTATCTGCTGCCCAGCAATTATCCGATCGACCAGTTGGTGGGCCTGGTCGAAACCAGTATCGGCAAAATGGTTCCCCTGATCACGAAAAAGGATCTGCAAAAGGATCCGCTGACACTGTTCGCAGAAGAATTTAATGAACTGATCCTGGACAGGAAGGGATTTAAGGGTGACATTCCCGATGTTAAAGGATTGTATCCGAAAGAAAACATCAGGGCATGGGTGGATCGTAAAGCATTCATCCATAATCTTGGCCATACATCAATAGCCTTTTACGGGTCATTCAAACATAAGAATGCAAGGTACATCTACGAGGTGCTTGAAGATACGGAAGTATACCGTTTTGCATATGTTGTGATGATGCAAGCCGCCCGTCTCTTACATGCATTCTACCCTGATGAATATTCACTGCAGGAATTGGAGTCCCATATATCCGACCTGTTAATCCGCTTTCAAAACAGGGCGCTGGGCGATACGATCTTCAGGGTAGGACAGGATCTTACAAGAAAACTCGGTCCTGACGACAGGTTCATGGGAATTATCAGGATGGCTGAAACAAAGGGCATGCTGCATGACAGAATAACGGAAGCAATGACATACGGTTTCTTTTTTAAAGGAAAGGATGATGAAGGAAACATGTTCCCAGCAGATGTTGAATTCCACCACCGTCTGGCGAAAGGACTGGATACGGTTTTACACGAGGTTTGCAGATGTCACTCCCCGCAGGATAATGCAATTATTGCTGAAATCCGGAGATATTACGAAAGAAGTGTCAGCAACATTTCTGAGAAAAACTATATTGACAAAACACAATTAAAATCCAACAAGATATGAGTAGAATATTCTTTATTCTCCTGTTACTGACGATGGTTCACCCACCCGATTGCCAGGCTGGGGGGAAGAAAAAACATACCAGTGACACCATCCATTTCATAGGGCATGCACATATGGACATGAACTGGCTCTGGACCTATTTTGAGACGTTGAAAATGTGCAATGACAACCTGCGGCAGGCAGCAGCCTTTATGAATGAATATCCCGATTTTAAGATGATCCAGAGTCAGGCGGCCGTCTACCGTTTTGTTGAAAAAGTTGATCCTCCGCTGTTCGACTCTCTCAGGAAATATGTAAAGGAAGGGCGTCTTGAACCGGCCGGCGGGATGTGGACTGAAGGGGATATGAACCTGTCGTCGGGCGAGGCCATTACCCGTTCATTCCTTCTCGGTCAACGCTATTTTCAGAACCACTTTGGAAGGATGTCCACGGTAGGCTGGCTTCCCGATAATTTCGGACATATATCGCAAATGCCCCAGATACTTAAACTGGCCGGATGCGATTATTTCTATTTTACCCGGTGCAAGCCCTATATGGGCACGTTCTGGTGGACCGGACCTGATGCCTCAACGGTTCTGTGCTATGCAAACAACGGGAGCGGCCAGAGAAGGCTGGTACCTGAACAATTAAAAGAGGAACTGAAACAGACAGTCCCCGGCAAACACAGAATGCTTTACCCGCTTGGTTTAGGGGATCACGGTGGGGGCCCCACCCGTAAAATGATCGATCAGGTGCATCATCTCGACAAAACACCCGGGTTCCCGGCCATGCGGTTTACCACAGCCGCCGATTTCTTTCGCAAAGCATCGAGGGAAATGGATGGCAGGCCCACCCATGTGGGCGAGATGCAATTTATTTTCGAAGGCTGTTACACAACAGTGGCTGAAATCAAGGAGGGTAACCGAAGCCTTGAAAACCTCCTCTATGCAGCGGAGTTTTTCAATACCCTTCGCTGGCTGAATGGCGATCCCTACCCTGCCGCTGAACTGCGTGATATATGGACAACAGT
>JAXDBV010000196.1:0-3169 GCA_034678415.1 Bacteroidales bacterium
GATGCACTCGTCGGACTATACTCGCTGTGGGGCCTTGAACGGGGACCAAAGCCCCAACCCATCCTGTTCGATGCCGTCACCGTTGCAATGATCTTATGGCCTGAATTGTTTAAAACTCGAAAAGCACACGTTTTCGTTACTGATGAGGGATATACGGTTATTGATGATACAAAAGAACCTAACTGCGAAATAGGGATGTCGATTAAAACAGAAGAGTTTTTAAAGCGTTACACGGACAGAATAATGAGGCAAAACCTGATGAGGAAATAAATAAAGGTATTGATTCAATGTGAAAACATTAACAGTATACACAAGGCCAGGCTTTCAATGTGTTCTGCCGTAGGTCTTTATTAAACGGATTGATCCCTGATTGATTCATTGATTATTTATGGTAAGAGTTGCGCTTTCTCCAGGATGCATATCAATAATAATCACACCATCATCACAGTGAAACATAATATTGCTTTCAATCCTGGCTGATGTTTCAAACGGATTGGAAATCAGCACCCTGCCTCCTTTTTCCGATCGTATGCTCAGCGATGTGACCGACCCATTCTTTCGTTGCGCACTTACCAGAAATGCCCCTTCGGCTCTCAGGTTGCTGAACGAGGCATCTTTCCAGCCGGCAGGTATTGCCGGGAATATATGAATAATGCCCGTATGACTCTGGATGAGCATTTCCTGTATCCCTGCCGCAAAAGCGAAGTTTCCTTCAAGGGTAAAGGGACGGTAGGTAAATGTCGATTTTCCTGTTCCCGACTGATCGCCGTTGGCATGAAAACTGTTGGGCAGACAGAAGCAGGTGGCAAATATCTTCAGTGCTTCTGCAGCTTTCTCCCCGTCAGACGCCCTGGCAAAAAGGTTACCAAGCCAACTGAAGGAATAACCGCACCATCTGGAACTTCCTGTGGATTCAAGATGAGCAAGAGAATTAGCTATTACTGTCTTCTCTGTTTCTCCCCGGGAGCGGTCGATTATTCCAAGCGGGTAAATGGCTGCAAGGTGGGAAAAATGACGATGTGACCGGTTATATGGAAATCCAGGGGCAACCATTAATCCGGTTTCAGGATCTATTGCATATTCCGGCCATTCGGAAAGAATACGTGCCCACCGGGCCGCTTCAGCGTTCAGGGAGAGTACCTGTGCAAGCTCCGCCGCTTTTTCAAAAGTCCAGCGGATAAGAGCAAGATCAAAATTCGTCGTTTCGGTAAACCAAGCCCTGGGAGAACCGGGAATAATGTCCTCCGGGTTTATTTCCGGGCTGGAGCTCAGCGGAAGTTTTCGCTTCCCGTCATGCCTCCTGACTGAGAATTCATCCAGGAATATGGCTACTTCCCTGATCCACGGATATGCCTTCTGTTCCAGGAAAATACTGTCCAAAGTATACCTCCAGTGCTGGTAGAACTGGTGAGCCAGCCAGGCAGATACCGTCGGACCAAATACCCACTGCGGCGATCCACCCATGGGATGACCTGTTAATGTTGATACTCCCGGTACATTAAGCCCGTTGGTTTCAAAGTATTGTTTCGTATATGATTTAAATGTATCCCTGGCTCCGTATAACCAGTCGGTAAATCCTTCCCCAAGGTCAGGATGGTTTGAACTATAGGCTGGCCAGTAGCTTAATTGTGTGTTCAGATCGTGATGATAGTCCCCTTTCCATGGAGGCAACCGGCCATTATCGGCGGTCCAGACAGCCTGGAGGGAGATCGGGGGGCGCGTCTTTCCTTGCAACAGAACCAAACTTGTACATCTCCAGGTACCATTGCTTCTCCAACACGGCGTCTGGAATGAAAATAGAAGAACAGGCCCAAAAATCCTGCCACCATTTTTTATGTGACTCCAGAGATGCAGTAAATCCTTTTCCGATTTCTGCTTTCACGTTTTCAGCGGCATCGGTCTGCTTCTCACGGCCGGGAATCTGGCTGCTGATGCTCCAGCACCCCTCCTGTATTCCCTTTTTGTCTCTCCATTCGATGTACATCTGGTACCTGAATCCTCCCCATCCCTCCTGGATATAGGTCAGGTTATTCCCCGACTCAACGATATCACCCTGGCTGTATCCAAGGCTTCCAGGGGTATGCCAGGAATGTGATTTTCTATCATATGTTACATCCATTCCCTCTTCATACGGAGGGGCCACGATCTCCGGGTGAATATCTTCAGGCAGGTCTTCAAAACGATACCATCCACAGGGCTTGCTGCCATGTACAAAGGCCAGCAAACGCGTACCGCTTTTCCATCGTATTTCACATATTGCATTCCGCAGGTTAAGGCGAACACTCTCAACCTCTCCAAGCCCCGACAGGTCAAACTCAAGCGCTCCTGCTACAATTTTGGTGGGTGCAGGCAGATCGATGTAGGGAGCGTAAAAGGCTTTCCGGACGACGGCATGCTGATTATTTTTCCACTGCTCAAAAACCCATTTGAATCTCCATTCCGGCTTGCTGAAGTCTGGCACTGGACGCAGATCCCACAGGTCGGCCCTGTCAAGAGAAAATCGTAGTTTTTCCCCGTTCTGCCATACCAGTGCACCCAGCATCCCGTTTCCCAGCGGCATGGCCTCATCCCAGACAGACGAAAGCTGATGGAATGAAAGATCATGAGGCCCCTGATCTACGGCTATCTCCCCCTTATCACAGGCGGAAAGCAGGCAGAAAATCACCCAAATGACTGCGATTTTCAAATGTTCCATTGTAATTTCACCAAGGCACAGGATAAACATACCAATAATAATCTGTACCCGGGTTTGAAGTGCAACATTTTTTTAGTTTTATAAAGAATGGTGTCAAATCGATGAGTTCAGTTAAAACGGCGTTGTTGCAAGGAAACCGTTGTGAGAGAACAACCGTTGAACCAGGCTTTCTATCTGTCTCTGTCTTCATGCATCAGTAACGTGGATTTTTACATCCGTTATTGCCCTAGGCCCGGTTCAATTAATGGTAACCCGGGTATGTATCTTGTGGCCTGTTTCTACGACAGTAAATTTACCGAACAAGCATTTTTCGGTAAGCCCCTGAGTCTTTGCCGGGGGGTTTCCGACAGCCGTTTACCCGTCATGTGAAAATCACCGGATTATTTCCCGATCGTCACCTTGTTCCTGATCGGGAAAATCGACAGGAATGCTGTACAAAACAGCCTTATTATTAGACAATACGGAAAATTTGAA
>JAXDBV010000197.1:0-2587 GCA_034678415.1 Bacteroidales bacterium
AACTGGCCTTGACCCAGTCACCACCCTTATGCCAGAGAGTAATGGTTCCGCTGGTGTTGTCATAGCACACCTTGATAGTGACCGTCGGGCTGCGTTCGGAAGGGAGATAACCCGGGAGTGATGCAGAGAAGACCGCGACCAGGATAAGTACAATCCCGATCATGAGCATTTCGCCGACAACTGCCGAGACAGCCGATTCATTCTCCCGATTTTTTGGCATGGTCCTGTCCTCAAATGATAAACACAAACATCACTACGGTTGCAGTCAGGAGGACGATACTGTGTTTGAACCCGGCAAGAATACTGTTCGAACTCATCTGTCCGGCCATGATACCGGAGAACAGACCAAGAATGATGCCAATCCCGAACATGTCGGTTACGTTTTGTGCCATATTGAAATTGATATTAAACGTCGAATAACCCGCCATGAATGGTCCGATGAGCTGGTAGGCAGTATAGAGGTAAATGCCAAAGGACAGGTAAATGATCATCACATAGACAATAGCGGTGTTCGCCCGTTCGCGTTTCATTTTCAGGTAATGTTCAAAGTCTGTGATGGCAATCATGAATATCTGGCGCAGGTTCGAGGTTATTTCGCTTGCTTTGACCAGCAGCGAGATCGCACGTTTGACAGAGACGAGACCGATCCTTTTCTCCATTCTCACCAGCGCAGTGTTCACGTACGCGCCGGTACTGACATCGCGGGATACGAGCGCAAGTTCCGTACTAAGCAGCCCCTGTTTTACTGATGCTATCCGCCCGATGGCATCTGGGAGTGTGAGCCCGATATCTTTCATATCTGAGAGTTCCCGCAGGAATTCCGGGATGTGCTTTTCAATGTTACTGACGTACCAGTGGCGCCCTTCATAGGCAAGGGCGAGCGGTGCCATGAATGCGATGATGATCAGGCAGATACCTGCCTCGAAGGTATTTTTCGAAAAAGGCGCTGAAAGGGTTCCGGAAACAAGGAGGAATGAACAAAATCCTGCACATACCAGACCTGCAACCAGGCCGTACTCGTACCGGGATATGTACGAGCGAAAGGGATGGCGCAGTTGTTCATAGATCCGGAATCTTTTTTTCCTGGCTTCGATATGCCGGAAAAATTTGCGGTCAACCGGTACGCTTTCATCCTGAACCTCGACACCGGTACTGACATCATACTCCACGAACTCGCGCCGGCTTATTTCGAGGTTTTCCGGAGGAAGCATCATGGACAGAATCCAGATCATAATGAGAGCTCCTATCGGTAAGCACAGGTACATGAATGGCAGAAGCCATGCCATGGTCGACCTGCTTGTCATGCCCTGAGCTACAATCATGATGATCAGGGCAATGGGCCCGGCAACAAACGCCACCACATAGACCTCTGCCATAATCTCGATAGTTTTAAGGACGACTTCGAGTTCCCGTCTGGCCTGTTCGTGGAAATATGCTGTTTTTGAGGAGAGGTATTCCGTGATGCCGCCTCCGCTTCCAAAAATGACACTCAGGTCATTGAGAAAATCTTTCAGCAGGAGTGAGGGGGTATCCTTCTGGAGATTTTGCATAGCTGTGATAAGATCATCTCCAAACAGTTCCACGTCCCTTACAATCTGCCCGAATTCAAGGGAAACCTCCCCGAACATCTGTTTTTCCTCATAGATCTTCTGTATGACTTCAAAGGGGGACATGGTGGTGGAAAGTGCCTGCATGTACGAGACTGCATAGGGAAGTTCGAGATCAATTCTGGTCTTCCTCCCGCGGGCAATAATGAGCGGATAATAGATCTGGAACAGGTACAGGCCGGGTATCATAACAACAAAGAGGAAAATCCAGAAAAATACTGGCGGGATAACGGTAAAGATACCAAAATTATATCCGGTTATTGAAACAAATGCAAAAAAACCCAGAAAAACTGCACCTGACAGGACAAGGTACAGTTTTGTGGTGCGGAGGTATTGTTCTGCGGTGACCGGCAGATGGGATGCCTGCAGGTCCCTGCCGATATGGGACCCATACAGGATCATTTCGAACTGTTCCAGCCGGGAGGTGGTACGTTTAAGGAGAGACTGCAGGGTCATTTTAGTCCCCCAGATCATGGATGGCATTGGCCAAATCGTGAATATCGGGGCGGGGCACGTCCAGGGCAACCGTAAGGAATTCTTCCCGTTTTTTCAGTTTTTCCTGCACCTGGTCCGGTGTCCACCCACGCATCGCTGCAATCTCATCCAGTACCCTTGATTGATCTGCCACTTTGCGGAACGAATCGCTCGGGGTATCATATTCAAACAGCTTCCGGAGGTTAATGGTTCCATCCCCGTCAACGGAAATCTCGTGGATGGCAAGACAGCGACGGATACGGTTGTTGCTGTAGGTGAACATGGACTGGGTGATGACCAGATCGAGAGCGGTAAACATAGCCGTTGGTACACTGATGGGTTCATGGGTAAGCCGGTTGATCGCTTCCCTGCTGCTGCCGGCATGGATGGTCGATAAGGTAGCATGGCCGGTGTTCATGGCCTGGAAGAGCGTCTGAGCTTCTTTTCCCCGCACTTCTCCGACGATAATGTACTCAGGGCGCTGCCGCATGGAAGATTTCAACAGC
>JAXDBV010000198.1:0-6896 GCA_034678415.1 Bacteroidales bacterium
AGATCAACTTGGCATCATTTGTCACAGTTGCAAAAAATCAGGTTGGGAAGAGGGGGATTTGCCGATAAACGCTGCCGGCAGGCAGATGATAACTACCTGTTCGCCATCGGGGTGAAGGATTCATGGATAAACCCCGATATTGATAATACCCGAAAGTCTGATGTTTTCCTGATAGTTGGAAAGAATAAAAATTGTATATTTGCTTATACGATAAAACATATACATGCAGAGAGCCGGTCTTCAACCGGACATTTTCCGGTAAATCGTATGTATATGCGATGAGATCAGTGAAATATACCGCGTCTGTTTCCTTCAAATCATGGTAAATAAGCCTGATAGTATTAGTGATAACCTCCTGGTGGTAAAGATCAGGGATGGGAATAAAGATGCTTTTAAATTATTATACGATCGTTACAGCAAAAAGATTTTTTATTTTTCAGTAAAGTACCTTCACTGCAAGGAAGAGGCGGAGGAACTGATCCAATCGGTCTTTATCGGCATCTGGGAGCACCGGAAATCGCTCGACGCAGATATGCCGGTGAAGAACTATATTTACCGTTGTGCCGTTAACTATATCTATAATTATCTGAAAAAGAAAGCTGTTCGTAACAGGTTCATCGAACATGAAATGTACAACAGCAGCTCCCATTCGGATCTCACCTACGAACAGGTTATCTCACACGATCTTGAAAGCTCCATAAACTCAATCGTGGAAACATTGCCGCCGAGGCAACAGAAAATCTTCGAACTGCACAAGGCCGAAGGTCTTACTTGTGCTGAAATAGCCAAAAAACTTGATCTCTCGATTCGTACAGTGGAAAATCATTTCTTCCGTGCCATGAAGATCATCAGGCACAATCTGAAAAGTGAAATCCTTCCGTTAATCATACTGGTTTTATTTTAATCGAAAGGGGTGATTATTCCTCCGGGCAGTTACAATGATACAGGAGCCCGTCATCCTTCCAGGCTGTCTGTTTTTTCTGTTTTCCAGTGAGTAGTTTAATCTTTTAAATTGTATATACTTATTGTAATATAATTTAATATGACATCGAACCGTACTAACGACATCAACGATTTACTCAACAAATACCTGGAAAAGAAATGCACTGAGCACGAGAAACAGCGTCTCCAAGAGATGCTTGTCTCACCCGTCTACGAAAGACAGGTAAAGGAAGTATTGATGTCACTTCTGCATGATTTCAGGGAGGAGCAATATGAAAATGAGACGACGGACTTCGAAAGGCTATATACCCGGATTCTCTCGGAAATACAACACAGGGAGACAACAGATTATCGAAAACCGCTGGCCGGGAACAAAACCAGGGTCAGGAGGTTAATTGCACAAGGGTTGTCCATGGCAGCTGTTTTTTGCATTGCTTTTATCCTTGGTACTGCTGTTCATCGTGATCGAACGGCTATTACCGCCGAACACAGTGATACGAATACCTATATTGAAGTGACAGCCCCCCTGGGGGCCAGATCGGAGGTGAAACTCGCCGATGGTACCGAAGTAATGCTGAATGCCGGAAGTACAATTAAATACCGGAGCGATTACAACTCTCTTCACAGGGATCTGCATCTTGAAGGCGAGGCATATTTTAAGGTGGCCAAACGCCACGACCTGCCCTTGGTGGTCAGTGCGGGAAATATCCGCATAAAAGCCACAGGCACCGAGTTCAATGTCAAAGCCTATTCCGACGACGGAATGATTGAGACAACCCTTGTCGAGGGGAAGATTGAGATCACACAGGAGGGCAGCGTTAACAAGGAAGAAACCCTGCAACTTAAACCCAGCCAGAAAGCCATCTATACCAGTGAATCCAACCGCATTACACTGGAAGAAATCCGCGAGACAGAGCCCAAAACTCTCGAGCCTGCCAAAATCATCACAGACAAACTGGTTTTATTGCCGGCGACCGATGTGGACCAGGTAACAGCATGGACACATAATAAGCTGATTATCAGAAATGAAAATCTCGAGAACCTCTGCATCAAGCTACAGAGAAAGTACAATGTCACCTTTACTTTCGGCGATGAAGAGGTGAAAAAACACCGGTTCACGGGAGTGTTGCTCGATGAAACACTTCAACAGGTCCTGGATGTGATTAAAATCACTGCTCCCATTGACTATTCCCTGAACAGGAAAAATGTCCTGTTGTACACAAAAATGCACCAGCAAGAGTAATAATCAGGCGATGTGAACGAGTGCCAATAAAATACTAAAACAATCCTGAACCAAAAAGCACTGCCTATGGATAGACAAGAAGATAAATCCAAAAAAAGAGGAAAACAGGTTGCGGCTGTTTTCCTCCGGATGAAGTCAAAGTTAATTACAATCAATTCCCCGTTCCATGCAGGGATCAATTATTCTTAACTCTAACTAACATTAAACAAAACTATGAAAAAGAAACCATTTTTTCATTTTCCGGTATGGAAAAAACCTAAAATCCTCCTCATTATGAAACTGTCCGCCTTATTGATGATCGTATTCGCACTGAATCTTTCTGCCACGGGATTCGGCCAGTTTTCCTTTACCTCCGAAGGAAAAAAGGTGAGGGATGTATTGGATATCATCGAAAAAGGGAGCAACTACCGCTTCTTCTACAATGATGAATTTGAATCCATCGACAAGGTTATTGATCTGGAATTCAGGAATCAGAATATCCACGAGGTTCTTGACAGATTACTGGCATCCACGGACTATACCTATAAGATTTATGACAATAATCTTATCGTCATCTCTCTTAAGAATGAGATCCGTGAACAACTGTTCCTCCAGCAAAATGTTGTGAAAGGATCGGTCACCGATGAACAGGGAAATCCCATTGCCGGCGCTACCGTTTTTGTGAAAGGGACCACCAGGGGAACAACCACTGATATCAACGGGAACTTCACCCTGGAAATAGCCCCGGAAGATAAGGTCGTGGTATTTTCGTTCATCGGTATGGAAACACAGGAGGTTTCCATCGATGGCAGAACCTACCTGGAAGTCAAAATGACGGTGGAAGTCCAGCAGCTCAGTGAAATTATCACTGTGGGGTATATGACACAGAAAAAAGCCGATCTGACAGGATCCATCGCCGTAGTGACAAAGAATGACCTTCAGCGAAACACCTATTCAAACGTGTTGCGATCCATTCAGGGAAAGGTCGCAGGCGTGAACATCATTACCGACGGGGATCCTGCTTCCGGTGTCAGTATCAATATCAGGGGTATCACTTCAATAAATTCTTCTTCTCCCTTACTGGTGATCGATGGTGTTGCTTCCACCGCAAACCTGAGAGACCTGAATCCGAATGATATTGAATCCATACAGATCCTTAAGGATGCCGCCTCTGCAAGTATATACGGGGCAAGAGCTGCCAGCGGTGTGATCCTGATAAATACCCTCCAGGCTAAAAAGGGAGATCTTTCCATCAACTATGATGCGAAGTTCAGCACCAGCAATGTGTACAATAAACCCGAATTGCTGAATACCAGGGAATGGGGTATTGCCCATTGGATGGCTATGATCAATGACGGCCTGGATCCGAACGCGACCTCTGAACTGTATGACTATGAATGGCATTATGATGATGACGGGATAGCCGTCCTGGATGATCTTACCCCTGTGGAATGGCTGAATTCAGCCCAGACACAAAAATCTTCTGACACCGACTGGTGGGATGAGGTGTTCAAACCTGCCTTTCAGCAGGACCATCAGCTGACCGTTTTGCACGGCACGGAAAAATCGAACACCATGTTCTCACTGAATTACCTGAACGAAAACGGTAATATCATCACGAATTACCAGAAGAAATTTTCCATCCGGTTAAATACGTCATTTAACCTGCTTGAAGGGAAGCTGAAAGTGGGAGAAAATCTGAACATTATAAACAGGAGTTATATCAGCAACGTTGGCGGTATAACCCAGTCGGTTGTATGGATGCATCCCATGGTTCCGGTATACGATATGTATGGCGGGTACGGAGGCAGCAGCCGTGAACTCGGAATGGACGAATCCTGGAATCCGGTTTATACCCTGGAAAATAATAAGAAAAATCCGACAAATGCACTGAAAATTATCGGGAATGTCTTTGCAGAATTGAACCTGTTGAAAGGTCTGACTGTAAAAACACAGTATGGCATTGACAACAGCAATGGATATAACCGGTATGTAAATAGCATAAGAAGAGAAGCCGGTGGGCTTGTCGATCCGAAAAATTCAGTACAGGTGAACGGCAGCACAGCAACCGACTGGATCTGGACCAATACGCTGAATTACAATCTAACGACATCCAATCATGACGTGAACCTGGTTGCCGGAGTCGAATTATTCCATCATTATAATGAGTCATCCACTTCCACGCGTGATGATATTTTACTGGAAACCCGGCAATACGCCTTCTTTAATTCAGCCACCGGCTTAATGAACATTAGTGGAATCGGCGATGAATACTCATTGATCTCTTATTTCGGGAAGGTGAACTATTCATTCATGAACAGGTACCTGTTATCCCTCACAGGCCGTTTCGACGGCAGTTCGAAATTCCCCGAGGCCAACCGCTATGGATTCTTCCCCGCCGTATCCGTTGGCTGGCGGTTGTCGGAAGAAAGCTTTATGAGTTTCCTTCCCACAATACTGTCGGAACTTAAAATCCGTGCAAGCTGGGGAGTGAATGGCAACTCTTATATTCCTACCAATGGTATCCTGACCACCTTCGGCAGCAGCTATGATCTTACCTCGTATTCCATTACCGGAGCCGAATCAGGACAGCTGCCTTCCGGCTATTATGCCCTCCACCTGGGCAACCCGAACCTGAGATGGGAATCCACAACCCAGACTAACCTGGGTCTCGATATTGGCGCCTTCAATAACCGGCTGACCGCTTCCATGGACTATTATCATAAGATCACCACGGATATGTTGTTTGAGCCCGCAGCCAATCCTGTTTTCGGAGAAGGTGCAGAAATGTGGATCAATGCCGCTGATATGACCAACAATGGCTTTGAAGCCATCGTTTCCTACAACAGTTCATTGAAAAGAGAATTTGTGTATTCATTGTCAGGTAATATTTCATTGTCGAGAAACAGGATCGATCATATACCGGAAGGACTGGAGCTTGAATATGGAGGCAATGGCCTGGATGATGATATTCTTGGCCGCCCGCTGCGTTCTGTCTACGGCTTTGTGGCTGACGGGATCTTCAAAACCCAGGAAGAGGTGCTGGAAGCACCTGAACAGCCCGGTAAAAGCCTGGGAAGAATGAAGTATAAAGACCTCGACAATGATGGCCGGATCACCTGGGAATATGACCGTACCTGGATCGCCAATTATGACCCTGATTTCATGTTCGGGATTGATTTCAATTCCAGCTATAAAAACTTTGACTTCTCCATGTTCTGGCAGGGAGTGATCGGCAACGATGTGTATAATGATTACCTGTATCTGACCGATTATATCAACCTTCGTAATATCCCGTACCAGAACCATGCAAAAGGCATCCTGGATGCATGGTCACCTTCCAATCCCGGTTCGGATAAACCGGCCTTAACCAATTTCAATACCAATGAGGAAGGGAGACCTTCTACCTACTTTGTCCAGGATGGTTCATACCTGAAACTGAGAAGCCTTGAGATCGGGTATAAGCTGCCGTCCCGTATCTGTTCCAAAATTCTTATGAAGAATCTACGTGTGTATGTTTCCGGTCAGAACCTGGTCACTATCAAGAAGACCTGGGGAGATGATGCATTTACCGGCCTGGACCCGGAAATTGCCGACTGGCAGCCTACCTGGAGCGCCTACAGCACCGCGGCTACCTATTTCAATAATTACCCACGGCCGGCCATATTCACGTTTGGTATTCAGTCAAAATTTTAACTATCTCTATCATGAAAAAAATAGTTGGCTTTATTATAGCATTTGCTGGCGTTATCGTACTGATGGCCACACTGACCCAATGCCAGGATGATTTCCTCAATATTCCGCAGAAAGGTGTTCTCACGGCTGAGAATCTAGCGGATCCCGATTATATTGATGGCTTTGTAATTGCTGCATATGGATGGCCTATCAAACAAGGATGGCCGAAATCGATCCATCCCTGTTATTACGGGTGCGTTCGTTCCGATGACTCCTATAAAGGGGCAGGTGGAGGACTGACCGCTGAAGTTGAATGGTACCAGATGGAAGTATTTACCCTGGCTACACCCTCCGGCGATAACCAGACTACCTTGTATCTAGGCGTATGGGAAGGAATAGGCCGGTGCAACACGGCATTAAAGGTTCTGAACGGAGTCGATGCTGCCATATTCCCGGAAAAGGAACAACGAATAGCCGAGATGAGATTCCTCAGGGGTTATGAATACTTCCAGATAAAAAACTTCCACCGGTGGGTCCCCTATATTGATGAAAATGTGCCGGTTGATCAATATGAAAACATCGGAAACCGTGACCTGACCGACCTGGAACTCTGGCAGAAGATCCTAGACGATTTTGAAGCCGCCTATAATGTGCTGCCTGAAATACAAGCAGACAAAGGCAGACCCACAAAATATGCCGCGGAAGCCTTCATGGTGAAAACCCTGCTGTGGATGGCATACGAAATGGATGAATACCACCAGGTTGTCAACATAAACACCAACCGGTTGAATGAGGCGTTACAACACTGTAATAACATCATAAACAGCGGAAAATACGAATTGTGTTCAGATTTTGCTCATAATTTCCTCTGCTCATATGATAATAATACCCCTGAATCCATATGGGAATATCAAAATACTATGAATGATGGCACAACGGACGGACGTGCAAATAACAACATGAACCTATCTCTGAATACACCCACCTGGATGCCTTATTACAGATGTTGCGACTATCATAAGATGAGCTATGATTATATCAATTCGACCAGAACAGG
>JAXDBV010000199.1:0-2594 GCA_034678415.1 Bacteroidales bacterium
TAATAAAGCAGAACGAGTTGTTCATCAACGATTATTTGTTCTATCAATGAAAGAAAAGAAGTATAAAACCACTATCAAATCTGCCGGACTATTGATAAAAAATGACTTTAAACACTTCACATGCAACTTCCTCATAGCGTTGAGATTACTCATTACAGCATATTTAAATAATGATCTAATAATTACGGACTAAATTGAATATCCATCCCTGTTTATTCTGTCAGAGTTCTATTCAATAATATTTAATAAATTCGGAGAATATGTTGTATGTTATGTATTATTAGCCAGGTATTATTCTCAACCGGAAAGTTAATTACAATACAACCGATTAACATATATTTATAGAATAGGTAATGCAAAAATCAGCAATTGCACACCATCCCCCATTGGTTTCGATTCTCATTCCGGCTTACAATTGTGAATTGTGGCTGGGAGAAACCATTCAATGTGCGCTTGATCAGACATGGAAGAACAAGGAAGTTATTGTGGTTAATGACGGTTCCACCGATCGTACACAGGGTATTATCGACCGGTTCCCAGGTATTATTACTGCGCGGCAACCCAACCGTGGAGGCAGCGCGGCACGAAACCATGCCTTCTCCCTTTCGAAAGGTGACTTCATTCAGTACCTTGATGCGGATGACCTGCTGACGCCTGATAAGATTGAAAAACAAATCATCGCTCTGCAATCAGCTACCGAAGAACATATTGCATCAGGACCTTTTGGCAATTTTAATCATACACCCGGCGATGCAACACATAAGCCCGATGCCGGCTGGAAGGATTACTCAGACCCTCTGCAATGGCTGATAGATGCTGCCTTTGATAATGCCATGTTCCCGCCCGTCGTATGGCTCACACCCCGTCACATCATTGAGGAAGCAGGACCCTGGAATGAAGAATTGAGCTATAACGACGATCCCGAGTTCTTTGCCAGGGTACTCCTGAAAAGCAAAGGCATCGTTTTTACCAAGGATGCCTGGTCATACTACCGCAGAGGTATTAAGACAAGTGTCGGTAGCCGGAAAAACAGGAAAGCTCTGCAATCAAGGTTGCAGTCGCTGAACCTGGTGACCCGGCACATGATATCGGTAAATTCATCCCTTCAGACAAGAAATGCCTGTGCCTGCCAGTATCACAAATATATTTTCAGCATTTATCCTCAGTACCCCGATTTATACAGGAGCGCCCGGGAGAATATAAAGGAGTTGAATCCTTCGATCAGGCCTCATTTCGGTAAAGGAACATTCCGGGTATTTTCATTGCTGCTGGGATGGAAAGCGGCAAAATGGATCCGATATTATTATTACAGGATGAAATCACTGTTGCAGGGCAATAAGATCGCGTGATTATCCTTCAATCATTACACCGGTGAACCACAGTCTGGATAACCTCCAGGGGAAACATACCTGTCTCTTCTCTGTAATCATGCCTGTATACAACGGTGAGCTATACCTCGAGTCCGCCGTTCAGAGCGTTATACAACAGACCATGCCGGACTGGGAATTACTGATAGCCGATGACGGATCGAAGGATAATAGTCTTGCCATAGCCGTCACGATGGCGGAAAAGGACAGTCGTATCAGGGTACTGCAACATCCGGATGGGGGGAACAGAGGAGTCAGCGCAACGCGTAACCTTGCCATCAGTCAGGCCCGGGGTGAATTCCTGGCCATGCTGGATTGCGATGATGTCTGGCTTCCCGGCAAACTGGAAAGAGATGCGGAGGCCATCGGTACATACCCTGGTCTGGTCTTCCTATACAGCAGGGCAGAAGTTATTGACCGCGATGGGGTACGAATGAATCAAGGCGACCCGGCACTTAACCGGCCGGCAGTTTTCGGAACCGGCACACCCGGTATGCTGACGGATGCTTTCCTGAATATCATGAAAAAGGATATCCAGATTCCCACATCAACCGTGGTTTGCAAAAAGGAACCGGTTTTGAAATCAGGCGGGTTTGACGAAACCACCGGAGATGTTGAAGATACCTTGCTCTGGTACCTTGTCATTGAACAGGGAGACCTGTTTTTTCATGACCGGGTGTTGGCTCAATACCGTATCCATGAACAATCATGGAATGCCCTGAACAAAGAACCTTCAAAACGGATGGGGAGAAGATTACATTTATATACCCTTCTTATAGAACGTGTTACCATGGATCATCGCCCGCATGTGTCATGGAACCTTGTGCATACCGGAAACAGAATCCTTATACGTAACTGTTTGTTGTATCCATGGCCCCGGCCGGTTTTTGTAATGAAGAAAACAGGACAAACCCTTAAAAACCCTTCCGTTCATCTGAGGCATAAGTTCCTGCTGATAACCCGGATTTTCCCCGCGGAAATAATATTCCTCATCCCCCGGTTATTAAAACACGTATTATTCCCTGCCAGGAATGTTGGAAGTAAGCATCCCCGGTAATTTTACCGAGGAAAGGAAATATATCGTAGCGACGCTCCTTAACGGCTTTCTTGGCATACCCTATACAACAGGAATCCACGGAGATCCCGAAAAAACTATAATTTCCTTCGGCAACCGCCGCCTGATCATATCGGATAAATTCTGGAGCAGGTATGAGGCGGGTAAAGGGT